>DAOMOD010000200.1:0-7639 GCA_035444205.1 Lysobacteraceae bacterium
GCGCGCCAGCGCATCAGCCTGGTGATCGAGGTCTGCGCTGCGGTCGAAGCGGCGCACCGGCAGCTGATCGTGCATCGCGACATCAAGCCGGCCAATATCCTGGTGGGCGCCGACGGGCAGGTGAAGCTGCTCGACTTCGGCATCGCGCGGATACTGGAAGGCGACGAGGTGCCAGCGGACGCGGTACCCGTTGTCGCCGTGGCGAGTCAGACCACCACGCAGACGCAGGGCCGCGCCTGGCTGACCCCGCGCTACGCCAGCCCTGAGCAACGCGCCGGCCAGCCCACCACCACGGCGTCGGACGTCTACCAGCTCGGCCTGCTGCTGTGGACGCTGATCGCCGAGCGCGCCCCCGGCGACGTCGCCGATCAAACGCACCAGCCTGCGCTGCCCGCACCGTCGACCTGCGCGACGCGACCGCTCGCGCTTCCGGCCGCCGACCTCGATGCGGTGGTCGCCAAGGCGCTCGCTACGGATCCCGCGGCTCGCTATGCCTCGGCCGACCGCCTGCGCGAGGATCTCACCCGCCTGCTGGACGGCTATCCGGTAGCCGCGCGCCCGGCATCGCGCGGCTACCGCCTGCGCCGCTTCGCGGCCCGTCACCGCGGCGGCGTCGCAGCCGGCCTGCTGGTCGCCGGGGCGATTCTGGCAGGTATCGTCGGCACCCTCTGGCAGGCGCAGCTTGCACGCGAGGCGGCCGAGGTAGCGCAACAGGAGGCTGAACGCGCCGCGTCCGCCGCCGCCGAGGCCCGCACCCAGGCTGCCCGCGCGGAAGCCCAACTCAGACGTGCGGACGCTCTGCGCGAGTTTCTGATGCAGCTCTTCGATGCCAGCGACCGGGATCGCGTCGTCGCCTCGATACCCACCGTGGCCGAACTGCTCGAACGCGGCGCCGCGCGTGCCCGCGACGCCAGCGCCCTCGATCCGGTGGTGCAGGCCGACATGCTTGCCACGATCGGACGTCTGTACACCCTCGCAGGCCGCGGCGACCAGGCAGCGCCCCTGCTCGATCTCGCCATCGACAAGGCGCGAGAGCGCGGCACCGACGCCGCTTTCGAACGCGCTCGCGCCCTGATGTGGCGCGCGCTGGCCGGGGTGGGGAGCGGCGCACAGACAGCCGATGACGAGTCGGGACTGGAGGAAGCCGAGGCGCTGTTGGCTGAAGTTGCGCCGAGCCATCCGCTGCGCGCGGAACTGCGCTGGGCGTGGTCGTGGCTGCGCCACACCAGACTCGACTTCGAAGGTGCGCTGGCGCTGATCGCGCCGGTGCTCGACGGTTCCTGGGGCGGCCCTGCCCCGAGCGCAGACGCCCGGCTCCGGTTGATGACCAGTGCGGCCCTGTTCGAGCAGCTGCTTGGCCGCCTCGACGCCGCCAAGCGCCGCCACGATGCCGTCATCGCCGCCTTTCGCGAGCGCGGCGAGCACGGCACGCGGGCCTTTGCAGTGGCGCTGGTCAATGCCAGCGACACCGATCTGCGCATCGGCGCACTGGACGATGCCGAGGCGCGCACGCGCGAGGCGCTCACGATCTACGACCAACTCGGTGATGCGCCGTCGCAGTACCGGGCCAGCGCCTGGCTGCGGCTCGGCCAGGTACTCGAGGCACGGGGTCGATTCGACGAGGCCCTTGAAGCCCTCGACCAGAGCAACCGCGAGTGGGCCGCCCTGCGCGGCCTCGATGTGGAGGCCTACGCATTCACCTGGTACGCCCGCGGTCTGCTGGCCGCGGCCGCCCTGGACACGAGGGGCGCCGCGGCGGCGCTGGAGCGCTTCATCGAACTCGCCACCGAAGCCGGTTTCGATATCCGTGGCACTCGTGCGCTTGTCGAGGCCGAACTCGCCGGCGCCCGCTGCGCCCTCGGCGATCTCGCCGCTTCAACAGGCATCGCTACGGCGCGCACAGCATTGCAGCAGGGCGCATATGACCGCATACGCACAACTTTCGCGATCGAGTTCGCCGAGGCGCGCTGTGCACTCGCCCTTGGCGACGCGGCTGCGGCGATCGCCGCGCTGAACCAGGCCGCCCTCGCCGCGCCACCCGCGCGCGGCACGGAATCGCGTGACACCCGCGCGACCCTGCTCAGGATCGAGGCACTGCAGCGTCTGGGCGATTCCGAGACCGCACACCGGCTGGCAGTGCAAGCCGCCCAGCGCCTCGATGTGGCCGGGCTTGGCGAGCACCCGTACCGCGCCCTGCTGGAGACGTTGCGCGTCAGCGACGGCGCTCGGTAAGGCTGCTTGGATCACGAGTAGCGCATCTCGCTCGGAGAGTGCACAGGAAGCGAAGACTTTCGCTCCGCCAGACACTTCTCCCGGATGCGCTTCGCTTATCCGGGCTACTCGACAGGCAGCGTGTTTCTCGCGGCAACCCACCGAAACCGCGGCCCTTCGAGACGGCGCTTCGCGCCTCCTCAGGGCGAACGGTTTGAGGGTTCCGCTCATGGTAAGGAGCCTTCGAGGCCGGCGCAGCCGCATTCCACACCCCGTTCAGGGTGAGGAACCATTGAGGCGCGCGCAGCGCGATCGAAATGGTGTCTCGAACCACTCGAACCAGGCAGTACCCTTTCACCGCGCCTTCGCGACGCGTGGCCGGATTCGGCGCCGGATGGCGATTCCCGCGGTGAAGAGGCGAATCGCGCCTCGCCAGATGCCTTGCCGGGAGAACCATGGCCATTTCGATTCGACTCAGACTTCTTGTTGCGCTGGCAGCGGCGCTGGGGCTGATCCAGCACGCCACCGCCGAGACGCGCAGCGCCTACTACCTGCAGCTCGAACCCGATGTCGGGCACGCAAGGATCGAGGCGGAGATCAGCGCTGCCGGCGGCCAGGTGACGCACGACCTTGCGCGCGTGCACACCCTGGCCGTGCTGCTCCCCGAAGCCGCGACCGCGGCGCTGGCCGCCATCGAAGGCGTACGCCGGATCGAACCGGTCCCCTCCTATCACCCGCTGTCGCAGTTCGTCCCCTGGCACGTCGACCAGGTGCAGGCGCGCGACGTCTGGGACGAAAACCGCGACGGCACGATCGACTTCGGCGCGCCGGACGGCACCGGCGTCCGCATCTGCATGATCGACACCGGCGTGTTCGCCCAGCACCCGGATCTTGCCGGGGTGCGCATCAGCGGCATGAGCCAGATCAGCGGCGAGTCCTGGAACGAAGACGGTGCCGGCCACGGCACCCGGGTGGCCGGCATCATCGCCGCGCGCCACAACGATCTTGGCGTGGTCGGCATCGCCCCCGGCGGGCTGGAGCTGCTGGTGGTCAAGTTCTTCAACAACGATGGCGTTTTCGTGCCGGGCGAGAGCAATCTCGCCGCTGCCGTGGAATGGTGCCGCGACGAGGGTGCCCACGTGATCAACCTGAGCCTCGGCACCCCCGCCTTCTCCGACGTCGAACAGACCCTCTTCGAAGAGCTGTACCTCGACCACGGCATCCTCAGCATCGCCGGCGCCGGCAACACCTTCGCCGCCACCCGCAGCTACCCGGCGAGCTACGAGGGCGTGATCTCGGTCGCCGGGCTCAACGACGCCGCCGTGCACCTGGCCGCCTCGGCCTTCCCCGACAGCGACTTCGACCCCGACGACCCGCCGGCTGCTGCACTTTGGGACGTGGTCGAACTGGCCGCCGGTGCCGACCCGCTGCTGTCCACCCAGGCCGCACCGCCGGCGGATGTGCCGCGCTTTCAGGTGACCGTGAATGGAGCGACCCGGCTCGGCGTCCAGATCGACGAAAGCGCGCTGGGCGAGGTGAGCGCAGCGATGGTCGACGGCGGCCTCTGCGCCGAGCCCGACCCTGACGCCTGGGCCGGACACATCGTGCTTTGCGAGCGCGGCGCGGTCACTTTCGCCATCAAGATCAACGCCGTGCGCACGGCCGGCGGACTCGGGGTGGTGATCTACAACCACAACCCAGGCAACTTCCGGGGCAGCTGCAATGGCAACTGTGACCAGCCCTCGCTTCCCACCCTCTCGCTGTCCCAGGCCGACGGCCAGGCGCTGCTCGCGGCGGTAGGCAAGAACGCCACGCTGCTGGTCGACGACGGCAGCGACTGCACCGATTGCGTCGGTGGCTACGGCTACCTCTTCAGCGGTTTCACCTCACAGGCTGCCGCCGTGGCGTCCGGCGCGGCGGCGCTGCTGTGGTCGGCCTGCGGCGGCAAGGCCGGCATCAGCCACATCGAGCTGCGCGAGGTGCTGCGCGACAGCGCGCTCGCTCTCGCCGGTACCAGCGCCAACGGCGACGAATATGGCGTCGGCTGGGACCCGTACACCGGCTGGGGCCTGTTGCAGCTTCGCGATGCGCTCGATCTGGCGCGCAGCCGCTTCGGCGACCGCTGCCGGCAGAGTTTCTGCGCCAGCGCCACGCGCCAGATTCCGGACGGCGACGCGGCCGGGATCGACGACGCCCTGTTCCCGGTTCAGACGGCCGTACTCGCCGACCTCGACGTGTCCATCAGCGCCCGCCACGGCTGGCCCGGCGACCTGGTGTTTCGCCTGGAGCACATGGAAAGCGGCACCAGCGCGCTGCTGATCGACCGTCCCGGCGTGCCCGCCAGCACCTTCGGCTGCAGCGAGGACGACATCGACCTGCGCCTGGACGATGAAGGCGACGCCGGCCCGGTGGAGGACGCCTGCCCGCTGGATACCGGTTTGTCCTACACGCCGGACCAGCCGCTGGCGGCCTTCAACGGCCTGCCCTTCGCCAGCGAATGGCGGCTGACCGCGATCGACGAGGAAGCCGACTTCGAAGGCACGCTGGAAAGCTGGTGTCTGCATCCGACGCGACTGCTCGCCGAGCACATCTTCGGCAACGGCTTCGAGTCGGGCAACTGATCCGCCGAACGAAATGAGGGTGCGCTGCGCTGTCCGGATCTGCCGCGAAACCGTGTTTTCCTGATCGACGCGCCGCGCTTCGCGCCCGATCTCGGAATGCAGCTCATGATCCCTCGTCTCGTCTTGCTGGGCGCCCTCGCCTGCATCGTCCATGCGCCAGCCCAGGCCGCCATCTACACCGTCGGCAGCGACGGCGCATGCACGCACACCACCATCAACGGCGCCCTGCTGGCGGCGATCCTCAATCCCGGAGCGGACACCATCCGTATCGCCACCAACGCCACCTGGACTGCGCAGGCGGTGGTGGTGGATAACCAGAGCGTGACCCTGGCCGGCGGCTTTCCCGACTGTTCGACGTCGACACCGACCGTGGGCGCCCGCACGCAGCTCAGCGGCGCCGGCGTCGTCGGTGGCCCGGCGCCGGTGATCCGCATCAGCAACACCCAACCAGGGACTGCCGTGGTGGTGCTGCGCGATCTGCGCGTGACCGCCGGCACCAACAGCGGCCTTCGGGTGAGCGGCGATGTGCTGGTCTCCGTGGAGCGGGTTCTGGTAGTCGGCAACACCGCCACCAACGGCGGCGGCATCCACATCGACGGCGCTGCCGGCGCCAGCGTGGTGCTGGATGAGCCGAGCACGGTCTTCACCAACACCGCCAGCGCGTCGGGCGGCGGCGTCTACTGCACCGGCCCCGGCGTGTTCGCCACCCGCTCGCGGATCTGGCGCAACGAGGCTGGCGATCATGGCGGCGGCGTATTCGCCACCAGCGGCTGCACCGTGAACGCCTTCCCGGAGAATGTCGCGCCGCCGACCAATCCCGGCATCAGCGAGAACCGTGCCGGTATCGACGGCGGCGGCATCGATGCCAGCGCCGGCGCCACCGTCAACCTCATCGGCACCGCAACGCACTCCATGCTGGTCCACGACAACCGCGCGCTGACCGGCTCCGGCGGCGGCATCCGTGCGCTCGGCGCCGGCACCCGCCTGTTTCTCACCGACACCCGGGTCACCTCGAATCTGGCGATTCGGCGCGGCGGCGGCATCGCCGTCAGCAATGGCGCCGAACTTCTGATGGAGCGCACCCAGGGCTGCAACCGCGGTCCCGCCTGCTCCGAAATGCTCACCAACAGCGCCGCCGGACCGATGGGCGTCACCGACAATTTCGGCGGCGCCATCGCGGTCTGGAGCGGCGCGCTGGCGCGTATCGAATCGACCCGCCTGCGCACCCACAGCGCCAACCACGCCGGCGCGGTGTTCTGGGTGGAAGGCAGCGGCTCGCTGCTCGACGCCGAAGGCGTGATCGTCAGCAACTCGCTGGGGCTGCGCAGCCGCGTCGAAGCCCACAACGGCGGCGTTGCGCAGTTCGTTCACAGTACCTTCTTCGAAGGACTCGGCAGCAATATCAGCCTGCTCAGCGCGCGCAACGGCGGGTCGGTGCGCCTCTACTCCAGTCTGGTCGCGGAGCAGGCCGGCACGGTGTTCGACATCACCGGCGGTGGCGCCGGCGACGCCGACTGCGTGCTGGCCCATGAAGTGGTCTCGATGCCGCCGTCATCGACGCGGATCGGCCCGGCGACTGCGGCGTCGGCGTTGATCGTCGGTTCCGGCGATCCGCATCTGCGCCCGGACTCGCCGGCCATCGACTTCTGCGATGTCGGCGTGGTGCTGCCGAGCACCCGCGACATGGACGGCGAGCTGCGCGGCTTCGATCGACCGGAACGCCCCAACCTGCACGGGCCCTACGACCTCGGCGCCGACGAGCACCACGGCGCAGTGCTTGGGCCGGCCGTCTTCGCCAATGGCTTCGAGGCGGGCGGCTGAGAGCGGCAAGACTCCGGGTTTCCTCGTTCCCGTAGTCCGGGGAAAAACCTGGATTGCGACGCCTTCGTTGCAAGTTGCGGTGCGCCTGCCTTGACGCCACACCTACTCGAAGCCGTCGCCGAAAATGTCCTCCGGAAACGACGAGACGCAGGATGCGGGGCAATCGATACCCGCTGGAGTGCTGTGCACGCGACCGTAGCCGACCACCGAAACCGCCAGGGAGCGGGTCTGCATCTGGAAGGTGGCCTCAAGCTGAATGTCGCTGTCCATCCGCAGTTCGCATTCGCCGATTCCGGCTGGGCGGACCCCATCCGGCAAAGTCGCTGTTTGGTCCCGGCGTCGCATCAAGCACCAGATGCGTGCCGTCGAGATAGTCGTGATCGAACTGATCCGGACAGGCAATGCCGCCCGCGTCCGCGATCACCTGGCCTGCGCTCGTGCCGGCGAGCGAAACCGTCAGTCTGCGCAGCGGCGGCGTCGCGCCAAAACCGGCACTGACCGACGCATCCCCGGACAGAAAGATCTCGCACGTGGGGCCGGCTGTGCCGACGCAATCGCCGCTCCAGCCGAGAAACTGGTTGCCCGGTGCCGCCTCGGCAACGAGCAGCAAGGCCGTCCCGCTCGGGAATTCCTCGCCGCAAATACCGGGACAGTCGTTGCCAACCGGCACGCTCGTCACGCGCCCGCCGTCCCCATCTGCCTGGACCTCGACCTGTCGCTGGATCGCGTTGGCAAGTGAAAAGGTCCGGTTGCCGGTCACGGCTAGGCGAAACACCGGCGAATTGCCCGTGCCGTTGATGACGAGCCTTTTGCCTGCGGGCGCATCGATCGTCAGATTGTGTCCCCTCACACCGATGTCGGCAGTGAGATGGATCGTGCAAGGAGGTTCTCTTGGAAATTGAGTGGGTTACCCAGCGTGAGGGTTGACCACCTAGGGAACCTCTGAACAAGTCCTCGCACGTCGCGTTGCCCCTGTGCGCACGCGC
>DAOMOD010000201.1:0-910 GCA_035444205.1 Lysobacteraceae bacterium
CGCGAGGAGGGCGAGTCGCCGCGCGGCCGTATTGCCCTGGCCCAGGCGCTGGCCAGCGGCGTCATGCAGGCTGACGGCCGCGCGCTCCTTCATCTTGATCGCTGCCTGGCCTGCCGCGCCTGCGAGCGGGTGTGTCCGCCGGGCGTGCACTTTGGCGAACTGCTGGTGCAAACACGCGTCCTGCTGGCACGCCGCCGCGGCCTTTCTGCCACGCTGAGGCGCCTGCGCTGGCTGTTGCGCAGCAGGCGCCGGCTGGCCCTGGCGCTCAGCGGACTGCGCTTGCTGCGCAGGTCGGGGCTGGCCCGGATCACCGAAGGACTGGGACTGACCCCGCCCGAAGACGCCATGCCGACGCCGCCGCCACCGTCGCGCCTGCACCCGACCGGTCGTGGCGCTCGCGGAGAGGTCGTGCTGTTTCTGGGCTGTGTCGCACGTCGCTACGACGCGCCAGTTCACACCGCGGCACTGCGCCTGCTCGAAGTCTCCGGCTACCGGGTGCGCATCCCCGCGGCCCAGGGCTGCTGTGGCGCTGTCCTTGCCCATGGCGGTGACGCCGACGGCGCTGTTCGCATGGGCCAATCGCTAGGCGCCGCCCTGGCCGGCGACGCTCCTGTGCTGGTCAGTGCCAGCGGTTGCTTCGATGGCGTGCGCCAGGCGCTCGGTGCACGCGCACGGGATATCCATGACTTTCTCGCCGCCGACCCGGCCTTCGCCGCCCTGCGCTGGCGACCGCTGCCGTTGCGCCTCGCCCTGCACCTGCCCTGCACCATGCAGAACGTCAGCCGCAGCGCCGATGGCGTCGTCGACCTCCTGTCACGCATTCCCGGCCTTGAGCTGGCCCACCTGCCCCGGCAGGGCCGCTGTTGCGGGGCCGCCGGGATCCAGTTCCTGGAGCAGCCGGAACAGGCTC
>DAOMOD010000201.1:931-4286 GCA_035444205.1 Lysobacteraceae bacterium
AATGTGCTCTCCGATCTGCGGCCGGCCGCAGCCGAAGCACTGTGCACGGCCAATATCGGCTGCCGCATGTGGTTGCAGGCGGGGCTTTCCAGCTCCCCTTCGCCGCTCCCGATCTATCATCCGCTGGAACTCCTCGCCCGCCAGGTCGACATCGCATGAGCCTCGCCCGCAACTACTCCACGCTCGACCGCCTGCTGATCGAGGCAGAACGCGCGCTCGCCACCGCCTTTGCGCCAGCGCCGGTGCCCGGGGAGGCGAACCCGGCGGGCGACCTGCCCGACCCCGACCTCGACGACAGCGCGCGCCGTCACGCTGCCGGCCTGATGCGCATCAACCACACCGGCGAGGTCTGCGCCCAGGCCCTGTACTTCGGTCAGGCCTCGGTCTCCCGTGATGCCGAGTTGCGTGCCCACCTGCACCGCGCCGCCGCCGAGGAAATCGATCACCTCGCCTGGTGCGCCGAACGCCTGCAGGAACTTAGAGAGCGTCCCAGCGTGTTCAACCCGCTGTGGTATGCCGGCAGTTTCGCCCTGGGCGCCGCAGCCGGACTGGTCGGCGACCGGGTCAGCCTGGGCTTCGTGGTCGAGACCGAGCGCCAGGTCGAGGCGCACCTCGGCGATCACCTGGAGCGCCTGCCGGAAGGGGATGAGCGCAGCCGCGCCATCGTGCGCCGCATGCAGGCCGACGAGGCGCGCCACGCCGAGGACGCGCTCGAACGCGGCGCCGTGGCGTTGCCGCAGCCGGTGCCACGGCTGATGGCGGCGGCGGCAGGCTTCATGAAATGGGTGGCCTACCGCCTCTAGAAACAGCATCGACCGCAGAGCACGCTGAGAGCGCAGAGGAAAAGCAACATCGAGTTCAATGCCCGGCGGCAGCAGCGAAGACGTCGGGTACCGTGGCGAAGGCCAACCGCTCTGTTGACCTTGCTTGCCACTCTCTGCGAACTCTGCGCTCTCCGCGGTTCAAGCGCCTTGCCTTTTCTCGCACGCTTCAGGCGCCGGCACGCTCGTCGTATGCGCCGACGCTGGAGCGTTGGGGTGCGCTTCGCTTACCCCAACCTACGACCCTACGATGCGCTTCCCTGCTCCCTGCTCCCTGCTCCCCGCTCCCCGCTCCCCGCTCCCCGCTCCTAGACCAGATTGCGCCCGTGGAACAGCTCCTCGATCTCGCGCTTGAGCTCGTGCTCGATGCGCATGCGCTCCTTGAACGACAGATGGCGGGCGTCGATCTCGAACAGGTAGGTATCGAGGTCGAAGTCCTTGATGTGCATCTTGGTGTGGAAGATGTTCTCCTGGTACACGTTGACGTCGAACATCTCGTAGCGATTCTTGATCGACTTCGACAGGTAGTCCTGGATCGAGTTGATCTTGTGGTCGATGTAGTGCTTCTTGCCACGCACGTCGCGGGTAAAGCCGCGTACGCGGTAATCCATGATCACGATGTCCGACTCGAAGCTCTCGATCAGGTAGTTCAGCGCCTTCAACGGTGAAATCACGCCGCAGGTGGCCACGTCGATATCGGCACGGAAGGTGGCGATGCCGTTGTGCGGGTGGGTTTCCGGGTAGGTGTGGACGGTAATGTGGCTCTTGTCCAGGTGCGCGACCACGCTGGCGTCTTCGGGGTGCTCGCGCACCGCGCCTTCGACCACCTTGCTGCCGGCCTGCTTGCGGTCGATGACCGGCTCCTCAGAGATCAGGATGGTTACCGATGCACCCTGCGGATCGTAGTCCTGGCGTGCGATATTGAGGATGTTGGCGCCGATGATGTCGGCCACTTCGGTGAGAATGTGGGTCAGGCGTTCGGCGTTGTAGGCCTCGTCGATGTATTCGATGTAACGATTGCGCTGCTCCGGCGTCACCGCGAAGCAGAGATCGTAGATATTGAAACTGAGCGCCTTGGTGAGGTTGTTGAACCCCTGCAGCTTGAGGCGCGGAAGCGGTTTGACCACGGTGCTGGATTCTCACTGTCGGCGAAGTCGCGGCACGGGCCCCGGGGCCCGCGCAGCGGCGTGAACCGTCCATTATGGGGTATCCCGCCCGGGTAATAAACGCCGCGGCCGACGTGACCTTCAGCGGATCGAGCTGAGCGGGGATGGAGCGACGCGCAGCGCCGGCGCGCAGGGCTGGCGCCCAAGATCGCCCGGCACGCCGGGAAACAGGGTATCCAGGTAGGACTCGGCCTCGGCACGGCTTGCGAAGCGGCCGCGGACGGCCCCTGTGGCCGGGTCGACCGCTTCATACCACAGCCGCGCCGGCGCGCCCGACGCAGATGTCCATTCCTCAACCAGCTCGATGTTGTGTCCCGCGTAGCCTTGCAGATGGATGCGGTCGGGTCGCATGGGGGTTCCTCGCAGTCGATCCTGAGGCTCCCTTATACGGTTGCAAACGTTGCAAAAGCGTTAGCAAAACGTTCAGCGGCGGCTAACGATCGAATCGCCCGAAATTCGCCCTTTTGACGCCGCCGATCGGGCCTCAGGCGGACCCGCCGTGACGCCTGCTACACTCCGCCGAGCGGCGCTGGGGACCTCCTCGGCACCGTTTCGGCACATCACGACAAGGATCCCACGTGAACATGCGCTACGGCCTCCACAGCGCGATGCCGCAGGTACGCCATCCCGGCTTCCTGCAGCTTGATCGCGCGTCGCTCGATCGATTTCTTGCCCTTTGCCACCTGCGCAAGTATCCCAATCGCGCCGTGGTCCTGCGCCCCGGCGACGAGGCGAATACGCTGCACTACGTGATCAGCGGCTCGCTGATGGTCACCGTCGAGGAGACCGACGGCCGCGAGATCACCCTGGCACGCCTCAACCCGGGCGAATTCATCGGCGAGATGGGCCTGTTCGTGGCGCCGCAGAAGCGCACGGTCAGCGTCAAGGCGCGTTCGCCGTGCGAGCTCGCCGAGATCAGCTACGAACGCCTGTTCCAGTTGCTGGAAGGTCCCCTGCGCGCGGATTGCCAGCGCATCCTGTTCGCCATCGGCGCCCAGCTCAGCCAGCGTCTCCTGCAAAGCCGGCGCAAGGTGCGAAGGCTGGCGTTCATGGACGTGATCACCCGCGTCGCCCGCACCCTGGTCGACCTGTGCGCCGAGCCCGATGCCATGAGCCATCCGCGCGGCACGCAGATCAAGGTATCGCGCGTGGAACTCAGCCACATGGTGGGTTGCTCGCGGGAGGTCGCCGGCAAGGCCCTGAAGCAGCTTGAGGAACAGGGCATGATCAGCGCCTCCGGCAAGACCGTCGTAGTCCACCGGGCAGGCCCCGACCAACCCGGTCTTGGCGGCGACGGCGACGAGGGCGCCTACGGCTAGCCGAACAGGCGCGCCAGCTCGGCGCCAGGATCGGCGGCGCGCATGAAGG
>DAOMOD010000201.1:4314-7626 GCA_035444205.1 Lysobacteraceae bacterium
ACGCCCTGGCTGCGCATCCGCGCCACGTCCTCGCGGCTGCCGATACCGCTTTCGGTGACCAGCAGGCGATCGGCCGGCACGCGGTCCTTCAGCGCCAATGTGGTGTCGAGGGAAACCGCGAAGCTACGCAGGCTACGGTTGTTGATACCGATCAGCGGCGCCTCGATGGCCAGCGCGCGATCGAGTTCCGCGCCGTCGTGCACTTCGATGAGGGCATCCATGCCCAACTCGGCGGCTAGGCCAGCCAATCCGGTAAGTTGGGCGTCATCCAGCGCGGCCGCGATCAGCAGGATGCAGTCGGCGCCCAGCGCGCGCGCCTCCACCACCTGCCAGGGGTCGATGGTGAAGTCCTTGCGCAGCACCGGCAGAGCGCAGGCCGCGCGCGCCTCGCGGAGATGCGCATCCGCCCCCTGGAAGAAGTCGACGTCGGTCAGCACCGACAGGCACGCCGCGCCGCCAGCCTCATAGCTGCGCGCGATGTCGGCGGGCCGGAAGTCGGGGCGGATCACGCCCTTGCTGGGGCTGGCCTTCTTGATCTCGGCGATCACCGCCGGCATGCCGGCTGCGACCTTCACGCGGAGGGCGGTGGCAAAGCCGCGTGGAGAGGAGGCTTCGGCGGCGCGCGCGCGAAGTTCAGGCATCGCCACGCGCGCCGCTCGGCGACCTCCTCGCGCTTGCGGGCGAGGATGCGCTCGAGGATGTCGGCCATCAGCCGCCCCCGACCGGCTGACCGGCCAGCGCGCGGGTGATGCCGACGAACTCCTCCATCTTCGCCAGCGCCGCGCCCGAAGCGATGGCGGCACGCGCGGCCTCGATACCGGCGGCGATGTCGGGCACCGTGCCGGCGGCGTAGAGCGCGGCACCGGCATTCAACGCCACCACCTCGCGCGGCAGACCATCGGCGTTGCCCAGGGCTTCGAGCAGCATCGCCTTCGACTGCGATGCATCGTCCACGCGCAGGTTGCGGCTGGCCGCCATGCCGATGCCGAAGTCCTCGGGATGGATCTCGTACTCGCGGATCTGCCCGTCCTTGAGTTCGCCGACCATGGTCGCGGCACCGAGACTGATCTCGTCCATGCCATCGCGGCCCCAGACCACCAAGGCCCGTTTCGCGCCGAGGCGCTGCAATACCCGCACCTGAATGCCGACCAGATCGGGATGGAACACGCCCATCAGGATGTTGGGCGCGCCGGCCGGATTGGTCAGCGGGCCGAGGATGTTGAAGATGGTGCGCACGCCCATCTCGCGACGCACCGGCGCCACGTTCTTCATCGCCGGATGGTGCATGGGTGCGAACATGAAGCCGATGCCGGTCTCGGCGATGCAATGCGCCACCTGCCCGGGCAGGAGCTCGATGGCAGCACCCAGCGCCTCCAGCACGTCGGCGCTGCCCGACCGCGAGGACACGCTGCGGTTGCCGTGCTTGGCCACCTTGGCGCCGGCCGCCGCCGCAACAAACATGCTGGCAGTGGAGATATTGAAGGTATGCGCGCCGTCGCCACCGGTGCCGACAATGTCGACCAGATTGTCCGGGTC
Source organism: Lysobacteraceae bacterium (assembly GCA_035444205.1). Classification (GTDB taxonomy): domain Bacteria; phylum Pseudomonadota; class Gammaproteobacteria; order Xanthomonadales; family BPKI01; genus DAOMOD01. The sequence continues at coordinate 5,851 of DAOMOD010000201.1, forward strand.
GGGCACCTCGACGGTCGCCGCGAACTCGCGCATCACCTGCGCGGCGCCGGCGATCTCGCCGATGGTCTCCTTCTTCACGCGAAGGCCGGTGAGGATGGCCGCAGTCATCACCGGCGACACTGTCCCCGACATGATCTGGCGCATCAGCGCCACCATCTCGTCGTGGAAGATCTCGCGGTGCTCGATGGTGCGCTGCAGGGCTTCCTGGGGGGTGATGGTCATGGTCGCTAGGATTCTTCGGTCTTTCACAGGAGCGGCGAAAGCCGCGATTCTGCAGTCGGCTGATCGCGGCTTTGGCCGCTCCTGCCATGGTGCATGTCACGCCGCCATGCGCGGCGCGGCGATGAAATTGCGCAACAGGGCATGGCCATGCTGCGTCAGGATCGATTCGGGGTGGAACTGCACGCCCTCCACCGCCAGCCCGCGGTGGCGCAGGCCCATGATCTCCTCGATGCCGCCTGCGGCATCCTCGGTCCAGGCGGTGACCTCCAGGCAGTCCGGCAACGACTCGCGTTCCACCACCAGCGAATGGTAGCGGGTCGCCTCGAACGGATCGGGCAGGCCTGCGAACACGCCCTGCCCCAGATGCCGGATCATCGACGTCTTGCCATGCATGATCCGCTGCGCCCGTACCACGCGGCCGCCAAAGGCCTGGCCGATGGCCTGATGACCGAGACAGACACCGAGGATGGGGATGCGCCCGGCGAGCCGCTCGACCAGCTCCAGCGAGATCCCGGCTTCGTTGGGTGTGCACGGCCCCGGCGAGATCACGATGCGCTCGGGCGCCAGCGCGGCGATCTCGTCCACCGTGAGTTCGTCGTTGCGCACCACCCGCACGTCCTCACCCAGCTCGCCCAGGTACTGCACGAGGTTGAAGGTGAAGCTGTCGTAGTTGTCGATCATCAGCAGCATGCGGAAGCTTCCTCGCGTATCGGGGCCATGTGCTCAGGGCTCCCGCCAGTCTTCCACCAGCAGGCCCTGCACGCGCGCGAACTCGCGCGTGTTGCTGCTGACCAGCACAAGCCCCCTTGCCAGCGCGGTGCCGGGGATCTGCACGTCGTAGGGGCCGATCGGGGTACCGCGACTGCGCAGGGCGGCCCGCAATGCGGCGGTGGCCTTGGCCTCGGGCTCGGCATAGGGAACGAGCTCGACGCTCTCGATCAGGGCCCTGAGCGGCGGTCCGATGCGCCGGGCGCGCTGCGGGTCGATGGCCAGGCCGTACTCGACCTCCATCAGGCTGACGCTGGACAGCACGATCTGGTCGGGACGCAAGGCCGTCAGCCGCTCGCGCGTTGGCGGGTCGCCGCGCACGAAATCGGAAACCACGCAGGTGTCGAGCAGGTATCTCAAGCGCGCGGCTCGAAGGGGTCGTCGTCGGCCCCGGCCAGCGCCTCGCGGTGCTGCTCGAACGGCGTCGCGCCGGGATCGCCCGCGTACTCCAGCACGGCCCTGGGCCAGGCGGGCGCCGCGGCCTCCAGGTAGGCGGCCACCGCCTCGCGCACCAGCGCGTTGCGCGGTTGCCGGCGGCGTTTCGCCAGCTCGCCGAGGCGCTTGGCGGTCGCGTCGTCGATGTAGACGTTGAAGTTCATCGGTCACCCATATAACTGTCTGAACAGTTATAGCGTGCCACGGGCGCTCGCGCAAGCCGCGCCGCACGCTTGCCCACGTTCACAACCCGCCGGCCGCCTGCGCCACCGCGCGGAACAGGGCGCGTCCCTTGTCCATGGTTTCCTCCCACTCCTTCTCGGGATCGGAATCGTGGACGATGCCGGCGCC
>DAOMOD010000202.1:0-7595 GCA_035444205.1 Lysobacteraceae bacterium
GAGAGAGGGCCACGGTCGGCATAGAGATAGGCGGCCGCCCGCGCAACGGGAGGATGCCAGTCCGCTGCCAGCAGCGCGGCCGGATCTCCGCCGAACAGCTCCATCCACAGCTCGTGACTCAGCACCACGCGGCCTTCGTTGCCCTCATCGGCCGCCGTGAGCCAGCGGCCGAGCTGCGGCCGCACGCCCAGCGCCTGGAAGAATTCGCCGCCGACCGGAAACACCGTCAGCATGCGCGGAGCGTCGCCACCAAGCCAGGTGGCGCCACCCCACATGTAGTAGCCGGCGGCCTCGAGTGCGTTGTCGAGGCCGCCGAGCATCTCCGCTTCGGCCCCGGACAACGCCATGGGCTCTCCAGCCGTAGTAGTGTTGGCCGAGCGCAGGACCATGATGCGGTCGGGCTCGGGGTAGTCGAGACCCTTGATCACCACGCCGTGCACCACGCTGTACATGGCCGCGCACACGGCCACGCCCAGCGCCAGAGTGGCGATCAGTCCCAGGGCATAGGCGGGGTGGCGCGCGATTCGGCGCAGCGCGATGCGAAGATCGGAAAGCAGACTCATGCAGAGGCCCTGTCGCAACCGCGATTGGCGCGGGCACGCGCGCGCCAGACCGGCGCAGCGACCACGCGGCGACGCCTGCAGACGCAGGATGCGCTACGCGCATGCGGCAGGATCCGCCCCGGCGCCAGCCGCGCGCGCACGCCGTCGAACAGGTAGTCCTGCAGGAAGGGCATCAGCGATTGTGACAACTGGGTGATCGACATGGCGTTGGTCTCCGGTGCGTCGGCACCGGGGGTGGCGGTGCCGTCAGCGTAGTCAATGCAACCTGCGTGCCAACGCGCCCAAATCGTAAGCCATTGATTACACTGTACCTGCGCATGGGACGTGTGGACAGAACTGTCCGGCTTTGCGGAACCATGCGTCCGCGAGCGCAGTGCGGCGGCACGCCATGCGGGTCGCCACCCGCGTCCGTCTTCTGTTCGTGCAGGAGAATCGTGAACGAACCTGGAGGTCCATCGACATGCTGCCGTTCACGTCAGAACAGTTCTTTGGCGTCTTTGCCGCCTACAACGAGTCGGTCTGGCCGGCGCAGGTCCTCTTGCATGCGCTCGCCATTCTGGCGCTGGTACTTGTGGCCTTGCCGCGCGATAGGTCTGGTCAGGCGATCTCGGCAATCCTTGCGCTCCTCTGGCTGTGGCTGGCCCTGGCCTACCACCTTGCATTTTTCGCATCGATCAATCCACTGGCCCATGTCTTTGCCGCCGTATCGGCCACCGGCGCGCTGCTGTTCGCTTGGCAGGGTGTTGTGCTGCGTCGTCTGAATTTCCGGTTCACGCGAAGCGGCCGCACCCTCGTCGGCATGGCGCTGGTGGTGTTCGCCCTGGTCATCTACCCCGCATGGTCGATCCATGCCGGGCACGGCTACCCATCCATGCCCACCTTCGGTTTGCCGTGCCCAACCACGCTGTTCACCATCGGCTTGCTGGCCTTCCTGGTCCTGCCCTATCCACGCAGCACGCTGGTGGTTCCGGTCCTGTGGTCGCTGGTCGGTGCGCAAGCCGCGTTTCTTCTGGACGTTCCGCAAGACCTCGGTTTGCTCGTCGCCGCTGCCGTTGGCGGCTATCTGTTCGTGCGGGCGTCTGCGCGCACGGCGTAACCTGGAGGACGCGAAATGGGTGGCGTGGCTCGTTGTTGCGTCCTTTGCAGAACGTCGGGCATGAGCTGCCAGCAGAAGTGGCACACCCTTTGCGAATGCAATGCGTGTGACAGTACCGAACCTCGGCTCCACACCATGACGACGTTGTAGAAAAGTCTGTGATTCGGGAAACCGGCCGAATCAGGGGGTCTCTCGACCCCGCCCAGCGTGCCGTTCGTCGATCCTGGGGCGATTGGCGAGGTTGGTTCTCAGGTCACTTTCCCAAATCTTGTCTTGAAGGGGGTTTTCTACATCCTCAACGCCGTGGTAAGCGGCAGCGGCACGATGAAACATCAGGAAACACTGAAACCTCTCCCCACTGTCCGCTTGACATAGTTGGAGAGCAACACGAGACGCTCACTTCCCTGCAACTCTCCATGAACCCATGCAGCAACCAGTTGACTCTGCGATGACCGAGTAGCCCGGATAAGCGAAGCGCATCCGGGAGGGGCATACGGCGTGATTCAGGCCTGCGCCTCCCTGCGCGCGTCGCAGCCCCGGATGCGCGGCCCGAAGGGCCGCTTATCCGGGCTACATGGAGCCTGTCGCATGACAAGCGTCTCGAGTCGGGCTCATGGTCTGTGGGCAGGTCCGGCCTGATGCGGACAGGAGGCTCACCGCGAACGGATCTGAAGGGTGGGGTCGATTCAAGCGCGCGGGCGCTCACTGTTCCCGCAAGGCCTGCATCGGATCGATGCGCGCTGCACGTTGTGCCGGTCCCAAGGCCGCGCCGAGAACTGCGATCAAAAGTAAACCTACCGCACCAAGCGCCACCACCGGATCGGCGGGCGTCACACCATGCAGGAAAGCGGCAAGCGCCTGTGCCAGTGCGAACACGCCAAGTAACCCAAGCAAGGTGCCTGCCGCGGTGGCCAGCAGCGCCCAGCGGATGACGACGGCGCGCAGGTCACGCGCCGTTGCACCCATCGCCTTGCGAATGCCAAATTCGTGCACGCGACGCGCCACCACTTGCGACACCACGCCGTACACGCCGGCGATGGAGAGAAGAAGCGCGAGGACCGCGAAGGCGCCGACCACGCGGGCGCGGAAGCGTTGCGGGGCAAGGCTGTCGTGCAGGACGGTGTCGAGGCCGACGATTTCCGGTACCGGGAGCTGTGGCTCGGCTGCCCACACCGCTTCGCGCAGGGCCTCGGGCAGCGTGTCGCGTGCTGCGGCTGCGCGCACCAGGATCACGGCGTTGCGTCCGACCGCCAGGGAACTGCTGCCTTCCGGTCGCTGCGTGTACGGGATGTAGAAGCCGGGTGCGGGCGCGGCGGCGAGGCCGCTGCCGCGGATGTCGCCGGCCACGCCGACCACGGTGAGCCAGTGGTCGTCGCCGCCCATCAGCAGGCGGAAGCGTTTGCCGATGGGATCCTGGTCGGGCCAAAGCTGTTGCCACAGCGCGGCGTCGATGACGGTCACGTTCTCGGTGCCGCGGCGGTCGTGCGTGTCGATGAAGCGGCCGCGCAGCCGCGGTATGCCCAGGGTTTCGAGATAACCCGGACTGACGATGCCGTGCTGGGCCAGCCGCGGTTCGGTTTCGCCTTCCAGCATGAACAGGCGCGTGGTGCCGCCGCGCGCCAGCGGCACACGGTTCGACAGCGCCACCGAAGCCACACCGGGCACGCCTGCCACGCTGTCGAGCATGCGCTGCCACGCGGCATCCAGGGTCGGCACGCTGTCGTGCTGCGTCTCCGGCATGCGCAGCGGCATCACCAGCACGTTGTCGCTGCGGAAGCCAGGCGGCTCGCTGGACAGGATCTGGAAGGACCGCAGCAGCAGGCCGGCGCCGACCAGCAACAGCAGCGTCATGGCGATTTCAGCGGACACCAGCAGCGCGCCGCTGCGACGTCCGCCGCGCGTGCCGGCGACGCTGCGCGCGTTGTCGCTAAGGGCGCGCTCAGCGCCGACGCGCGAGGTCCACAGCGCCGGCCCGATCGCGCTGGCCAGGCCGGCAACGGAGGCGACGGCAAAGGCGAACAGGGTCGATCCCGCATCCAGAGTCGGTGCACCGAAACGAAGCAGATCCGTGGGCATGATCGCGGCGAGCGCACCCATGCCAAGCACCAGCAGCACCGCCGCCAGCGCGGCGGCCAACAGCGACAGCAGCAGCGACTCCAGCAGTACCTGCCGCAACAGGCGTGCGCGGCTTGCACCCAGCGCGCGGCGCACGCCGATTTCGGCGACGCGTTCCGACATGCGCGCCATCTGCAGACTGGCGACGTTGGCGCAGGCCAGCACCAGCACCAGCACCACGGCAAGCTGAAGCAGCACAAGCTGCCGCCCCTGGTCGCCGACCAGCGCTTCGCGCAGATCCTGCCAGCGGTAGTCGGAGCGCGGCAGTTCGGCGCCGCTGGCGAGGTAGCGGGCGAGCACGGCGTCGAGCTGCGCCTGCATCGCCTGCGACGAGCCGCTGTTCTTGAGTCGCAGGATCGGAATCATCCAGTTGGGTGCGCCCTCCGCGCTTGTCGGGCGCCGATCCAGCGGCAGCCAGAGCCCGGCCATGTCGAGCTGCGGCAGCGGCCAGTCGGCCTCGACCACGCCGATGATGCGATGCGCCTGCGCGTTGATCTGGAGGTCGCTGCCAAGCGCGGAGGTCGCGTCGCCGTACAGTCGCTGCGCAAGCTGCATGCCGATCACGGTGACGGCGCCCTCGTCGGCGTCGGCAAACGCGCGCCCGGCGACGAGCGGCATGCCGAGCAGGTGGAAGAAGTTGGACGTGACGTCGGCGCCCTGCACTTCCAGCGGGCGCTGGCCCGCCATCAGCGCGTAGGTCTTCGGGTAATAGCCGGCCAGCGCGGCATCGGCTCCGGCCGCTTCGACGACGTCGCTCACCAATTCGGCGTGCACCCAGGGGTACGGCGCCAGCACCCGCAGCCTGGCGGCATCGGCGTGCGGCAGGGCTTCGATCAGCACCGGCTTCAGGGTGCTGAACATGGCCGTGGTGGCGCCGATGCCGAGCGCCAGCGTGATCACTGCGACCGCCGTAACCAGCGGGCGCAGGGTCAGTTGGCGAAACGCGTGGCGAAGTTCGGAGGTCACGTTGTCGATCCGCCTGCAATGTCCCGATCAGAGCCGCCGCGCTCAGTCCTGCCGCAACGAAACCATCGGCTGCACCTTGAGCGCACGTTGGGCCGGTATCCAGGATGCGGCAAACGCAAGCACGCACAGCAGCGCGAACACGGCGGCGTAGGTTGCCGGGTCGTAGGGCTTCACCCCGACGAACATCCAGTGGATCAGGCGCGCAAACAGCGCGGCGCTGAACAGTCCTATCGCCATGCCGATCAGGAACTGACGGCCGCCCTGCCCAGCCACCATGCGCAGGATGCCGCGGTTCGATGCGCCCAGCGCGCGGCGAATGCCGATCTCGCGAGTGCGTTGCCCGACCGCATAGGCGAGCACGGCGTAGACGCCGGTCACGGTCAGCAGCACCGCAATCACCGCGAAGATCGCGAACAGCACCGCCACCAGGCGCGTATCGAAGGTGGCGATGGCGGTCACCTCCTCGAAGGTGCGCAACCAGTAGATCGGTGTGTCCGGCTCGACGCGCAGCATCGCTTCGCGCACCGAGGACGCCAGACGGCCGGGATCGCCGTCCGTGGTGACGGCGAGACTGAGAAATCGCGGCGGCGCCTGCGCCAGCGGGACATGGACCGCCGGTTGTACGCCCGTGCGAAAGTCTCCCTGGCTGCTCACGTAGTTGCCGACGACGCCGACCACGGTGACTTCGCGGGCATCCTGTCCACCCAGCAACAGGCGCTGACCGACCGGGTCTTCGCCAGGCCACACGCGCTGCGCAAACGCCATGTTGACCAGCGCAACCGGCACCGTTTCGAGTCGATCGGCCTCGGTGAATCCGCGCCCGCGCAGAAGCGGCACGCCAAACGCGTCGAAGAAGCTCGGCGATGCCACCACGTAGCGCGTGTTCGGCAGGCGTCCGTCCGGGGGCGGTTCGGCACCGGCTGGCAGATACGATGTCCAGTCCGATCCCGCCATCGGCAGCGCGGTGGTGAGCGTTGCGTGACGCACACCTTCGATGGCTGCCAGCTCATGTTGCACGCGTTCGTAGATTCGCATCCGGTCGGCGGCCTCCGGGTACTGCGCGTCGAACAGTCCGAAGCGCCCGGTCAATGCCGTGCGCTGCGCCAACCCGTCGTCGATTGTGTTCATCTCCATCGCGCTGCGCAGCATCAGACCGGCGCAGATCAGCAGCACGCTGCAAAGTGCAATCTGGAATGTCACCAGCAAGCGTGACGCGCGGCCCTGGCGCCCGTCGGACGCACCATAGCCGCCATCGCGCAATCCCTGGTTGGGATCGGTTCCGGAGGCATGCCAGGCCGGCAGGAATCCGGCCAGCAATGCAGTCCCGAGCGCGGCGGCAAAGGCAAAGCCGGCCATGGTCCAGTCGAGCGAGAAGTCCACCCAATACGGGATCGTGGTATCGGCAGCGGCCAATACCCGGTCCATGTAGGCCCCACCCCACTCGGACAGCATGACACCAAGCGCGGCGCCCGCCAGCGCGACCATCACCACCTCGGTCAGCAAGCCGCCGACGAGCCGCCCCCTGCTGGCGCCCAGCGACACCCGGATGGCGACTTCCCGACGGCGCGCAACGGTGCGTGCGAAGGTCAGGTTGGCGACGTTGGCGCAGGCGATCAGCAACACGAACACGACACTGGCGAACAACGTCAGCACCACCGTGCGAAATTCGCGGCCGATCAGCCAGCCTGCCAGCGGTCGCACCGTCACCTGCGACGGGCTGGTCTTGTCCGCCGCCTCGGCGAGAAGCTGGGCGTGAAGCGACTGCATCGCTCCGGCGAACTGCGACTGCTCGCCGGGAGCCACGCGACTGAACACGGTCAACCACGATGCGGAATCCCGCGCAGCATCCGTCGCCAGATCCTGCTGCAGCGGCAGCCATGCATCCTCGTCGAGGGGGAAGCGGAAACCCGGGGGCATCACGCCCACGATTTCGGCATCCCGGCCGTTGACGCGAATCCGCGTGCCGACCACGTCCGCGGCCTCGTTGAACCGGTGCCGCCACAGGTCGTGGCCGATGACGACCACCAGCGGCTCGCCATGGCGGTCCTCGCCTTCGACAAACGTGCGACCGAGGAACGGTGCAACACGCAGGACCTCGAACGCATTGGCGCTGACGAAAGCGCCTCTGAGCCGTTCCGGGCGATCGTCGCCGGACAGGTTGACCGTCCCCATGAAATATGCCGCCAGCGGTCCGCCCTGCCGCTGTTCGAGCCGCCAGCGCTCGAAATGCCAGGGTGCCACGGCGTGGGCTTCGTCATTGGAACCGGGCTCGGTGACCCCGACCTGTACCAGTTCCTGCGGCTGCGGAAACGGCAGCGGACTCAGAATGTAGCCCTTCACCGCACTGAACATGAACACGGTGAGGCCGAGTCCCAACGCGAGCACGATGACGGAGACCGCGGCGTAGTCGGGATTGCGGGCCAGCGAGCGCAGCGCCAGACGAAGGTCGGATCCGAATGCGTTCATCGTTTCATTCCCTCCACAGTTTGTTCATGGCGCTTGCCAGGCACTCTCCATGCGACCATCGCTCATTCGTCGCGCAACGAACGCATCGGGTCGACGCGAGACGAGCGCCACGCCGGCACCCAGGTGGCGACAATCCCCAGCGCCAGAAAACCGACCGCCACCGCCAGCAGCGTCGCTGGATCGTGTGCGGAAACGCCGAACAGCATCCCTTCCAGTCCGCGACCGGCAAGGATCGCCGCGAGCAGACCGAAGGGCAGCCCGAACGCCACCAGGCGCAGTCCGCCTGCGATCACCGATCTGCGCACCGAAGCCGCGTCCGCACCCAGGGCAAGTCGGATGCCGATCTCTCGGCTGCGCACGCGCACCTGCCAGGACAGCAGTCCGTAGAG
>DAOMOD010000203.1:0-7585 GCA_035444205.1 Lysobacteraceae bacterium
ATCTTTCGGGGTTGGCCTTTTTGCTTTCTGGCGTTTGTGTACTTCAGGTGTACCAATTCTGCCGGTTTGATTGGCGCCCCAAAGTGGGCAATGTGTCTTTCTGGCGCTCTCCGCGCGTGCGAGGGCGTCACTTCCAGCCCAGGGCGGCGACGGTCTCAGGTGCGGTGTCGGGGTGCCCGAGCATGCGCGCGGCCAGATCGGCGGCGCCGAGGTCGGGGAATCGAGCGCTCCAGAATCGGCCGCTGGTGTCTCGCGCGGCCAGGTCGGCGGCGCTGTTCAGGCGCTTCTGCCGAGTGCCGGCCGGAAGTCGGAGGTTTGCCAGCTCGCAGCGGGCGCAAAGGCAGAAGATCACGCCGATGCCGTGAATCTCGCTGGAATAGACCCCGGCGAACGGGGCGGGCATTCGACAGCAGGCGCAGCACCGCATGCGGGCATCCTCAAACGCGGAAGGGGTAGCACCTTACCGACCCCACAGTACCGTGGGGCCGCCCCTCTGGTGCTATGCCTTTCGGCGGGGTGCGAATCATGGGTACCCAATCACCAGACGGTTTCAGATTCGTCCGGGACTGCCCGCGCGTTATGACTCGCTCCTCACGCGCGGGCCGTAAGCCGATCAGCTCGTCTTGGCGTCCTTGATGACGGCAAAACTTGCTGCCCGACGTACTGCGATGTCGACGTCAAGCGCCGACGTGATCGCGATGATCTGGGTTTGCGCGTAGCTGTACGGGTCGACAACGATATCGAGTCCGCCCCACTGGCCGAGCAGCAGGTCAGACCAGCGCCCGAAGATCATCCCGGACAGGCCGGTTCCGGTGCCCTTCGTCAGCGTGCTCGGCACGTTGTTCGAGGCCAGGCCGAGATAACCGTTCACGATCCCCTCGCCGGGTTGGCGGCCGTTATCCCAGAGGAAGCCCGCGCCGGCATCGCCGGAAACCTTCAGCGTGCCTTTCATCTTCTTGCGCAGGGCATGGGATGCGAGGTACGCGCATGAGGAGTCCACCGCGTTGCCCAGGTACAGCTTCTCCTCCAGCTCGAGAAGGTGGTCCCAGGTGAGCGGGCCGCCGTCGGTGGCGATGGCGACAGACGACACGCCGACCGTGTTCAGGATGCCGCGCGGCTCGGGGTCGGTACCGCTGCCTGCGATTGCAGCGCGGTCGACGGCTTCCGCGATCTCTTCGGCCATGTCGCGGCGAATCAGCATCTCCACGTCCGGGGCGCCCTGCATCAGCAGGCGTCGGGTGTACTTGACGTGCGCCGCGACGGTGTGCGGCGTCATGCTGACTTGGCCGATAGTGAGCGCGCTTTGGGTAATCTCTTCGGTCTCGCCAACCCAGAACGGGTTCGTGGTTCCCGTCTTGCGCGGAATGGCGACGTCACCGGAAAGGCCTTTCATCTCGGTCGCGCCGGCGCGCAGCACAATCGAGTTCTCCCGCAGGACGTCGATGAAGCTGCTTGCCAGGTGGTCGATGGGGCGCAGTGCCTCGCCACCTGTCGCATTACCAACCGCCATCGTGCTGCGTTGCGCGGTCAGCAGCTCTTGAGGGATGAAGAGGCCGGCCGGCTCGCGCCCCAGCTTGCTGGCGACCGCGCGCGAGACCTCCATTTCGAGGCCGGCTTCGCTGCGGTACTTGGGGTCAACCTGTGCGAGGATCGCGCGGCGGAAGCTGTATCGCTCCGCCTCGCGCCGGCTCAGGCCCAGCTCGGAATCGTCGGACAGGCGGATTTTGCCGGTGTCCTTCATCTTCGCCAGCGTGTAGTTGCGGAAGGCGTCCAGGTTCGGACCGTGGCGCCGGCAGAACTCGCCGACCTCGTTGTAAGGGATTTCGAACTGTTGCGCGATGGCGTTGATCTCGATCATCGCGTCGAGGGTTTCGGCGTTCGCGCGACTGGCCGAACGGCGTTGCGAGCGCGACGGCTCATCGTGCGATTCTTGGACTTGGATGTTTTCCATTTTCGGTACTCCAGGGATTTGATTTTTCATGCTGCGGCCAATGCCGACGGTCGGGTCAGCAGGTACGGCCACGAGACTTGCTTCGAAGGGTTGCCACCGGGTCACGCGGTAGCTGTCGCCTGATGCCTTGCCGTCGAGGATTCGATAACCAATGCTGATGCTCCGCAGAATCCCCGCTTTCACGTCCTCCCACACGTCGAGGGCGCGCGAACTGCCACCGAAGCGCAGGACGCCACGAAGCTTGCCGCCGACGATGCGGACGTTTTCGATGATCCCCACCGGGGTGGTGGTCGAGTCGTGGGAGGTGAGGAGGGGCAGAGGGCAGCGCGACAGATCCACGGCGTCCAGGTCGTGAACGAGGATCTCGTTACCCAGGCCAGGCCGGTGAACAGGCGTTTCGCTCGATAGGGATGCTTCGACGGTCCGGGCGGCTTCGTCTCGGCGTTCGAGCGTCATCACGCGATAGTGCTGCATGAGGGGGTTACTCCGTCATGCCGGCCGCGCAAAGAAGAAGCGCAGGACCGGCCACATAGATACACCGCCCACGGTGGGGCAGCATCCACGCTTTGACCAGTTCCCGCGCTTTGCGGTAACTCCCGCTTTCCGGTGCATCGGCAGCGCCAGGGCAAGCGCGAAGCGATTGGACCCCTCGAAGCCGAGCATCATCGGAAGCTCAAACGTCTGCACACGGTAGTTGGGCGGGCGCGATGAAACTAGGCAAGAAATTTCCGCGAGGGCTTGGGGGTATGCCCCGGTAGGCTTGTGCACATTCATAGTCGTTTCCTGTTGCCTGTTTCATGATTGATAGCCTGCGTGTCTGAATGAAAATCGCGGCTCTGCGTACCCGTGTGCTAATGGTCTCGGGAAGGACCCGCTTGATCGTTGGGTTTCTCGACTGTGAAGCGAAGGCTCTGTTCGTTCGCCCATCGGACGTGCTCACTGAAGACCACGGCCGTTGCGGACCGAATCGCGTGAAGTGCAATCCACGCCTCTTCCAACTCTTCTGAGTCGTGCTCCCGTTTCGCGATGGTCACGAGGTCAAATACCTTGTGGACCACGCCGGAAACCATCCCCAGGTGAGCGATGGTTTCCGCGAAGGTCTGCCCCTCGATCTGGATGACGGGGGCGGGCGTGTCGCAAAGGACGGCGAGGACAGATGATGCTTTCATGGGAAATGCTCCTTTCATTGGTTGCTGATTGGCGCCGATCGAAGGGACAGCGCGGGGACAAACAAGGGACACATGGGACAAATGCAGGGATTGCGAGTGTTTTCAGTAGGGGGGTGGGTCCATGTGTGTGTGCGTGCGCGTGCGGGTGGCGCGTACGTGATGCCCTTTGTGTTCCTCCCTATAAGCTAAGGGGGGGGGCAAAACACTCGCAATCTATGCACTGGCCTTGAACATCACGCCTTCAGACTCACACCCTTGATGACTTGATGGTTCTCACGAGACTTGAAGATGGTCACGCCCAGGCGGCCGGCACCATCAGCGACAGCCTCATAAAAGCCCGTACGGCCTAGCGGCTTCACGCCCTCGGTGCTCGCCCACTTGCGATAGCTCTCGAACACCAGCGCGGCGGGTTGCTCGTGGCTGTTGCCCGTCGTGCAGCACTCGGCATCCATCAGGAACTGCAATGCGCTGTTGTTCGCGCTGCGCCAGGTCTCGATCAGTCGCCTGTGCGCGTCGGTCTCGGGCAAGCTCCCGCGCTGCGCCAGCTTTGCCGCACCGTCGAGAAGCCAGCCCAGGACCGCGCCGGATTCCTCGGTAGTGATGCGCTCGGCAAGGCCGGTGATCTCGCTCCCAACCGGGATCGGATTCGAGAACTCCACGATGCGCCAGCGACGAAAGAAGGCGTCCGACTTGTCGCGCGTCGGCGGCAGCCGGTTGCAGTTGAAGATGTGCGCGGCCTCGCACACGAACGAGAATGGGCGGTGTGTCGGGTGTCGGCCTTCAACCACGTCGCCACCCGTCACAGCCTTGAAGGGTCCGCCAGGGATCGGCGTGTGTGGGTCGAGTTCGCCCACAATGTTCAGGGTCTTTCCGGCCAGCGCCGCCACGTAATACTCGCTGGCCCAGTTCTGCGGACTGGTGGCGCCGATCACGTCGAGCGGAAAGAGCGCGCGGAAGATTTCCAGAATGGTCGACTTGCCGGTCGAGGTCTTGCCGTAGAGCAGCAGGGCGATACGGTGGCGCCACAGTTGCCGGGTGAGGGCGGCGCCGAGTCCCATTTGCAGCAGCTCGCGCTGTCCGTCACCGTCGGCGCCCTCGCCAAAGGCGTTGCGCAGGATGCCGAAGAACAGCGGGGCATCGGCCTCGAATGCAGGCGTCTGCATGACTTGCATGCGCTGGCGATGCTCGGGGGTGATCGGCTCGCTTCTGATCTCGCCTGCGGCCGTCACGCGCCAGAACTGCCCATCTGCGGCGATGCCGGCCGGGGCGCTCGAGAAGAATTCGGAGTCCTCGCACAACTGGCACAGGTGCCCGACGATCTGCCGATAGTCGGTCGCGCGCCGGCACAGCTTCTGCGTGCCGTAGCGGCTCGCCACGTCCACCTCGATGCGATCCTTCGGCCATGGCTTCCACAACTGGTCGACGGGGTCGATTCGGTACGCGGTGCCCTGGTAGTGAATCGGCGGCCGGCCGGTCTCGTCGGCCACGGTCTTGATGGTGTGCGCGGCGATCTCGTGCTGCGTGGCATCGTCGGCAAGCTCCGGCATCCGCTTCTGGAATCGGTGCACCGTTGCGGTGTTGTCCGCGACGGTGGGGAAGGCGGGCGCCGTCACAGCTGCACCTCCACGCCTCGCGCCGCCGACTTCACCCACCACGCGCGGCCGGCGCGCTCGGCGTCCAGGACGATCAGCCGTGCCGGATCGGCGGCGAGGATCGCCACCAGCGCCGCGCGCAGGCGGGCGGGCGGCGACAGCGAGCGCCAGAACATCACCACAGCGTCCAGATCGGCCAGGAAGCGGAAATCGAGCGCGGCCGGGTCTTGATCCTTGGCGATGACGATCTGAGGCCAGAGGACCAGCGCGGGGCGGTCCTTCGGCGGCCAGCGGTCCAGGCGGGCGATAACCGTGCTACTTGCGGGCCGTTGACCGCTGCGCAGCGCCTTCACCACGGCGCCGGCGTATGCAGGCAGGGCGGCACTCATTGCGCACCCCATGCGAGCAGCACGACCACGGCCAGCATCAACAGCGAGCCGGCCAGCTCGGGGGCAATCCGCCCCAGTTCCCCACGCTTGCGGGTGATCGCGTCGGCGCGAGTGCGGCGCCTGGTCTTGCCACGGAAGCGCGGCGGCTTCTCGGGGCGCCAGGTCAGAGGCAACTGGCGCTGTGCAGGCGTCTGGACGGTATAATTCGAGGTGCTGTTATCGCCTTGGGGTGCGCTCTCGAAAGGGGTCGCGCCCTTTTCTTTTTCGGTCATGGTCAGGCCCCTTCCTTGAAGAGGTCGGGCCGGACAAACGGCAGCAGCTCCACGGCGGCGATCTCAGCCTGAGCGCGGACGTTCTTTCCATCTGCAAATGCTTTGCTGAGACCATCTGCGACGATCGACGCGGCCGCGTGACCGCAGTCAGCTTGCATTGCCTCGATCAGTGCTGCGCCCAGAACGGGGCGCCATTGTTCGATGTGGTTCATGGTCGGCGCCTCCCTTACTGCGTGACTTGCACGGCAGGGAAGGCGAGCCGGCCGTTCACCAGCTTCTTGGGCTTGATCCCGTAGTAGCTGCCGAAGCGACAGAGGCGAGCGCGGACGCTCTGCGGCTTGATCTGGTTGAGGCGGGCGAATTCTTCGCAGGAAAGGCGGAACTCGGTTTCTTGTGCTTGGGCATTCGGTTGCATCGCATCACCTTGAAAGGCGTTGAAGGTGATGCGTATTCAATAGATCGGCTGGCCTGATGTATTTCCAGAAACTTGCGCAAGTTTCTGGAAACTAGCCTTTACGGCAGTTCTCCACCTGGTAGAACCATTCCTTTGCACGCGAGGCAGAAACGTGGAACTCGGCGGCTAGGGCTTCCCATAAGGCTGCGTCCGTCGGCATTCCTTCGGCCTGCATGTCCTTAGCTCGAAGCCACAGGCGGCCGATCATGGAGACTCCAGGGGGGAGTTTGTATTTCAGATCCGAGTGCTGCCAGCGAAGGAAAGATCGCTTTCTTCTGTGCGCGGACTGTTTCCAGTTCGATGGACGCGTGACGTTGAACGCCTCATCCAGTGTTCTGCACTCGCCGGAGTGGTAGCGTTCGAGGATTTCCTTCAGGGCCAGATACGCGCCAGTCGGGGCCGGGATGCCGTATTGCGCGGCGCGGCGGAACACTTCGAGCAACAATAGCCCGTCGTCGGTTTCCTCGAAGCACTCGAACGCCTCGTGCACATCTTCTTCAAAAGGGTTCATTCGCCCACCTATGCCGCGCCCTGGTGGAATTTGCCGCCCCAGGCCGGCCAGGTGTCCGGCTTTTCCTCCCGTCGAGGTAGGGGCGGCGTGATGGCGCCCGGATTGCTCCGGACCGGTGGTCAGGTGGTGCGCTTGCGAGCGGCGTCGACTAGATCGCAGGTGTATTCCTCCAGGATGCGCGCGAGGTCGGCGGCGGTGCCGGGCTCGTTCTCGATAGCGGTTCGGAGAATGCCGAATGCGGACGCCAGCTCGCCGGCCTTCGTCACCAGCATCTGAAAGTCCGTGCGGCTTCTCTCAAGGTCGCTTTGCAGGGCGGCGAATGCTTCGGGCGTAATGGTGTCGGTGGTCATGGTGGTATTCCTTACAAAAGCCCGCGCATGGCGAGCGATACCGGGCGGACTGCTGCGCCGATGACAAGATGGTCGAGCAGTCGCACGTCCACAAGGGCGAGCGCAGCCTTCAGGCTTCGCGTTAGCAGCTCGTCGGCGGGGCTTGGCTCGGTGCACCCGCTTGGGTGGTTGTGCGCGAAGATGACGGCCGCGGCGTTGAGGTGCAGCGCACGGCGGACGACCTCGCGCGGATACACGCTAGTCTGCGTCAAGGTGCCGATGGACAAGCATTCCGCCTGTATCGGCCGGTGTTGCGCGTCCAGCCATACGGCCCAGAATTGTTCGATGTCGAGACCATTCAGGCGGAAGCGCAGGTAATCGGCAGCCACGGTCGGGCCGTCGAGGGGTTCGCGCTGCGCGTCGTAGAGCGCGCGGCGTTCGAGAATCCGCGTTGCGCGTGCTATGGCGCGGTCCTCGCGCTCTCGGCGTGCAAGGTCGGCGGTCATGGCCTCACCTCCGCATCGGCGGCCTGTGCCAGTGCAGCGCGGGCCTGTTTGACGTAGCACTCCACGCCATCCAGCAGCGAGAGGACGGCGGGCGGATCGGGCCGGTAGCTGGCGAGGGCTTCGGCGCCGAGGACGCAGGCGAGCGCGGATTTCAGCGCGTCGAGCAATTCCTTGTTGTTCATGACTCAGCCCTCCCGCACGGCGGCGAGTCGGCCAAGCCGGCCAGTTGCCTTGTCGATGCGCGCCAGCAGGTCAGAAACGGCCCAGGCGGCGTTTTGCCGGGTGTCCGGGGGTATGGCCTCATCCGGGCCAGCAGCGCCCATCAGGCGCACGATTGCGCGGGCCTGACTGATGCAAGCGTCGATCTCGAGAACGCTTTGCAGCGCGTCGGGTTCGGGGTGATGCGGGGTAA
>DAOMOD010000204.1:0-2222 GCA_035444205.1 Lysobacteraceae bacterium
GTCCGGAATGGCTCGCCTCGACAACACCTCACCATCAACAACCGGTTGGGGAGCACCGCCAAGCATGAAACGCAAAGCCGTAGGCGATATCGCAGCCGGGCGTCTGCCGCCCGAACAACTGGCGCAGCACTTCGCCGATGTCGAGCCGCCGCTCGATCGCCAGGCCGCCCTGGTCGAAGCCAATCGCTGCCTGTACTGCTATGACGCGCCCTGCATCCAGGCGTGCCCCACCGGCATCCAGATCCCGCATTTCATCCGTCGCATCGCCACCGAGGACCAGCGCCGTTCCGTCCGGGCCCGATCGTCGGCGCTCCAGGACCAGCGCGGCGCCGCCGAAGCCATTCTTTCCGCCAACATCTTCGGCGGCAGTTGCGCGCGCGTCTGCCCCACCGAAATCCTCTGCGAGGCCGACTGCGTGCGCAACGTCGAGGGCGACAGCGCGATCCGCATCGGTGCGCTGCAACGCTACGCCACCGACTGGGTATTCGAAGAGGGCGCGCAACTGTTCTCGCGCAAGCCCGACAGCGGCCGCCGCGTCGCCGTGGTCGGCGCCGGCCCGGCCGGGCTGGCCTGCGCGCATGCGCTGGCACGCGAAGGGCACCGCATCGACGTGTTCGAGGCACGCGCCAGGCCCGGCGGACTCAACGAGTACGGCATCGCCGCCTACAAGGTGCCCGACTTCGTGCAGAGCGAGATCGACTGGCTGCTGTCGATCGGCGGCATCGAGCTGCAATTCGACCAGGTGCTGGGCAGCAACCTCGACCTCGCGCAACTCTGCCACGACTACGATGCGGTCTTCCTCGGCATCGGTCTTGGCGCTGTCAACCGCCTCGGACTGCAAGGCGGCGATCTCGACGGCGTCCGCCATGCCGTGGACTTCATCGCCGAACTGCGCCAGTGCCGGGACCTTTCGCGCATGCCGGTGGGACGCCGCGTGGTGGTGATCGGCGGCGGCAACACCGCCATCGATGCCGCCGTGCAGAGCCGCAGGCTGGGCGCCGAGCGGGTCACCCTGGTGTATCGGCGCGGCGCGGAATCGATGAGCGCCACGCATGCCGAACAGGCCTTCGCCAGGAGCGAGGGCGTCACGCTGATGCACTGGGCGAAGCCCAACCGCATCCTGAGCCGCGACGGCCAGCTCACCGGCGTCGAGTTCGAGTACACCGAGCTCGATGCCGATGGCCGGCTGGTGGGCAGCGGCGACCGCTTCAATCTGCTCGCCGACAGCGCACTGGTCGCCATCGGCCAGGCGCTCGACGAGGACGATCTGCACGAGAACGGCGGTCCGCCGCTGCATCTTCGCGATGGCCGCATTGCCGTGGACGAGGAGTACCGCACCTCGCTGCCTGGCGTCTGGGCCGGCGGCGACTGCGTCGGCGGCCACACCGACCTGACCGTGCAGGCGGTGGAGGACGGCAAGCGCGCCGCTGCCTCCATCCATCGTGCGCTTGAAGGCTAGGAGACCGACATGGCTGATCTGCGCTGCAATTTCGTCGGCATCCAATCGCCGAATCCGTTCTGGCTGGCCTCGGCACCACCCACCGACAAGGCCTACAACGTCAACCGCGCCTTCGAGGCCGGTTGGGGGGGCGTGGTGTGGAAGACGCTGGGCCTCGATCCGCCGATCGTGAACGTCAGCTCGCGCTACGGCGCGGTGTCGCTCAAGGGCCAACGCGTCGCCGGACTCAACAACATCGAGCTGATCACCGACCGTCCGTTGCAGGTGAACCTCGACGAGATCCGCCAGATCAAGCGCGACTGGCCGGACCGCGCCATGATCGTGTCGCTGATGGTGCCCTGCGAGGAGGCATGCTGGAAGGACATCCTGGCGCAGGTGGAGGACACTGGCGCCGATGCGGTCGAACTCAACTTCGGCTGTCCGCATGGCATGTCCGAGCGCGGCATGGGCTCGGCGGTCGGCCAGGTGCCGGAGTACATCGAGATGGTGGCGCGCTGGGTCAAGCAGCACTCGCGCCTGCCCTGCATCGTCAAGCTCACCCCCAACATCACCGACGTGCGCCACGCCGCACGCGCGGCGTTCCGCGGCGGCGCCGACGCGGTGTCGCTGATCAACACCATCAATTCCATCGTCGGCGTCGACCTCGACCTGATGGCGCCGTTGCCGACGGTGGACGGCAAGGGCACCCACGGTGGCTACTGCGGCCCGGCGGTCAAACCCATCGCGCTGAACATGGTGGCGGAGATCGCACGCGACGCCGAGA
>DAOMOD010000204.1:2232-7489 GCA_035444205.1 Lysobacteraceae bacterium
GCGCGGCAAGCCGATCTCCGGCATCGGCGGCATCGGTAACTGGCGCGACGCCGCCGAGTTCATGGTGCTGGGCGCGGGCTCGGTGCAGGTGTGCACCGCCGCCATGCACTACGGCTTCCGCATTGTCGCGGACATGATCGCCGGCCTGTCGAACTGGATGGACAGCAAGGGCTACGCCACGCTCGACGATTTCGTCGGACGCGCCGTACCCAATGTCACCGATTGGCAGTTCCTGAACCTCAAGTACGACATCAAGGCGCGCATCGACCAGGACAAGTGCATCCAGTGCGGGCTCTGCCACATCGCCTGTGAGGACAGCGCGCACCAGGCCATCCTCAGGGAAAAGGACGGCAGGCGGCACTTCGAGGTGGTCGACGCCGAATGCGTCGGCTGCAACCTGTGCATGCATGTGTGCCCGGTGGAGGGCTGCATCAGCATGGTGCGCATCGACGACGGCGGCTTCCAGGACTGGACTACGCATCCCAACAATCCGATGCGCAAGGCCGGCTGACGCCGGTTGTTTTTCTGGAACCTGAAACCCAAGACGTCAATCCCGGGAAGAACCCCAACGAACCGACATCCCGGCGAGAGCCTGGATCCGGCGCGTTGAAGGCACTGGGCTCCAGCTTTCGCTGGAGCGGCGGTGTATTCCCCAAGATCAGAAGCCCTGTTCATATGTCCGACGCCACGAACCCGATGCAAATGACCGGCGACACCGACCTGGTCAACGCCGACCTGCTGCCCACCAGTCCGGCGCAGCGCACCTGGGACTGGAAAGCCATCGCCGCGCTGTGGGTCGGCATGGTGGTGTGCGTGCCGAGTTACATGCTGGCCGCCGGGCTGGTCGCCGAGGGCATGTCGCTCACGCAGGCGGTCACCACCATCTTCCTCGGCAACCTGATCGTGCTGGTGCCAATGCTGCTGATCGGCCACGCCGGCACCAAGCACGGCATTCCGTTCCCGGTGCTGCTGCGCGCCTCGTTCGGCACCCGCGGCGCAAAGCTGCCGGCGGTGCTGCGCGGTCTGGTGGCCTGCGGCTGGTTCGGCATCCAGACCTGGGTCGGCGGCTTGGCCATCTATACCATCGTCAACATCCTCAGCGGCAACGCCATCATCGGCGAGCGCATTCCCGGGCTCGGCATCGACCTCGGCCAGACCGCGTGTTTCCTCGCCTTCTGGGCGCTGCACGTGGTGTTCATCGCGCGCGGCACCGAGTCGATCCGCTGGCTGGAAATGCTGGCCGCACCGCTGCTGATCGCCATGTGCCTGGCGCTGCTGATGTGGGCATGGATGCGAGCCGACGGTTTCGGGCCGATGCTGTCGGCGCCGTCGCAGTTCGATGCCGGCGGCGCGCGCGAGGGCCAGTTCTGGCGCGTGTTCTGGCCTTCGCTTACCGCCATGGTGGGTTTCTGGGCGACGCTGGCGCTCAATATTCCCGACTTCACCCGCTTCGCGAAGAGCCAGCGCGATCAGGTCGTCGGACAGGCGCTGGGCCTGCCGCTGCCGATGGCGCTGCTGGCCTTCATCGCCGTGGCGGTGACTTCGGCCACGCTGCTGATCTTCGGCGAGGCGATCTGGGATCCGGTGGCGCTGACCGGGCGCATGGGCGGCGTCGGCGTGGTGATCGCGCTGATCGCCCTGGTACTGGCCACGCTCACCACCAACCTCGCCGCCAACGTGGTGGCGCCGGCCAACGGATTTTCCAACCTCGCGCCGGGACGCATCTCGTTCAAGCTCGGCGGCTACATCACCGCCGGCATCGGCATCGCCATCTTCCCGTGGAAACTGCTGGAAACCACCGGCGCCTACATCTTCACCTGGCTGATCGGCTACTCCGCCCTGCTCGGTCCGATCGCCGGCATCATGCTGGCCGACTACCTGCTGATCCGCCGCACCGAACTCGACCGCGACGCCCTGTTCCGCCATGACGGCGCCTACGTCTATCGCCGCGGCTGGAACCCCGCCGCGATCATCGCGCTGGTGGTCGGCGTGCTACCGAATCTGCCGGGGTTCCTGCAGGCGGCCGGCTTCGTCGCCCGCGTGCCGGATGTGTTCAATGCCATCTATACCTACGCCTGGTTCGTCGGGCTGGCGGTGGCGGCGGCGGTGTACATGGCGGGGATGCGTTGGTTGGGTCGGAATGGGGCGTGAGTACTGGTGGCCGACCCTGATGTACGGTAGTATTCCGTACAAGGATACCTGACATGACCACCACAGCCGCCCGCCTCGACCTGCGTCTCGATGCCGCCGACAAGAACCGTATCGCGCGCGCCGCCCAGCTCCGTGGCGTTCCGGTATCGGCTTTCGTGCGCGACGCCGTGCTGCGCGAGGCCGAGAACGTCATGGCGGCCGAGCTCACTGTCACGCTTTCAGTGGCCGAATCGCGCCGCTTTCTCAAGGCGCTCGACGCGCCGTTCAAGCCCAACGCTCGCCTGAAGAAGGCAATGGAGCATGGCCTGAAGCGGCGTTGAGCCGTGCTTCGGGTCGAGCCTCTGCACGGTCGTCGCCACGATCGCGAGGGTTTCGATTGCGGCGAGCCATCGTTGAATGACTATCTGCGCGACCTTGCCACGCAGCACCAGCGCGCCGGCATCGCGACCACGCACGTGTTGATCGAGGACGCTGCCCCCGCCCGAATTCTTGGTTTCCATTCTCTCGCCGCCGCACAGCTGCATCTGCTTGCACTTCAGGCGAAAGACCAGCGACGTTTGCCCCGCTATCCGGTGCCAGCCGCGCGCCTTGCGCGACTGGCTGTCGATCGAAAGGAGCAGGGTAAGGGTCTCGGTGCATCCCTTCTGCAGGACGCGGTCCAGCGTTGCCTGGCGCTGCGCGCAGAGCTCGGGATCCGCTTGCTTGTGGTCGATGCGCTGAACCAACGCGCCGCCGCGTTCTACAGCCTGTTCGGCTTCCGGGAAACCGGGCGGCACGCGTTGACCCTTTATCTGCCGCTGGGCAAGCCATAGCGCCAGCCCCTGTTTCTCACCACCCTCCTGCTGCGGACGCCGATACGCTCGCCGTGGTGAGAAATGGGGGCCAGCCTCATGCAGTAGCCATCCACCCGGGTGATCGAATAGGCTTCGCTACACCTTCCAAAGCGACCATCCGAGACATCGGGGGAGTGAGGACATGAGCATCCTGATCCGCGGCGGTACCGTCGTCGATGCCGAACACAGCTACCGCGCCGACGTGCTCTGCGTCGACGGCCGCATCGCCGCCATCGGCGCCGACCTCGATGCGCCGGCCGGCGCCGAGGTGATCGACGCCGGCGACCGTCTGGTGATGCCGGGCGGCATCGATCCGCACACCCACATGCAACTGCCCTTCATGGGTACGGTGGCCAGCGACGATTTCTACACCGGCACCGCGGCCGGACTGGCCGGCGGCACCACCAGCATCATCGACTTCGTCATCCCAAATCCCCAGCAGCCGTTGATGGAGGCCTTCAACACCTGGCGCGGCTGGGCCGAGAAGGCCGCCGCCGACTACGCCTTCCACGTCGCCGTGACCTGGTGGGACGAATCGGTACACCGCGACATGGGCCTGCTCGCCACCGAGCACGGCGTGTCCAGTTTCAAGCACTTCATGGCCTACAAGAACGCCATCATGTGCGACGACGAAGTGCTGGTGAACAGTTTCACCCGCTGCCTCGAGCTGGGCGCCCTGCCCACCGTGCACGCCGAGAACGGCGAGCTGGTGTTCCGCCTGCAGAAGTCGCTGGTGGCGCGCGGCATCACCGGGCCGGAAGGCCATCCCATGTCGCGTCCGCCGGCGGTCGAGGGCGAAGCCGCCAACCGCGCCATCCGCATCGCCGAAGTGCTGGGCACGCCGATCTACGTCGTGCACAACTCCTGCATCCAGTCGCTGCAGGCCATCGCGCGCGCCCGCGGCGAGGGCCAGCGCGTGTTCGGCGAGGTGCTGGCCGGTCATCTGCTGATTGACGATTCGGTATACAGGAATCCCGATTTCGAGTTCGCAGCAGGCCACGTCATGAGTCCACCGTTCCGTCCCAAGGCACACCAGGAAGCGCTGTGGCAGGGTCTGCAGGCCGGCCATCTGCATACCACCGCCACCGACCACTGCTGTTTCTGTGCACCACAGAAGGCCGCCGGTCGGGACGACTTCACCCTGATCCCCAACGGCTGCGCCGGCATCGAGGACCGCATGTCGCTGCTCTGGCACTACGGCGTCGTCAGCGGCCGGTTGACGCCCAGCGAGTTCGTGCGGGTGACCTCCACCAATGCCGCGCAGATCTTCAACCTGTACCCACGCAAGGGCGCGGTGGCGGTCGGCGCCGATGCCGACCTGGTGGTGTGGGACCCCAAGGCCTCGCGTACCATCTCGGCGAAAACGCACCACCAGAACGTGGACTTCAACGTGTTCGAGGGGCGTACCGTCACCGGCCTCGCCACGCACACCCTGACGCGCGGGCGGCTGGCCTGGGTCGATGGCGACCTGCGTGCCGAGCGCGGCGCCGGGCAGTACCTCGCGCGACCCACCCATCCACCCTACTTCGAGGCCAATTGCCTGCGTGAGAGAGACCGCGCCGGCACGGCGGTGGGGGGCTCGCCGTGATCGTGCTCGCCTTCTATGCGCTGATCGGCCTCGTCACCCTCGGCCTGTGCGCACTCGTCTACGCCTACGCGGTTTCCACGCGCAAGCGCGTGCTGTGCCGCAGTTGCGGCGAACCGGTAAAGATGGAGCACGATCGCGTCCGAAACTGTCCCTCCTGTGGAGCCAATCTATGATCATCGAACCCACCGACCGCCCGGACAACCCGGCGCCCAACAGTCGTCCCGAACTGCTTGGAGGTACCCGTCCCGAGATTTCCATGGGCCGTGTGCTGGTGACCGCCGGCGAAAACTTCGACGGTTACGAGATCCTGAGCTACCAGGGCATCTGCTGGGGTATCTCGGTGCGCGCCAAGGACATGGGGCAGGACTGCATGATGGGATGCAAGAACATCACCGGCGGCGAGCTCGAAAGCTACGCGCAGCTCGGCAACGAGGCGCGCCAGCGCGCCCTGAATCGCATGTTCGACGCGGCCAAGCGGCAGCGTGCCAACGGCGTCATCAATTTCCGTTTCGAGTTCGCACCGGGACAGGGAGGCACCGGCTCGGTGGTGGCCTACGGCACGGGCGTCGTCATCCGGCCCATCCCGGACTACATTCCGGTCGGTTCCGCCGGCGCGCTGCTGCGCGACATCTCCGACAGGCTGGGCGAGGGCAGATGAAATCGGCGTGGGCCAGCGTACGCTGGC
>DAOMOD010000205.1:0-7476 GCA_035444205.1 Lysobacteraceae bacterium
GGTTTCAGGGAACCCCGATGAGGCAGTTGCTCTGCTGCAACCACTCGCCGAGAATCCTGCGCTCCTTCTGGTCCGCATTGCTCTTGTCGAAGCGCTGGAAGACAGCGGACGGACGTCGGAAGCGCGTGCGCAGCTGCGCGAGATCGGCGACGCTCTTCCGATTGCGCTCGCCGAGTGGAACTATTTCCAGGCGCTTCAGCCGTTCAACGCGGCGCATGTGCGCCGGGCGCAGAATGCGCACGATCCGGAGTCGACGACTCCGTAGTACACACCCCGCGCCTGGGGTGAAGGCCCTGTCAGGACTCCAGCTTGTGCGGGATGTTGCCAAGCCCGGCGAGGAGCGCTGCGCGCAACTGGTCACGTGCGTCCGCGATCACCTGCTTGTCCGCCAGCCGGGTGACGTGCAGTTTGTCCGTGCTGTCCCAGTCGTGCACGCCAAGACTGGCAAGCGCCGCCACCGGGTCATCTTCGAACAGCTCACGAAACGCGTTGTCGCTGGACAGCTTGTCCAGCAGCTCGTCGGCAACCTTCGGATCGAGACCGGCCATGATGTTCCCCCTGTCGGAATGAATGGCAGGCGCAGTCTATCCCGCATTGTCACCGAAGGGCAGCAGCACTAGCCTTGCCGCTCCCGCACCACCGGATTCGCCATGCGCCTGCGCCGCTGTGCCGTGCTGTTCCTCGAACCCCGCGAGAGCGTGGCCTTCGAGCTTGAGTCTCTACTCAGTGGTGGTGACGGCCTGCGCCGCCGACGCGAATGGCTTGCAAAGGCGCCGCATCTGGAAACCGATGTGCCGGTGGATACGGCCGATCGTGAGGCCCTGGGTTCGATCAGTCCCAGCGCATGGCTGGACTTTCAGTCCGTGCTCGCCGTCGCATCACGCACGACGCTGGAGGGCTTGCTGGCCAAGGGCCTGCTGATCGGCGATGGGCCGGATCACGCCGCCCACCGCGAGCGCGACCAGGTCATCCGCGATACCCACTGGGAACCGCTGTCGGCGCTGGCGCAGGTGCGCAGCCGCTGGCAGGGCGCCGACAGCGAGCAGGGTAGCCGCGACCTCGGTCTTGCCACCTTCGCCGATATGGTCGACAGGCTCGGTCAGCCGCCGCCGCACCTGTACAGCCGCGGCGAAGCGGGCACGCGCATCGTGTTGGCGCCGCCGCGACGGACCGCGATCGACGAGCTGCTGGGCCGCCGCGTGACCTGCCGCAACTGGGATCTCGAACGCCCGCTGGATACGGCGACCATCGCCGATCTGATGCACCGGGTGCACGCCGCGCAGGCGGTGCATCAGGCGGCGCCGACAGCGTCGGTGCTGAA
This sequence comes from Lysobacteraceae bacterium, assembly GCA_035444205.1. Lineage (GTDB taxonomy): Bacteria > Pseudomonadota > Gammaproteobacteria > Xanthomonadales > BPKI01 > DAOMOD01. Next base: position 1,322 of record DAOMOD010000205.1, read on the forward strand.
GAAGACCAGCCCGTCGGGCGGCAGCCTGCATCCGACCGAAGCCTATCTGCTGGTGCGGCATGTCGAAGGCGTCGTTCCCGGCCTGTACCACTACCACGCCGGCGAGCATGCGCTGGAGCCCCTGCCATGGCCGGACGCGCTGGCCACCTCGCTGGTCGCGCGCCAGCGCGCTGCACGCGGCGAACCTCCGCAGGAAGGCGCAATCAGCCCGGGCGACGATGCCGCGCTGCGCGATTTCGCCAGCGCCCTGCTGGCTGGCCAGCACTGGTTCGGCGATGCCCACGTGCTGGTGTTCATGACCAGCCGTTTCCGCCGTCACACCTGGAAGTACCGGCACCACGCCAAGGCCCTGCGCGTGCTGCTGCTGGATGTCGGCCACCTGTCGCAGACGCTGTACCTGAGCGCCACCGAGTTCGGCCTGGGCGCCTTCATCACCGGCGCGGTGAACGATGTCGAGATCGAGCAGGCGCTTGGAATCGATCCGTTGCAGGAGGGGGTGATGGCGGTCAACGGCTTCGGCTGGCGCGGCGACACGCGCGGGACCGTGGAGTTCGACCCGCTGCGCAAGGTGTGGGGGGATTGGGGAACAGCGGAACGTGCCGGGAACGGAAAGTAGGGTGCAGCGGTTGGGCGGCGCAGGGCCGAAGGCGAAGCCCACCGCAGGAAAGCGCAACCCTTGAAGGGCTTCGTCCCCCAACCCACCCTTCAGGGCCGCTGGCCGCGGCTTCCGTGCATGACTTCCAGCCCAACCCGTTCAGGCGCCAGCGGCGTAGCATGGACGAATATGCTCCCTCGCGCCGTATGAACCCACCCCGATGAAATTCCCGCGCAAGCTCGTCCCCATCGCCATCCTCGGCGGCGCGGTGCTGGTGATGCTGGTGTTGGCCAGCATGCGGCCGCCGGCGCCGGTGGCGGAGGTGACGCCGCGCATGCCGCTGGTCGAGGTGATCGAACTGGCCGAGCGGCCGGCCGGGTTCGAGGTGCGCAGTCAGGGCACGGTGCGCCCGCGCACCCAGACCACCCTGGTGTCCGAGGTCGCCGGCAACGTGCTCGAGGTCCCGTCGCAGTTCGCCGTAGGCGGTTTCTTCCGCGCGGGCGAGTTGATCCTGCGCGTCGATCCCAAGGACTACGAGGTGGCGCTGGCCCGCGCCGAGGCCCAGCTCGCCAACCGTCAGGCGCTCCTTGCGCAGGAGACCGCGCGTGCCGAGCAGGCGGCCCGGGACTGGGCCTCGATCGGGCGCGGCACGCCTACCGAACTGGTGTTGCGCAAGCCTTTCGTGGCCGAGGCCGAGGCCAACGTGCGCGCCGCCGAGGCCGATCTGCGCGCGGCCGAGATCAATCTCGCGCGCACCGAAATCCGCGCGCCTTTCGACGGGCTGCTGCGTGAGAAGCGCGTCGACCGCGGGCAGTTCGTCGCCATGGGTACCGCCATCGGCGTGCTCGCCGCGGTGGACGTGGCCGAGGTGCGCCTGCCCTTGACCGAAGCGGATCTGGCGGTGGTCGACCTGCCGGAAGATGGCCTGGCGGTGGCCGTGCACGCGCCCGGCGCCGCCCAGCCGGGTGCCTGGCAGGGCCGACTGGTTCGTTCCGAGGGCGTGCTGGACGAACGCACTCGCGTACTTCACGTGGTGGTGGAGGTGGTAGATCCCTACGGCCTCAACGGAACCGGCAGCTCGGAGCGGCCGCTCAAGTTCGGCACCTTTGTCGAGGGCCGCATTCCCGGAGCGCTCAGCCACCCGGTCATCGTGCTGCCGCGCCACGTGCTGCGCGGCATGGACCAGGTGCTGCTGGCCGATGGCGAGGATCGCCTGCGCCTGCGCCGCATCGAAGTGCTGCGCGCCGACCGCGACAGTGTGTACGTCGCCTCCGGTCTTGCGCCGGGCGAGCGCGTGGTGACCACCGCGATCGAGACTCCGGTGGAGGGCATGCGCCTGCGCGTGCTGGCCGCGGAGCCCACGCCGCTGGCGGACGATGCGGTGGTGCCGGAGGAGGTGGAGTGATGGCGCGCGCGCTGCCCGGTCGTGTGCTCTGGGTAGGAGCGGCGAAAGCCGCGATAGACGCTTCGTTGGTTCCGCCGATCGCGGCTTTCGCCGCTCCTACAGGGGACGAGTGCTGAGCCATGGTGCGCAGCTACGACACGCACACGGGTCTGATCGCCTGGTTCGCGCGCAACCCGGTGGCGGCCAACCTGCTGATGGTGATCATCGTGTTCGGCGGCCTGCTGTCCTACGGCGCGATGCGCCAGCAGATCTTTCCGGACTTCGAAAGCAATCTGGTGCGGGTCACCGTGCCCTATCTCGGCGCCGCCCCGCAGGAGGTCGAGGAGGGCGTGGTGGTGCGCGTCGAGGAGGCGGTGGCCGACATCAAGGGGATCAAGGCGATCCGCTCCACCGCCCGCGAGGGCGCTGGCGTGGTGACCCTGGAGGTTGCCAGCGGCTACGACGTCGATCAGGTGCTGAACGAGGTCAAGCTGCGGGTCGATGCCATTCCCAACCTGCCGGCTCAGACCGAGAAGCCGATCATCGCCAAGCAGGAGTTCCAGCAGAGCGTGATCTGGGTGAGCGTGTACGGCGACCTCGACGACCGCGCGCGCAAGCAGTTCGCCGACCGTGTGCGCGACGAGCTGCAGGCGCTGCCTGAACTGACCGACGTGGCGGTGGTCGGCAGCCGTGCCTTCGAAATCGCGATCGAGGTGTCCGAGGTCGAGTTGCGCAAGTTCGGCCTCACCTTCGACGAAATTGCACGCGCCGTGCGCCAGGCCTCGATCGACCTGCCCGGCGGCAACATTCGCACCGAAGGCGGCGACATCCGGCTGCGGTCCATGGGCCAGGTCTATTCCGGTGCCGAATTCGCCGGTCTGGTACTGCGCAGCCACGCCGACGGCACCCGTCTCACCCTCGGCGAGGTGGCCGAGGTCAAGGACGGTTTCGTCGAGACCGAGGGTTACGCGCGCTTCGACGGCAAGCCGGCGCTCAACATCCGGGTCAGCGCGGTCGGCAGCGAGAACGAGATCGACATCGCCGCTGCGGTACGCCGTTTCGTCGACACGCGCCGCGCCACCCTGCCGGAAGGGATCGAGCTCGCCTACTGGGGCGACCGTTCGTTCTACCTGAAGGGCCGGCTCGACATGATGATGCGCAACATGGCGATCGGCGCGGTGCTGGTGTTCCTGTGCCTGGGCGTGTTCCTGCGGCTGACCACCGCGGTGTGGGTGATCGTCGGCATCCCGATCTGTTTTCTCGGTGCGTTCTGGCTGATGCCGCACGTGCCGTGGCCGGCCACCATCAACATGCTCAGCCTGTTCGGTTTCATCCTGGTGCTCGGCATCGTGGTGGACGACGCCATCATCATCGGTGAGAGCGCCTACAGCGAGACGCGAAAACACGGGCAGTCGATCGACAACGTGATCCGCGGTGCACGCCGGGTGGCGGTGCCGGCCACCTTCGGCGTGCTCACCACCATCGCTGCATTCGCGCCGCTGCTGTTCGTCGAGGGCCAGGCCGCGGTGTTCTTCCAGGCCATCGCGGTGGTGGTGATCCTGTGCCTGTGCTTTTCGCTGGTGGAGTCGAAGCTGATCCTGCCGGCGCATCTCGCCCATCAAGGCGGGCGCCAGAAGAGCGATGCCGAGGCCGGTCCCCTGACCCGCTACCGGCGTCGCTTCGCCGACGGCCTCGAGCGCTTCGTCGAGCGCGTCTACCAGCCCACCCTGGGGGTGGCCCTGCGCAACCTGGGCACCACGCTCGCGCTGTTCGTGGCCGGCTTCCTGGTGGTGATCGGTCTGCTGCTGGGCGGCGCGGTGCGCTTCGTGTTCTTCCCCGACGTGCCGAGCGACTTCATCCAGGTGTACCTTTCGCTCAACGACGGAACCGCGCCGGCGCAGCGCAATGCCGCCATCGACCGCATCGAGCGTGCGGTGTTCGAGCTCGATCGCGATCATCGCGCCGCGACCGGCGAGGATCTGGTGCGCCACCTCGCCCTGTTCACCCAGGGCGACACCGGCGGCCAGGTGGTGCTGGAGCTGACCAAGGCCGAGGAGCGCGAGCTCGACGCGTTCCAGATCACCGATGCCTTGCGCCGCCGCGTGGGCGAGATTCCCGGCGCCAAGGATCTGCGTTTCGTGGCCAGCACCAATCCCGGCGGCGGACCGCCGATCGAACTGCACCTTCGCGGCAGCGACGTGGACCAACTCGAGCACGTGGCCGCCGAACTGATGGCCCATCTCGACGGCTACGACGGCGTCTACGACGTCAACACCAGCATCAACGCCGGTACCCGCGAGGTGCGCCTTTCCATCCGCCCCGAGGCCGAGACGCTCGGCTTGAGCCAGGCCGACCTCGGCCGCCAGGTGCGTCAGGCCTTTTACGGCGAGGAGGCGCAGCGCATTCTGCGCGGGCGCGAGGACGTGCGGGTGATGGTGCGCTACCCGCTGGAGGAGCGGCGCTCGCTGGCCGATCTCACCGACATGCGCATCCGCACCCCGGACGGCGACGAGGTGCCCTTCTTCGAAGTCGCCGACATCGCGCTCGACGTGAGCTACGCGGCGATCCAGCGCGAGGACCGCCAGCGCACGGTGACCGTCACCGCCTACGCCGACACCCAGCGGGTGGAGCCGGGCGCGCTGGTGCGCGAGGTACGTGAAGGTTTCCTCAAGGACCTGCTGGATCGCTACCCGACCGTGCATGCCGGGCTGGGCGGTGCCAGCCTGGAGGAGCAGCGCATGCAGCGCAGCCTGGCCATCGCCGCTGTGAGCGCGCTGTTCCTGATCTACGCCCTGCTCGCCATACCGCTGAAGTCCTACGTGCAACCGCTGCTGATCATGTCGGTGATCCCGTTCGGCGTGGTCGGCGCGGTGCTCGGCCATATCCTCACCGGCCAGAACTTCAGCATGATGAGCATGTACGGGATCATCGCCCTGTCCGGAGTGGTGGTGAACGATTCGCTGATCCTGGTCGACTTCGTCAACCGCGCGCGCGCTGAAGGCAAGGAACTCGCCGAGGCGATCGTCGAGGCCGGCGGCCAGCGCTTCCGTCCGGTTCTTCTCACCTCGCTGACCACTTTCCTGGGTCTGACCCCGATCCTTCTGGAGCGCAGCCTGCAGGCACAGTTCATCATTCCCATGGCGACCAGTCTGGGCTTTGGCATCCTGTTTGCCACCGTCATCACCCTGTTCCTCATACCTGCCCTGTACGCGAGCGGCGCGCGCCTGCGCGCGCGCCTGCGCGGATCGCCCGCCGAGCTGCAAGCCTCCGCTCCGTAGGGGCGTCCCTGGTGGGCGACAGGGGTGCGGCAAGGATGCGATGGGACCGGTCGCGCACAGGGTGCGCTCCTTGTCTACAGGGCACCGCTTCTGTAGGAGCCCACCTTGTGGGCGGCCCTGCGCCACATCGAAGCGACGGGACGATCGCGGCTTTCGCCGCTCCTACAGAGGACCGGCTCGTAGGTGACACGGGTGTTGCTGCCGTTACCATGCGCCGATGAACGACAGGCCCCACGCCCCCGCCACCGAACGCAACCGCGCGCCCATTCTCGCCGTGCTGCGTCGCCATTTCGGCGACCGTCGCCGCGTGCTGGAGATCGGCAGCGGCACCGGTCAGCACGCGGTGCATTTCGCAGCCGCGCTACCCCACCTTGAATGGCAGTGTTCGGACGTGGCCGACCATCTCCCAGGCGTCCGCGCCTGGCTCGACCAGGCCGCGCTGCCCAATACGCCGGCGCCGATCGCACTCGACGTCAACGACACCTGGCCGGCTCGGCGTTACGACGCTGTCTTCAGCGCCAATACCCTGCACATCATGGGCTGGCTGGAAGTGGAGCGGATGTTCGCCGGCTTGGGTCGCGTGCTGGAGGCCGACGCCGTGCTCGCCATCTACGGCCCGTTCAACTACGACGGCCGCTTCACGTCCGCCAGCAACGCCGCTTTCGACGCCAGTCTGCGCGTCGGCGATCCCAGGCGCGGCATCCGCGACTTCGAGGCGGTCGATGTCCTGGCGCGCGGCATCGGTCTGACCCTGGTCGACGATGTGGCGATGCCCGCCAACAACCGCACCCTGGTCTGGGCGCGCGGGAACGGGCGCGCCGGGCCGCGCGTGGCTTGAGCGATTCGAGTGGTTCGAGTGGTTCGAGTGGTTCGAGACGCCATTTCGATCGCGCTGCGC
>DAOMOD010000206.1:0-7349 GCA_035444205.1 Lysobacteraceae bacterium
AGAACTCGCCCGGATGCAGGCGCGCCGGCACCAGGAAGTCGCGCGCGCCCTCGGGTGTGGCCTTGGTCAGGATCGGGGTTTCCACGTCCTGGAAGCCGCGCGCATCGAGCCAGCGCCGGAGCGCCTGCACCAGGGCGATGCGGCGGCGCATGGCGCGCTGCATGTCGGGCCGACGCAGGTCGAGGTAGCGGTACTTGAGGCGCACATCCTCGCCCGGCGATTCATGCAGGGCGAAGGGCAGGCCTTCGGCACGGTTGAGAATCTCGATGGCTTCGGCCACCACCTCGACACGGCCGGTGCGGATGCGGTCGTTAACGCTCATCCGGGTGCGCACGGTGCCGCGGATGCGCAGGCAGTCCTCGTAGCCGTCCTCGGCGGCGGTGGCGAACACGTCCTGATCCGGTTCGGCGACGATCTGCACCACACCTTCGTGGTCGCGCAGGTCGATGAAACAGACGCCGCCCAGGTTGCGGGCGACATCCGCCCAGCCGCACAGGGTGACGGTCTGGCCGATCAGGGCCTCGTCGACGAGGCCGCACAGGTGGGTTCGCATGAAGGCTCCGGTATCACGCTGGGCCGGGTCGGGGCGCGATGCCACGTCCCGGCAAGGGGGGCGCGCATGTTAAACCATGGCGCGCCTCAGCGCGGGCGCTGGATGGTGAAGACGCCCCCGCAGCCGCCGTCGACCCAGATCGCATGCGCGTTCCAGCCCCAGTTGCGACCCACCTCGCAGCGCACCTGCGAGGTCTGCCGGTCGAGCCACACCGCGGCTTGACCGATGTCGGCCCGGCATTCCCGGCGCCGGCCGTCGCGGCTCTCGCAGGTAACCTTGGGGTAGCCGGGATCGGTGCCCGGTCGGGTGCCGCCGGTTCCGTGCCCGGCCACGAATACCGCCGAGCAATCGTAATGCACCCAGATGGCCTCGTTGGCAAAGCCCCAGGAGCGCCCCTCCTCGCAGCGGCCCTTGAGGGTGCGCACCAGGCGCGCGCCGTTCCAGCCCGGTACCGGACATTGCTTGAAGCTGGCGAACTGGCTGGTGCAAACCACCTCGCCGCCCTGGATCGGCGCATCCGGTACAGGCGGTGGCGTGGCAGGAGGACCACGGCGGCCGCGGGCAAAATCGGCGCGACAGCCATGGTCCACCCAGATCGCCCCGCGTTCGAAGCCATAGGTCTGACCCTCGCGGCAGGCGTTGCGCGAGTGCTCACGGACCAGTTCGACGCCGCGCCAGCCGGGCGTATCGCAGACCTGGCGGCGTCCGCGCCGGCTTTCGCAGGTGATGACCTGTTTCTCGACCACGGGCGGCGGCGGCGGCGCCGCGCGGCCGAACCAGCCCGCGCAGCCGCTGTCCACCCAGACCCGGTCGCGTCGTTGGCCCCAGGTGCGTCCTTCCCGGCAGCTCGCTCGCGAGGTCTGCTCCAGCAATACCGCTTCGCCGTCGAAGCCGAGCCGGCATTCGCGGTAGGCCTGGTTGCGGCTCTCGCAGAAGACCGCTTCGCTGCCGTGGCGCTGCGCGTGGGCGGTCGCGGGCAGCAGGGCGGCGATCGCCAGTAGGGTAACGAGCAGAGCGAGGCGCATGGCGGCGGTCTCCAGGGGTTGCAGGCATTCTGCACGACGGGGCGGTGCGCGTGCAGCATGCTTGGCCTATACTGAACCCGGTTCTACTGTCCAATACGGGGTGACCCCAGCTTGCGTCCTTCGGAATCCGTAGCCTCCCGGCCCAGCGTTCCCCTTCCTTTCCCGGCGCTCCATGGCGCCGTCCTCACCGCCCTCGACGATCTCAAGGCGCGCGACATCAAGGAAATCGATGTCCGCGACAAGACCAGCATCACCGATCTGATCATCGTCGCCAGCGGCACCTCCACCCGCCACGTGAAGTCGATCGCCGACGAGGTGGTCCGGCTCGCCAAGCGCCACGGCCACATGCCGCTTGGCGTCGAAGGCGAGCGCGAGGGCGAGTGGGTGCTGGTCGATCTCGGCGACGTGGTGGTCCATGTCATGCTGCCGCGCGTGCGCGAGTTCTACGGGCTGGAGCGGCTGTGGACGGTGGGCCATTCGGCTGAAGACCTGGCCACCGCCTGAGGCGGCCGGGGTTCTCCATTGCCGCGGCCTGGCGGCCCGACTCCGTGCGCGTGCACCTGATTGCCATTGGCCAGCGCATGCCGGGCTGGGTCGCGGAGGGCTTCGAAGCGTACCGCAAGCGCCTCGGTCGCGAGCTTCCCTTCGTGCTGCGCGAACTGCCTGCGGTGGCGCGAAGCAAGGGCCAGGACGCCGCCCGTGCCATCGATGAGGAGGGCGATCGCCTGCTGGGCGCGGTGCCTGCCGGCGCGGTGGTCGTGCTGCTCGACGAGCGCGGCACGGCCTGGTCGACCAGGAACCTGGCGGAGCAGGTGGCGCAATGGCGCCAGGGTGGGCGCGACGTGGCCCTGCTGGCAGGTGGTGCCGACGGAGTGAGCGCGAACGTGCGCCGGGCCGCACAGAAGGTATGGTCGCTCAGTGCGCTGACGCTGCCGCATCCGCTGGTGCGCATTGTCGTGATCGAGCAGCTCTACCGCGCCGTGACCCTGCTGAGCGGTCACCCCTATCACCGGGACTGACCCCCGCACCACCGTTCCGGTCGCATGCTGCGGGCCTTTCGTGTTTATCCGCTGTGCTGCGTGCCGATGCTAAAGTCACCCGTATGCTGATCCTGCCCGCCTATCCGCTGTATCTCGCCTCGCGCTCGCCGCGGCGCCACCAGCTGCTGAGCCAGCTCGGCGTGGCGTTCCAGGCCGTCGACGTCACGGTGGAGGAATGCCCGATGACCGACGAGAGCCCCGAGGACTACGTGCGGCGGGTCGCCCGCGAAAAGGCCTGGGCCGGGCGCGAAGCCTGCGGTGAGCCCGCGGCCCTGGTACTCGGCGCCGATACCGAGGTGGTGCTCGACGGCCGCGTACTGGGCAAGCCGGAGGACCGTTCGGACGCCCGGCGGATGCTGCGCAGCCTCGCCGGACGCAGCCATCGCGTGCTGTCGGCGGTGAGCCTGGCCGGTCCCCGCGGACTGCGCGAGGCGCTCAGTGAGACCATCGTGTGGTTCGCCGCAATCGATGCCGACCTGATCGAGCGCTACCTCGAATCCGGCGAGTTTCGCGACAAGGCCGGTGCCTATGCCATCCAGGGCCTGGCTGCCGGATTCATCTCCCGCATCGAAGGCAGCTATTCCGGCGTCATGGGGCTGCCGCTGTACGAGACTGCCTGCCTGCTCGAACAGGCGGAATTTCCTCTGGCGGTGGACATTCCCGCATCGCAGTTGCTCTGAATCGGTCTGTCCCGATGAGCGAGGAGATCCTGATCAACGTGACCCCGCGCGAGACGCGGGTGGCTGTCGTCGAGAACGGCATGCTGCAGGAGGTCCACATCGAGCGCGCGTCCCGCCGCGGATTCGTGGGCAATGTGTACAAGGGACGCGTGCAGCGGGTCATGCCCGGCATGCAGGCCGCCTTCGTCGAAATCGGCCTCGGCCGCGCCGCCTTTCTGCATGCCTCCGACGTGCTGCGTCCACCGACCAGCGAAACGATCGCGCTCGATCCACCAATACCGCCCCCGCCACCGCCGCCGATCGGCGAGCTCCTGCGCGAAGGTCAGGAAGTGGTGGTCCAGGTAATCAAGGACCCCATCGGTGGCAAGGGCGCACGTCTCACCACCCACCTCAGCATTCCCTCGCGCTACCTGGTGCTGCTTCCCTACAGCCGCATGATCGGAGTGTCGGCGCGGATCGAGGACGAGGACGAGCGCCAGCGCCTCAAGAGCCTGCTTCTCGGATTGGTTGGTGAGGCCCAGGTGGGCTACATCCTGCGCACCAATGCCGAGGGTATCGGCGCCGAGGCGCTTGCCGAGGATATCGATTACCTGAACAAGGTATGGCATGCCCTGGGTGAACGCATCACCGCCGGCAGTGTCGGTCGCTGCATCTACGAAGATCTGGTGCTGCCGCTGCGCACCCTGCGCGACATGGTGCGAAGCGGGGTGGAAAAGGTTCGCATCGATTCGCGCGAAGCCCTGGAGCGCGCGGTCGAATTCACCCGGCAGTTCATGCCCGAGCTGGTCGAGCGCGTCGAGCATTACCCTGGCGAACGCCCGATCTTCGATCTCTACAGTATCGAGGAGGAGATCCAGCGCGCGCTGCGCAAGGAGGTGCCGCTGAAATCCGGTGGACACCTGGTGATCGACCAGACCGAAGCGATGACCACGGTCGACGTCAATACCGGCGCCTATCTCGGGCATCGCAACCTTGAGGAGACGGTCTATCGCACCAACCTGGAAGCGGCGCAGGCGGTGGCCCGGCAGCTTCGTCTGCGCAATCTGGGCGGCATCATCATCATCGACTTCATCGACATGACTGACGAGGATCATCGTCGCCAAGTGCTGCGCACGCTGGAAAAGTCGCTGGCCCGCGATCATGCCAAGACCAATTTCTACGAGCTGTCGCCGCTTGGCCTGGTGGAGATGACGCGCAAGCGCACCACCGAGAGCCTGGAGCGGCAGCTTTGCGAACCATGTCCCTCCTGCGCCGGCCGCGGCCACGTCAAGACCGCCGAGACCGTGTGCTACGAGATCTTCCGCGAGATCACCCGCGCGGTGCGCCAGTTCGAGGCCGAAACCCTGATGGTGCTGGCCTCGCCCAGGGTGGTGTCGCGCATTCTCGAGGAAGAGTCGGCAGCGGTGGCCGAACTTGAGGAGTTCATAGGAAAGACCATTCGATTTCAGGCTGACGACCAGTACGCCCAGGAACAGTACGACGTGGTGTTGCTGTGAAGAGTTGGCGGCGACGCGTCCGGCGCCTCAACCGTGGCCTGTGGCTCACTGTGTCCAGCGTCCTGATCCTGGCCGCCGTGGTGGTGGGTCTGGTCAATCTGGCCCTGCCGTGGCTTGCCAGCGATCCGGTACGCCTGGCGGCGTGGATCGAGTCTCGCATTGGCCAGTCGGTAAGCATCGAGGCGGCGGGGGGCCAGTGGCTGCGCAGCGGTCCTGCATTCCGGTTGAAGCACCTGCGGCTCGGAGGCGACGACGGCATCGAGGTCGATGCGGCCGAGCTGCGCATCAACGTCTACGCCTGGCTGCTGCCGCGGCGTGCCCTGGTGGAACTGCGTCTCAGCGGCCTGGATCTGGACATCAGCCGCGAGGCCGGAGGGCGCTGGGAGCTCAAGGGACTGGTGTTGCCACGGAGCGAAGCGGCCGGACCGGCCACGGTCGATGCGCGCCTGCCCGGGGCGCTTAGCGTACGCGACAGCCGGTTGCGCGTGCGCGATGCCGAAAGCGGTCTGGACCTTGCGCTGGAGCGCGTCCATCTCACCTTTTCGCGTGAACGTGGTAGAGAGTTCTGGAACGGCAGCGCCTGGCCCGTCGAAGGCAGTGCGCCGCTGGGGTTCGTCATCGAGCGCGCCGGCGACGGCGGCCGCGCCTACCTGGTGGGCCGCGAACTGGAACTTTCCGAGTGGCTGGGACAGGCGACGCCGCTCGGCATCGGGCTGCGCGAAGGGCGTGCCGACATCGAGGCCTGGCTCGATTGGAAGGGCCGCAGACTGAGCGATATCCGATTGGAAGTCGATCTGTCCGGACTGTCGCTGCGCGGGGCCACCCCGTTATTGCTGGGGGAGGAAGCAATCGAGCCGCGCCGCGCCCTGGCGCGGGTGGCCTTCGGCGCGCGCTGGCGCGCAGCGAGCGGCGGTTGGCGGCTGGATGTGGAGGACCTGCGCCTCTTCGCGCAGGGCGAAGACACGGTTGGACCCGCACTCAGCCTGACCCGCAGTGACAAGACCCGCTATCGCCTCGAGGTCGAGCGCCTCTCGATCGGGCCGTTGCTGGCACTGGCAGCTCTGGCAGACGGCGCGTCGCCAGCGCTGCGTGGCGTGCTCTATGCAAGTGCGGCCACGGGAAGGCTGGAGGATCTGGTCGTCGACTTCGAGGATGGTCGACTGGTCGCATTGCGCGGGTACCTAGAGTCGCTGTCGACGCGCCCGCACCGGGGCACACCGGGCATCGGGCCGTTGTCCATGCATGTGTTCGGCGACGCCCAGGGTATCGTCGCCGCCATCGAGGATCAGTACCCGCTGCTGGATGCTCCGCGCCTGCTGCGCAAGCCGTTGCGCCTGCACGGCCTGGATGCGCGCGTTGGAATACGTACCACTGCGGAAGGCGTCGAGGTGGAACTTGCCGATGCCGCGGTCCAGCTGGGCGGTATCGGATTCGATTTCGATGCCAGCCTAGCCTTCGGCGCGGAGGACGGGCCGGTGCTCAGTGGCGCGGTGCAGCTCGGAAAGGGTCGCATCGAACAATTGCACGAGCTGTGGCCGGCCGGCATCCTGCCGCCGAGAACCCTGCACTGGCTTGAAACGGCCCTGGTGTCGGGCGAGTTCCGCTCAGGTGCAGCGGTGTTCCATGGCCCGCTACAGGCATGGCCGTTCGAACAGGGCGAAGGCCGCTTCGTGGCGCAGGCCGAGGTGGGCGACACGCTGATGGCGTTCCATCCGGAATGGCCCCCGGTGGAAGCGTTGGAGGCCGGTGCCCGCTTCGTCAACGTCGGCATGGACATCGAGGCGCGGTCCGCGCGCATCGCCGGCAACCGCATCGACGCCGGACACGCTGTCATTCCCGACCTCGACAACGCGGTGCTGGATATCCAGATCGAAGGTGGCGGTCGCGGCAGTCAGTTGCTCGGGCTGCTCAGACGCAGTCCACTCAATCACCGTTTCGGCAGTCACCTGATCGGAGTCGAAGTGGGCGGCAGGGGCGATGTCAGGCTCGACCTGCATTTCGTGCTCAAGCAGGGCTTGGACGGGGACCGCGTGGCAGGCGAGGTGTGGCTGCGCCAGGCCGATCTGCGTGACGCCAAGTGGGGGCTTGCCTTCGATCGCGCCACCGGGCCGATACGTTTCGATGAGGACGGCTTCTCGGCGGACGAGCTCAAGGTTTGGCTGGGAGAAGACCCGGCGCACCTCAGCATCGCCGTGGGCGGACGTACCGGAGACCCGGCCAATCTCGCCGAAGCCAGCCTGCGCGGTGTGCTGCCGCTGGCGTCAGTGACCAGCGGCTTCAGCGATCTGGAACCGCTGTGGCCACGGGTGCAGGGACGATCGCACTGGACGCTCGATCTCGCCGTGGAGCGCGGCGAACACGGCCTCGACGGACCCAAGCGACTGCTCATGCATTCGGACATGGTCGGCGCCGCCATCGACCTGCCGGCACCGCTGCAGAAACCGGCCGAGGAGTCGCTGCCGGTACGCATGGAGGTCTCGCTGCCGCAGGTGGACGGGCAACTGGCCGTGCGCCTGGGCGATCTGGCCAGCATCCAGGCGCAGTTGCCCGGTCCC
>DAOMOD010000207.1:0-7341 GCA_035444205.1 Lysobacteraceae bacterium
ATTCCGGCGCGGTGCACTACGACCGCGCCACCGACACCCTGGTGCTGTCGGGCGTACCGGATTACCTGAAGCGCATGCTCGAGGAGGGCGGGGCGGACTGATTCCGGCCGGGCTCGCCAAGTTCATTGGCCGTCCTCATTGGCCGTCCTCACTAGCAGTCAGTAGGCACCCTCGACCAGGTTGCTCGGGCAGCCAGCGACGAAGTTGTCGATGTTGTCGATCAGCTGGTCCGCCAGCGCTTGCTGGGCTTCGTCCGAGGCCCAGGCCACATGCGGGGTTAGGATCACGTTCGGGCGGCCGGCGATGCACATCATCGGGCTGTCGGCCGCCGGCGGTTCGGCCGCCGCGACGTCGAAGCCGGCGCCGGCGATCAGGCCCTCGTCCAGCGCTTGCACCAGCGCATCTTCATCGACCAGGCCGCCGCGCGCGGTGTTGATGATCAGCGGACGGCGGGCCATGGCGCGGAACTCGGGCAGCGCGATCATGCCGCGCGTCTGCGGCGTGAGTGGGCTGTGCAGGGTGATGATGTCGCTCGTCGCCAGCACCTCGTCCCACGGCGTGTACAGCGGACCGAGGCCGCTGCGGCCCTTGTGCGCGGCGAACAGCGGCACCATGCCGAAGGCGCGCGCGATCTCGGCGACGCGCTGGCCGAGCACGCCCTCGCCGATGATGCCCAGGCGCGCACCGCCGAGATCGTGGATGGCGTGGTTGAAGAAGCAGAACTGGCCCGAGCGCTGCCACTCGCCGGCGAGCACGTCATCGCGGTAGGCGACGATGTTGCGGCGCAGGGCCAGCATCAGTGCGAAGGTGTGCTCGGGCACAGTGTTGAGCGCGTAGCCGCGGATGTTCGACACCGCGATGCCGCGCTGCTGGCAGAAGGCCTTGTCGATGCAGTCGGTGCCGGTGGCGGCGACCGCGATCAGGCGCAGCTCGGGGAGCTGCTCGAGTGCCGCCGAAGTCAGCGGCACCTTGTTGACGATCGCAATCGAGGCGCCGGCCAGGCGCTCGACCACCTGCTCGGGCCGGGTGTGCTCGTGCACGACCAGCTCGTGCGGGAAGGACGGTGCGCGCAGGCCGATCTGCGGGGCGATGGTGGCGCGGTCGAGAAAGACGATCTTGTGCATGGAGTGCTCCTGGAGGGTCAGAGGTGGCGTTGCGCTTCGGCGACGATCGCCGCCGGCGTGATGCCGAAAAGTTCATACAGGCGCTCGGCGGGGCCCGAGGCGCCGAAGCCGCGCATGCCGACGAAGCCGCCGCGCGGGCCGATCCAGGCGTCCCAGCCGAAGCGCAGCGCCGCTTCGACGCCGACGCGCACGCAGCCCTCGCCCAGCACCTGCTGCCGGTAGGCCGCATCCTGGGCGTCGAACAGCTCCCAGCACGGCATCGACACCACGGCGGTCGGAATGCCCTCGGCCTGCAGCAGGCGGCGGGCTTCGATCGCGAGCGCGACCTCGGAGCCGGTGGCAAGCAGTGTCACCGCGCGCGTGCCGCCTTCGGCTTCGGCCAGCACGTAGGCGCCGCGGCGCGACAGGTTGTCCTCGCTGTGCGTCGTGCGCACGGTGGGCAGGGCCTGGCGGGCGAAGATCAGGCTCGCCGGGGAGCGCCGCTGCTCCAAGGCCACCTCCCAGCATTCGGCCGCCTCGACGGCATCGGCCGGGCGCATCACCAGCATGTTGGGCATGGCCCGCAGCGAGGCGAGAATCTCCACCGGCTGGTGGGTGGGGCCGTTCTTGCCGACGCCGATCGAGTCGTGGCTGAAGACGAACCTCACCGGCAGGCCCATCAGCGCCGCCATGCGCATCGCCGGCCGCTCGTAGTCGGAGAAGGCGAGATAGGTGACGGCGAGCGGGATCGCGCCGCCATGTGCGGCGATGCCGTTGGCCATCGCCCCCATCAGGTGTTCGCGCACGCCGCAATGCACGTAGGCGCCGCTGCGGTCGTCGGCGGTGAAGGCGGCCAGGCTGCGCTTGTGCGAGGTCGGCGCCTCGAGGTCCGCGCAGCCGACGATGCGCTCGGGCAGCACGCCCACCAGCAGGTCGTTGATCTCGGCCGAGGCGAAGATGCCGGGCTTGGACTCGGTGTCGGCGGCGGCCTTGCGGCGGTAGTCGGTCAGCACCTCGCGCCAGCCCGCGGGCAGTTCGCCCGCCTGCACGCGCTCGAACTCGGCACGCGCGGCGGCCGGCAGCGCGGCCAGCCGCGCCTGCCAGGCGGCGTGCTCGGCCTCGCTGCGGCGGCCGGCGGCGCGCCAGGCGCCCAGGATGTCGTCAGGAATCACGAAGGGCGGATGCGTCCAGCCCAGCAGCTCGCGCGTGGCCTGCGCGTCTTCCGGGTAGAGCCGGGCGCTGTGGCCGGCGCGCTGACCCTGCACGCGCGGGATGCCGCGGCCGATCATGGTGCGGCAGGCGATCAGCGAGGGCCGCTCATCCTTCTTGGCCAGCGTGATCGCGGCCGACACCGCGTCGATGTCGTGGCCGTCGACCTCAATCACGTGCCAGTCGGCGACGCGGAAGCGCGCGGCCACGTCCTCGCTGATCGACAGCGCGGTGCTGCCATCGTCGGTGATGCGGTTGTCGTCCCAGAACAGAACCAGCTTGCCGAGGCGCAGGTGGCCGGCGAGCGAGATCATCTCCTGACCGACGCCCTCCTGCAGGCAGCCGTCACCGACAAATGCGTAGGTGTGGTGGTCAACCAGGTCGGCGCCGAAGCGCGCATTGAGGTAGGCCTCGGCCACCGCCATGCCGAAGGCGTTGGCGATGCCCTGGCCGAGCGGACCGGTGGTGACCTCGATGCCGCAGGCCGGGTCGAACTCGGGGTGGCCAGCGCAGTGCGAGCCTAGCTCGCGGAAGGACTTGACCTGCTCGAGACTGATCTTATCGTAGCCGGTCAGGTGCAGCAGCGAGTACAGCAGCATCGAGCCATGGCCGTTCGAAAGCACGAAGCGGTCGCGATCGGGCCAGGTGGGGTTGGCCGGATTGAACTTGAGGTGGCGGGTGAACAGCGCGGTGGCGATCTCCGCCATGCCGAGCGGCACACCCTGGTGGCCTTCGGCGGCATGGACGATGGTGTCGAGCGACAGGAAGCGGATGGCGTTGGCGAGTTGTCGGGGTTCGACGGAATGCATGGCAAGGGTTCTCCCTTGCCTCCCCGGCGAGGGGGAGGCAATGATGAGGTGGGAACGAAAGGAGAGGCGGGGGCGGGCGCCGGATCAGTACAAGGTGAAGGCCGGCACGAAGGAGATCAGGAGCAGCACCGTGATGGCCACCAGGTAGAAGGGCCACAGCTCACGCACCACCGCGCCAACCTTCTCGCGCGAGATCGCGGAGGCGATGAACAGCGTGGTGCCCACGGGCGGGGTGAAGAGACCGATGCTCAGATTCACCGCCATCATGATGCCGAGCTGGACCAGATCAAGCCCGATCGCGTTGCCGATGGCGACGAAGGTCGGCCCCAGCAACAGGATGGCGGCAGGCAGATCGAGAAACATGCCCACGGTGACCATGATCAGGTTGAGCATCAGGATCACCATCCACGGTGACTTCAAGGTCTCTGCCGTCCATTCGGCGACCGAGGTCGGCACGGCCTCGACCGTCAACACGAAGCCCACCAGGTTGGACGCCGCGATCACCAGCATCACCACGCCGGTCGTGACGGCAGTATGCACCAGCGCGTCGTAGAGCCGCTTGAAGCTCAGGTCGCGATACACCAGGGCACTCACCACCAGGCCGTAGAACACCGCCAGCACGCTCACCTCGGTGGGCGTGGCGATGCCAGCACGCAACAGGATGACGATGAAGGCCGGCATCGCCAGCGCCGGCGCGGCCGACACCGTAGCACGCAGCACGCCCTTCCAGGTCACGCCCTCGGCCAAGCGCTTGAAGCCGCGCAGGCGCCCGGAGAAGTAGCACACCAGCATGAATCCGCCGCACAGCATCAGCCCGGGCAGGATGCCGGCGAGAAAGAGCGCGGCGATCGACTGGTTGGACACGGCCGCGTACAGGATGAGCGGGATCGAGGGCGGGATGAGGCCAGCGATGACCGAGGACGACGCCGTGGCCGCCGCAGCGAAGGCCGGGGGATAGCCTTCGCGCTTCTGCCACGGGATCAGCATCGAGCCGAGCGCCGAGGCTTCCGCCACCGCCGAGCCCGACACGCCACCGAACACGGTCGAGCCGACCACCGTGACCTGGCCGAGACCGCCGTGGAAGCGGCCCACGAGCGTGGTGGCGAAGTGGATCAGGCGCTTGCCCAGCGTCCCGCCCATCATCAGGTTGCCCGACAGCATGAAGAAGGGGATGGCCAGCAGCGGGAAGCTCTGCGTGGGCTGGAAGATCTTCACCACCGCCGCCACGCTCGGCATGCCGCCGGCAGTCACCGCAGCCAGGCCGGAGCTGATCACCAGCGCGTAGCCAACCGGCAGGGCCAGCACCAGCAGCGCGCTGAATACAAGAAGCATCACGACAGTCATACGTCCTCCTCGATGTGGTGGGCGCGGACGGAGAACGGGTCGTTCGCGATCAAGAGCCGGACCAGGGTGCTCAGCGCGGTAATGCCGAGGCCGACGAAACCGGCGATCATCGCCAGGTAGGCCCAGCGGGCCGAGATGCCGGTCACCGGATACACCTCGCTGCCGGTGATCTCGATGACATCGAGGCCGACCCAGGCGAGATAGAAGAAGGCCGCGGCGGCAAGCACCTGATGGCCGACCATCAGCATGCGGTTGGCACCGCGCCCGAGCCAGCCGTGGATGGCGGTGACGGCAATGTGCTGACCACGCTGGGCAGCGAGCACGATGCCCCCCATGACCAGCCACGGAAAGAGGATGTTGGGCATCTCGGTCGGCCAGCCCATGCCCTGGTTGGTGAGGTAGCGGACGATCACTTCAGCCATCAGGGAAACGAACATGACGACCAGAGCACCGATCGCAACCGCCACGCTGGCGGCCACGATCGCACCGTCCACCCACCTCACCACCCGGACCGGGGCGCTGGTCGGCGCCGCTGTATGGGGAGTGGTGTGGGTGACCATCATTACTTGCCCGCTTCCGAGACGATCAGCTTGACCAGATCGGGGTACTGCGCAGCCCACTTGTCATAGACCGGCTTGGTCTTGGCGACGAAGGGAGCCTGATCGACTTCATTGAGCTGGACGCCGGCAGCGGCCAGCTTCTGGCGCAGCTCGGCATCGGCCGCCAGCGACAGCTCGCGGTTGAGCCTGCCGGCCTCGACCGCGGCGTCCTTCACCGCCTGCTGGTCGGCTTTGGACAGTCCCGCCCAGATCATCTTGCTGGCCAGCACCGGCGTGGTCTCGTACTTGTGGCCGGTCAGCGAGATGTACTTCTGCACCTCGTGCAGCTTGGACGCGTAGATGTTCATCAGCGGGTTCTCCTGGCCGTCGAACACACCTTGCTGCAGCGCGATGTACAGCTCGGAGAAGGCCAGCGGGCCGGGGTTGGCGCCGAGCGCCCTGAAGATGTCGAGCGTCATCGTGTCGGGCGGAGTACGCAGCTTGATGCCTTGCAGGTCTTCCGGGGCGACGATCGGGCGCTTGTTGTTGCTGGTGTGGCGGATACCGTTGTCCCACAGCGCGAGCAGCACCAGACCCTTGCCGTTGGCCGCCTCGTCGAGCTTGGCGCCGACCGGGCCATCGACCACCTTGTAGGCATGGTTGAGGTCGCGGAACAGGAAGGGCAGACCGATCAGGTTGAACTCGGGCACGACGCCAGCGGTGGCACCCTGCGAGTTGGCACTGAAGGCCAGCGTACCCAGGCGCATGTTGGTGATCGACTCGACATCGTCACCGAACTGCGCGCTGCCGCCTACCTCGACCTTCACCCGGCCCGCCGTCTTCTGCTCGACCAGTTCGGCAAACCTGAGCGCCGCTTCGGAGCGCGGGTTGCCCGGCGCCGCCCCATGCGACATGCGCAATACCTGCTGCGCCCAGCTGGTGGATGCGGTCATGGCCAGGGTGGCGACGAGTGCGATCAGCGTCTTCTTCATCATGATGGTCTCCTTCTCTTGCCTTGGTTTATGCCCGTCCGTCACTGCGGTCGCGGGCCTTACTTGGATGCGGAACACGGCCCGGCACCTGCCGGGCCGAGGTGGATCAACCGTGGATCAGCATGCCGCCGTTCACGTCCAGGGTGATGCCGGTGCAGTACTTGGACAGGTCGCTCGCCAGAAACACCACGCAGCCGGCGACGTCGTTGGGTTCGCCGATGCAGCCCAGCGGAATGGAATCGAGGATGGCCGCGCGCTTGTCCTCGGGAATCTTGCCCTTGTTGATGTCGGTGGCGATCAGGCCCGGGGTGATGCAGTTGACGCGGATGTTGTCGGCGCCGAACTCGCGCGCCATGGCCTTGGCCAGACCGAGCACGCCCGCCTTGGCCGCCGAGTAGTGCGGGCCGCCGAGGATGCCGCCGCCGCGCTGCGCCGACACCGACGAGATGCACACGATCGAACCGCTCTTCTGCGCCTGCATGGTCGGGATGACCGCCTGCGACATGTACAGCGTGCCACGCAGGCTGACGTCGAGCACCGCGTCGTAGTCCGCGCCGGTGATGTCCACCGTCTTGCGCGGCTGGGTGATGCCGGCGTTGTTCACCAGCACGTCGATGCGGCCGAGCTGCTTCACGATCTCGGCGGCGGCGGCTTCGCACGCCGCCTTGTCGGTGACATTGGCAACCAGGCCGATGTGCTGCGGGCCGAGTTCGGCAGCCGCGGCCGCCGGGTTGGCCTGCTCGAGGTCGAGCAGCGCAACGCGGGCGCCTTGCGCCGCCAGCATGCGGGCGGTGGCGAAGCCCAGGCCGTTGAGACCGGCGCCACCGGTGATAACGGCGACCTTGCCTTCGAGGAGGAGGGAGTTCGACATGAATGGAGTCCTTTTCAATTGGGCGCCGCGTGGGGCGCCGAGTGTCGGTGGAAAGCGGGGTTGGGGAAAGACGGGTTATCCGAGCCAGCCCTTGAGGGTGGCGGCGATGGCTTCGGCAGAGATGCCGTAGCGGTCGTGCAGGGTGGGCAGCGCGCCGGCGTCGAGGAAGGCATCCGGCAGCGCGATCTGGCGGAATTGCGGCGTCACCCCGGCGGTGAGCAGCGCGGTCGCGACCGCCTCGCCGAGGCCGCCCACCGAGGTGTGGTTCTCTGCCACCACCACCAGGCGACCGGAGCGGCCCGCTTCACGCAGGATGGTCGCGGTGTCGAGCGGCTTGATCGTCGGCACGTGCAGCACGCCGACGTCGACCTTGTCCGCTTCCAGCGCCTTGGCCACTTCAAGTGCCCGCATGGTGAGGATGCCGGAGGAGATCACCAGCACATCCTTGCCATCGCGCAGCAGCTTGGCCTTGCC
>DAOMOD010000208.1:0-7255 GCA_035444205.1 Lysobacteraceae bacterium
TCACCGGTACCAACGGCAAGACCTCGACCGTGCAACTGCTGGCGCAGGCGCTGGCCGCGCTAGGCCAGCGTCCGGCCACCATCGGGACCCTCGGCGCCGGTATGCATGGCGCGGTGGAGTCCGGCCAGCACACCACGCCCGACGTGCTCAGCGTGCATGCAATGTTGGCGCGCTTCCGCGACGCCGGAGCGAGCCACGTCGCCATGGAGGTGTCTTCGCACGCGCTCGACCAGGGCCGCGTGGACGGCGTACGTTTCGCCGCAGCGGTGTTCACCAATCTGAGCCGCGACCATCTCGACTATCACGGCGACATGCGGGGCTATGCCGCCGCCAAGGCACGCCTGTTCGCCTGGCCCGGGCTTCGCCACGCCGTGCTCAACCTGGACGATGAAGAGGGCAGGTTGCTGCGCACCGTGCTGCCCGCGGGCGTCCGCGCATTGGGTTACGGCTTTGCCGCCGATGCCGATGTGCGCGCAAGCGATCTCTCGCTGTCGCTCGACGGCATTGCGTTCGATGTGGCGACGCCCTGGGGGCGTGGCCGCGTGGAAAGCCGCCTGCTCGGCGCCTTCAACGCGCACAACCTGCTCGCCGTCATCACCGTTCTGGGGGCACTCGGCCATTCGCTGGAGGACGTGCTCGTTCTCATGCGGCAACTGCAACCGGTACACGGGCGCATGAACCGGATCGGCGGCGACGGAAGGCCGCTGGTGGTGGTCGACTATGCGCATACGCCGGACGCGCTGGAGAAGGCGCTCGGCAGTCTGCGCAGTCATGGCGGCGGCCGCCTGCTCTGCGTGTTCGGTTGCGGTGGCGAGCGCGATCGCGGCAAGCGCCCCGAGATGGGACGCATCGCCGAGGATCTCGCCGATGCGATCTGGATCACCGACGACAATCCGCGTGGCGAAGATGGCGACGCCATCGTCGCCGAAGTCCTGAACGGCCTGGCCCACCCCGCCCGTGCCGTCGTCGAGCGCGACCGCGCCCGTGCCATCGCCCAGGCGGTGGCCGGCGCGGGCAGCGCCGACATCGTGCTGATTGCAGGCAAGGGCCACGAGGCCTGGCAGGAGGCCGGCGGACGACGTCTGCCCTTCGACGATCTGGAGCACGCCCGCCGCGCGCTGGAGGCCAGGCCATGCTGAGCGCGTGCATGTCCGACATGGCCGCCTGGACCGGCGCCGAGCGTATCGGCGAGGACGTCCATGTGCATGGCGTCGGCATCGACAGTCGCCGCCTGCAGCCCGGTCAGCTGTTTGTCGCCCTGCGCGGGGAGCGCGCCGATGGCCACGACTTCGCCAGCGAGGCCGTCGACAACGGTGCGGTGGCGCTGCTGGTGGAGCGCGCCCTGGATCTTCCGGTACCCCAGCTCGTGCGCCGCGACAGCCAGGCCGCGCTGGGTCTGCTGGCGAAAGGCTGGCGTCGCCGCTGCGCGGCTCGCGTCATCGGCATCACCGGTTCCAACGGCAAGACCACGGTGAAGAACCTGGCCGCTGCCATCCTCGAGCGGGTAGGCCCCACCCACGTCAATCCGGGCAATCTCAACAACGAGATCGGCCTGCCGCTCAGTCTGCTGGCGTTGCCGCGCGACGCGCGCTACTGCGTGCTGGAGATGGGGGCAGGCAAGCCCGGTGACATCGCCTACCTGGCCGACATCGCGCGCCCCGACATCGCCCTGGTCAACAACGTGGCGCCGGCCCATCTGGAGCGCCTTGGCAGCATCGAGGGCGTGGCTGAAACCAAGGGCGCCATCTACTCGGCACTGCCCGAGTCCGGTACCGCGGTGATCAACGCCGACGATGCCTTCGCCGCACGCTTTGCCGAACGCGCACGCGGCCGGTGCCAGATCCGTTTCGGACTGGACCAGCCGGCCGAGGTGTGGGCCGAGGGAGTGCAACCGGGCACGGCATCGAGTCGTTTCGTGCTGCGCACCGCGCAGGGCCAGATCACGGTCGCTCTGCCCCTTGCGGGTCGCCACAACGTGATGAACGCGCTCGCCGCCAGTGCCGTGGCGATGGCCGCCGGCGCCACGCTGGAAGCCTGTGGCGCCGGCCTGGCGCGGGCCGAGCCCGTGCCCGGGCGCATGCGCCGCCTGTCGAGCGCTGCCGGCTGGACGCTGGTCGACGACAGCTACAACGCCAATCCTGCCTCCAGCGCCGCCGCCATCGACACCCTGGCGCTGGAAGCGGGGCCGACCTGGCTGGTGCTTGGCGACATGGCGGAACTGGGCAGCGCCGCCGGCACCCTGCATCGCGACATCGGCGAGCTGGCACGTCGGTCTGGCGTCGCGCGCCTGTACGCGGTCGGGCCCTTGAGCGCGGCCGCGGTCGAAGCGTTCGGCGAGGGCGGCCGTCATCTCGGCAGTCGCGAGGCGCTGATCGAGGCACTTCGCGATGCCTTGCGCCCCGGCGTCACCGTGCTGGTCAAGGGCTCGCGCTCGGCCGGCATGGACCAGGTGGTACGCGCGCTGCTGCCCGAAGGGGAGGTGCACCATGCTGCTTGAGCTGGCCCTGTGGCTGCGCGAACTGCATTCCGGCTTCAACGTCTTCCAGTACCTGACGGTGCGCGCCATCTTCGCCGCACTGACCGCGCTGGCGGTGGCCCTGCTCATGGGTCCGCGCATGATCCGCTCGCTGACCGAGCGCCAGATCGGCCAGACCGTGCGCAGCGACGGCCCGCAGACACACCTGAGCAAGGCCGGCACGCCGACCATGGGCGGCGCGCTGATCCTGCTGGCGGTGGCGGCGGCCACCCTGCTCTGGGCGGATCTCGCCAATCGTTACGTGTGGATCACCCTGCTGGTGCTGCTGGCGTTCGGCGGCATCGGCTGGATCGACGACTACCGCAAGCTGGTGCTGAAGGACCCCAAGGGATTGGCCGCACGCTGGAAGTACCTTCTGCAGTCGGTGTTCGGCCTGCTCGCCGCCTTCGCCCTGTTCCACACCGCCGATGTCGCCACGGCGACCCAGTTCTACGTGCCGTTCTTCAAGGCGGTGGTGATCCCGCTCGGTGCGGTGTTCGTCGTGGTCGCCTACTTCTGGATCGTCGGCTTCTCCAACGCGGTCAACCTCACCGACGGCCTCGATGGCCTCGCCATCATGCCGGTGGTGCTGGTCGCCGGCGGGCTTGGCATCTTTGCCTACGCAGCCGGCCACGCGGTGTTCGCCAACTACCTGCAGATTCCGGCGGTGCCCGGCGCCGGCGAGTTGGCCATCCTGTGCGCGGCCATGGCCGGGGCCGGGCTGGGGTTCCTGTGGTTCAACACCTACCCGGCGCAGGTATTCATGGGCGACATCGGCGCACTGGCGATCGGCGCTGCGCTCGGTTGCATTGCCGTCATCGTGCGCCAGGAACTGGTGCTGGTGATCATGGGCGGCATCTTCGTCATCGAGACCCTGTCGGTGATGATCCAGGTGGCCTCCTACAAGCTCACCGGCAAGCGCGTGTTCCGCATGGCGCCGATCCATCACCACTTCGAGCTGAAAGGCTGGCCGGAGCCGCGCGTGATCGTGCGCTTCTGGATCATCAGTGTGGTGCTGGTGCTGATCGGCCTGGCCACGTTGAAGGTGCGCTGATGAAGGCCAGCCTCGCCATCGGCCAGGCCAAGCGGCGCGATCCGCTTCAGGGGCGCTACGACGCCGTACTCGCCGGCGCCGCACTGGGGCTGGCCGCCATCGGTGTGGTGATGGTGGCGTCGAGTTCCATCGCCATCGCCGACGGCCACGGGGTCGCCCCCTTCCACTACCTGACGCGACATCTGGTGTTCCTGGCCATGGG
The DNA here is from genome assembly GCA_035444205.1 of Lysobacteraceae bacterium. Classification (GTDB taxonomy): domain Bacteria; phylum Pseudomonadota; class Gammaproteobacteria; order Xanthomonadales; family BPKI01; genus DAOMOD01. The sequence continues at coordinate 3,772 of DAOMOD010000208.1, forward strand.
CACGGTCGGCGCGTTGGTGCTCATGCGTGTCGAGCTGCGCCTGCTGGAACGCCAGGCTTTCGTCCTTCTGCTGGCCTGCTTCGCTCTGCTCACCGTGGTGTATGTACCCGGCTTTGGTCATTCGGTGAACGGCAGTACGCGCTGGGTGCGCCTTGGGGTGGCCAATTTCCAGGTGGTCGAGGCGGTCAAGCTGTTCCTGATTCTGTACATGTCGAGCTACCTGGTGCGCCATCAGGCGCACCTGCAGACACGTTTCGTGGGCATGCTGAAGCCGGTGCTGCTCACCGGCGTCATGGTCGCGCTGCTCTTGCTGCAACCCGATTTCGGTTCGGCGATTCTGTTGCTTGGCATCGTCATCGGCATGGTGTGGCTGGGTGGTGCGCGCTTGCGCGACCTCGCCGCGCCAGCGCTGCTGCTCTCGCCCATGCTGGCCTGGGCGGCGCTGTCGGAATCCTATCGCCTGCGCCGCCTGACCTCGTTTCTCGACCCCTGGTCCGACCCCTTCCGCGACGGCTTTCAGTTGACCCAGGCGCTCATCGCGATCGGTCGCGGCGAGTGGCTGGGCGTCGGCCTCGGCAGTTCCATCCAGAAGCTCTTCTACCTGCCCGAGGCGCACACCGATTTCATCCTGGCGGTGCTTGCCGAGGAGTTTGGCCTGCTCGGCGTGCTTGCCGTGATCGCCCTGTTCGCCCTGCTCACCGGCCGTGCCTTCCAGCTCGGTCTGCGTGCCCATGAAGTGGGACGCACCTATGCCGGTTACTGCGCATTTGGCATCGCCTTGTGGCTTGGACTGCAGGCGCTGGTGTCGATCGGCGTCAATCTGGGCGTGCTGCCGACCAAGGGGCTGACCCTGCCGTTGATCAGCTCCGGTGGTTCCAGCGTGCTGATGACCTGCCTCGCCGTTGGTCTGCTGCTGCGCGTCAGCTTCGAGGTGGATCGCGCCGAGTTCGCCAAGGCGGACCGGGAGGGCAGGGCATGAGGGGGGGCTGCGTGCTGATCATCGCCGGCGGCACCGGGGGCCACGTGTTTCCGGGGCTTGCCGTAGCCGAGCGCCTGAAGGCGCGTGGCGTGCCGGTGGTCTGGCTGGGCTCGCGGCAGGGCATCGAGAATCGCCTGGTGCCACAGGCCGGCATCGAACTGCGCACGATCGCGGTGTCCGGCCTGCGCGGCAAGGGCGGGCTGGCGCTGCTGCTGGCGCCGTTCCGGCTGTTGCGCGCGCTGTTCCAGGCACTGCGCGAAGTGCGTGCCTGCCGACCGCTGGCAGTGTTGAGTTTTGGTGGGTTCGCCGCTGGTCCAGGCAGCCTGGCGGCATGGCTCCTGCGCCTGCCGCTGATCGTGCACGAACAGAACCGTGTGCCCGGCGTCACCAACCGCATCCTGGCCCGGCGCGCCCGGCGCGTGCTGACCGGCTTCCCGGACAGCTTTCCTGCGGGCCTGCGCACCGAGCACGTCGGCAACCCGGTGCGCGAGGCGATCGCCGCCGTACCGGCGCCGCATGCACGCATGGTCGGCCGTGAAGGGCGCGCCCGCCTTCTGGTCCTCGGCGGCAGCCAGGGCGCGATGGCACTCAACCGGGAAGTGCCTGCCGCGCTGGCGCTGCTGGCGGAGCATGCCCGTCCACAGGTCATCCACCAGTGCGGCGCCCGCCATGTGGAGGCCTGCCGTGCGGCCTATGCGCAGGCCGGTGTCGAGGCCTGCATCGAGCCCTTCCTCGCCGACATGGCCAAGGCGTATGCCTGGGCCGACCTGGTGCTGTGTCGCAGCGGTGCGCTCACACTTGCCGAACTCGCCGCCGCCGGCGTGGCTGCGCTGCTGGTTCCCTATCCGCATGCGGTGGACGATCACCAGACGCGCAACGCCGAATACTTCGTCGAAAGCGGCGCCGCGCAGATTCTGCCCGAGCGCGAGATCAGCGCCGACAGTCTGGCGCCGGTGCTTGCCGCCTTGCTCGACAATCGCCCGCGACTGTTGGCCATGGCCGAAGCGGCGCGCAGCCTGGCACGTGTGGACGCGGCCGATCGCGTCGCCGATGCCTGCCTGGAAGAGGCGGCATGACCATGCGCGCACTCCGCGTCGATCGCCGCGACGACTTCATGCAGGCCTTCAGGCGTGTGCACTTCATCGGCATCGGCGGCGCCGGCATGAGCGGCATCGCCGAGGTGCTGCATACGCTCGGCTACACCGTTTCCGGCTCGGACCGCAGCGATTCCGACAGCGTCCGCCGCCTGCGCGATCTTGGCGTCGAGGTCAGGATCGGTCATGACCCGGAGGCCCTGGCCGATGCCGACGCGGTTGTGGTCAGCACCGCCATTCCCGAGGACAATCCCGAGCTGCTGGAGGCGCGCAAGCGCCGCCTGCCGGTGGTTCCGCGCGCCGAGATGCTGGGCGAGCTCATGCGTTTCCGCCGTGGCATCGCCGTGGCCGGCACCCACGGCAAGACCACCACCACCAGCCTCGTCGCCAGCGTACTGGCCGAAGGTGGCCTCGATCCCACCTATGTCATCGGCGGTCGCCTGCTCGCCGCCGGCGCGCATGCCGGCCTCGGCGAAGGCGAGTGGCTGGTGGCCGAGGCGGACGAATCGGATGGCTCCTTCCTCAAGCTCAACCCGGTGCTGGCCATCGTCACCAACATCGACGTCGACCACCTGGAGAACTATGACGGCGACTTCCAGCGGTTGTGCGCCGCCTTCGACCAGTTTCTCCATCATCTGCCGTTCTACGGCCTGGCCGTGCTCGGCGTGGACGATCCCGAAGTGCGCAAGCTCGCCGCGGCCTGTCCGCGACGCACCCTGACCTATGGCTTCTCTACCGATGCCGACGTGCGCGCCAGTGGCGTGCGCCAGGACGGCGCGCGCATGGACTTCGCGCTGCATCTGCCCGATCGGGATGCGACCGTACCGGTCAGCCTCAATCTGCCGGGTCGTCACAACGTGCAGAACGCGTTGGCGGCGGCGGCGGTGGGCTGGCAGCTCGGCGTGCCGGCCGCGGCCATTGCCACGGCACTCGGTCGATTCCGTGGCGTCGGCCGCCGTTTCAACGTGCTGGGCGATTTCCTGTTCGATGGTGCCCGCGCGCTGGTGGTGGACGACTACGGTCACCATCCACGCGAGCTGGCCGCGGTGATCGAGGCGGCGCGTGGCGGCTGGCCGGAGCGGCGCCTGGTGGTGGTCTTCCAGCCGCATCGCTATTCACGCACCCGCGACCTGATGGACGACTTCGCCGAGATCCTGAGCGAAGCCGACGTGCTGGTGCTGACCGAAGTCTATCCGGCCGGAGAGGCGCCGATCGCCAAGGCCGACGGCCGCGCCCTGGCACGTGCCGTGCGCAGCCGCGGTCGTGTCGACCCGGTATTCGTGGCCCATGTCCACGAGCTGCCGCGCGAACTTCCGGCCATCCTCGAGGACGGCGACCTGCTGCTGCTGGCCGGTGCCGGCGACATCGGCCACGTGGCGCGCGCCCTGGTGGCGCCGGGGGGAGCGCGATG
>DAOMOD010000209.1:0-6757 GCA_035444205.1 Lysobacteraceae bacterium
AGGTCATCCTCGGCGACCAGGCGCATTGCTATCGCTGGGAAGCCGGTGGCGCCGCCGTGCTCGGCTCGATCCAGCCGCAGCCGCTGGTGCAGGACGCCGAGGGCCGCATGGACTTGGACGCCATCCGCGCCGCGGTCAAGCCCGACGATCCCCACTTTGCGCGCACACGATTGCTGGCGCTGGAGAACACCTGGCATGGCCGCGTGCTGGATCTCGACTACATCGACGCCGCGCTCGCCATTGCCCACGACCGTGGCCTTGCCACCCACCTCGATGGCGCGCGCCTGTTCAACGCCGCGGTGGCCAGCCACGTGCCGGCGCGCGACATCGCCTGCCGCTTCGACAGCGTGTCGGTGTGCTTCTCCAAGGGCTTGGGTGCGCCTGCCGGTTCCGCCCTGCTCGGCAACGACCTGCTGATCGCCCGCGCCCGTCGCATCCGCAAGATGCTGGGCGGCGCCATGCGCCAGTCCGGCCTGCTGGCCGCCGCCTGCCACTACGCGCTCGACCACCACGTCGCCCGCCTCGCCGACGATCACGCCCGCGCCGCGCGCCTGGCCGAGGGCCTGCGCGAACTCGGCCACGACGGAGTCGAACAGCACACCAATATGGTCTTCCTGCCCTGGCCACGTGAGCGCCAGCACGCACTCGCCGAACACCTCGCCGCCCAACGCATCCGCATCCTCGCCGGCTACGGCCCAAGCCTGCGTCTGGTCACGCACCTCGACGTCGACGACAAAGGCATCGCAAGCACGCTGGAGGCGTTCCGCAACTTCCCGATGTAGGAGCGGCGAAAGCCGCGATTAGACGCTGCGGCAAATCGATTGTCCGTTCGCTCACGGGGCAACCCGGAAGCATGCCTGACAGGCACAGGCGCATGCCGAACCGCCTTGATCGCGGCTGTCGCCGCTCCTACAGGGGGATGCGTACCCCGACGACTGGCCGAGCACCTCGCCGCACGCCGCTTCCGCATCCTTGCCGGCTACGGAGCAAGGCTGCGTCTGGTCAACCATCTCGACGTTGACGACAAAAGTGTCGCGCGCACGCGCAAGGCCTTCGCAAGCGCGCCTGTAGGAGCCCACTGGTGGGCGACCAGCGCCCGCTACGAAGCAATGCATCGGTCGCCCACGAGTGGGCTCCTGCAAGGGAGCCTTGACCTCAAGCCAGCGGCAACGTCGTCACCGGCTTGCCGGTCAGCGCCAGCAGCGCATTGGCCAGCGCCGGGGCAATCGGCGGGGTGCCGGGCTCGCCGGCGCCGCCGGGTGGCTCGGTGCTGTCCAGCAGGTGCACGTCCACCAGCGGCATCTCGCTCTGCCTGAGCAGCGGGTAGTCGTGGAAGTTGCTCTGCTGCACGCGACCTTCGCTGAAGGTGATGCGCTGATGCAGAACTGCGGCGAGGCCGAAGACGATGCCGGATTCGATCTGTACGGCGGCATGGCGCGGGTTGACCACGCGGCCCATGTCGACGGCGGCGACCACGCGGTGCACGCGCGGACGACCGTTCTCGAGCGACACCTCGGCGACCTGGGCGACCAGGCTGCCGAAGCTCTTGTGGATGGCGATGCCGCGCGCCCGGCCTTCAGGCAGCGTCGAACCCCAGCCGGCGCGCTCGGCGGCGGCGTCGAGCACGCGCAGCCAGTCGGGATGTTCGGCGAGCAGGGCGCGGCGGTAGTCGACCGGGTCACGCCCGGCCTTGCGCGCCATCAGGTCGATCATGTGCTCGACCGCGAAGGCAGTGTGGGTGTGGCCGACCGAACGCCACCACAGCACCGGCACCACGCGCGGGGCGAGGTGGCACTCGACGCGAAGGTTCGGCACGGCGTAGGGCAGATCGTTGGCGCCCTCGACCAGCGCGTTCTCGACGCCGTCCTTGATGCCGAAGGCCTCGAAGGGGGTGCCCTGCATGATCGACTGGCCGACGATGCGCTGATGCCAGGCCAGCGGCAGGCCGTCCTCGCCGAGGCGCACGCGCAGGCGATGCACGGCGCGCGGCCGGTACCAATAGCCGCGCGTGTCGTCCTCGCGGGTCCAGATGGTTTTCACCGGCACACCCTCGTCCCTGGCCACGTGTGCGGCGACGGCGACGAAGTCGCTGAGCGGATTGGCGCGACGCCCGAAGCCGCCGCCCAGCAACAGGTTGTGCAGGGTGACCTTGTCCTGCGGCAGACCGAGAATCTGCGCGGCGCGGGCCTGGTCGACCTGCTGCATCTGGGTGCCGGTCCACACCTCGGCCTCGTCGCCACGGTGATGCACGGTGGCATTGAGCGGCTCCATGGTGGCGTGCGCGAGGTAGGGCAGATCAATATCCATCGCCAGCACGTCGTCGGCTTCGGCGAGCGCCGCCGCGGTATCGCCGCGATCGGCCGCCACCGCGCCGGGTGTGTCCGCCAGCGCGCGGTACTCGCGGCCCTGCACCTCGCTGTCGAGCCCGGCGTTGGCGCCTGGCTCCCACTCGAGCTGCAACGCCTCGCGGCCCTGGCGCGCCGCCCAGAAGTGCTCCGCGATCACGGCGACGCCCTCGGGCACCACCTTCACCTTGCGCACGCCGGGCACCTTGAGCGCGGCCTCGGCGTCGTGGGACTTCAGCGTGGCGCCATACACCGGCGGCCAGGCGACTACCGCGGTGAGCATGCCGGGCAGGCGCACGTCCATGCCGAACTGCGCACGCCCGCTGACCTTGTCGGGGCCCTCGGTGCGGCGGCGGTCGCGACCGATGTAGCGGTATTGGTCCGGGGTCTTGAGGCGGATGGCTTCCGGGTCCGGCTTCGGCAGTTGCGCGGCGGCATTGGCCAGCTCGCCATAATCCAGGCTGCGGCCGCTGGCCTCGTGGATCACCCGGCCGCGCTCGGTACGCAGCGCCGCGGGCTCGACCTCGAGGCGGGTGGCTGCGGCCTCGACCAGCAGGTGACGCGCCTCGGCGCCGGCACGACGCAGCGGTTCGAACAGGCCGCGCACCGAAGTCGAACCGCCGGTGACCTGGGTGCCGAACATGGGATGGTTGAAGGCGGGATCGGCGCCGACCATCTCCACCGTCACCTGGTCGAGGTCGGCGTCCATCTCGTCGGCGACGATCATCGGCAGCGAGGTGAGCACCCCCTGCCCCATCTCGGCCTGACCGACGAAGATGGTGATGCGCCCGTCCACGCCGACGCGCACGAAGGCATTGGGGCGGAAACCGCCCTCGGCGGCGAGGGCGAACTGCGCGAAGCCCGGCAGATGCAGGCCAACCAGAAGGCCACCGGCCGACAGCGCGCCGGTCTTGAGGAAGTCGCGGCGGGTGACGGTGGGCAGCCTCATGACTGGCCCTCCTTCAGCTTGCGCGCCGCCAGCCGCACCGCCTCGCGCACCTGGCTGTAGGTGCCGCAGCGGCACAGATGCCCGTCCATGGCGGCGACGATGGCCGCCTCGTCCGGTCCGGCATTCTGCGCCAGCAGGGCCGCGGCGCCCATGATCTGGCCCGACTGGCAGTAGCCGCACTGCGCCACGTCGGCCTCGATCCAGGCCTGCTGGACCGGGTGGCTGCCGTCGCTGGACAGTCCCTCGATGGTGGTGATCGCGCGACCGCCGATGGCGGACAGTGGCGTGACGCAACTGCGCACCGCCTCGCCATCGAGATGCACGGTGCAGGCGCCGCACAGCGCCATGCCGCAGCCGTACTTGGTGCCGGTGAGGCCGAGGCCGTCGCGCAGCGCCCAAAGCAGAGGGGTGTCGGGGGGGAGATCGATTTCACGATCTTCGCCATTGACCCAGAGTTTCATGGCATGCGCTCCGCGATTCGACCGCTGCCAAACTACGCCTGTGCGGTCGCCCGCGCCAGCCTGGCGCCAACATCCCGGTCCGTACCGATTCCGCAATGCGTGAGGTTGCCGCTGCAGGACGTTTTCCTCCATGCTGGTGGGCCGCCCCGGGAGCGCCTCGAACCACACGCCGGAGATTCGCCCTTGGACGCCATCCGCACGCTGCCTCTCGTCCTCATCCCGCTGCTGCTGGCAGCTTGCGGCAGCGCGCCCAAGCCGCAGGAGATCGAAGTCCCCGAGACCACTCCGCGCACGGCGCCGCCGATGGTGGGAGGCGCCTCCGAGGTCGATGTACCCGAAGACTTCGCCGACTGGCAGCACAGCGAGCTGACGCCGGTACTCGACGCCAGTCAACTGGTCGATTCCGCCCTGCTCAGGGGTCCCCTGCACGAACTGGATGCACGCGTGCCGGTGAGCGGTTCGATGGGCGTCTTCACCTTGCACACGCCGTTCGGCGACTACGTCGCCGAGGGCGTCGAGCTGCTCGGTATCCGCATCCATGAATTGACCGCCATCGATCGCCTGGCAGACCAGACTCATCTCAGAACCTTCGTCGACGCCACCGGTGAGGCCGCCGTCCGCACCGGGCGCGCCATGGCCAGCGTACTGGGCGATCCTGTCGGCACCGTGCAGGGACTTCCCGCCGGCATCGCGCGATTCTTCCGGCAGACCTATCGCAGCGTGCGCCGCACCACCCTCGATGTGTCCGATGCCGCGCGCGAGCGCAGCGCCCGCGACAAGGAGGCCACGCAGGAGACCGACGAGCCGGCGGGAGAATCCGGTCGCGACACCAGCGATGTGGCGGAACGGGTGGCGCTGCGCTACATCGGCTACAACCGCGCCCGACGCGAGCTCGCCGAGCGGTTGGAAGTCGATCCGTACACCACCAACGTGCTGCTCAACGCCCAGCTCGACGAGCTGGCGTGGTCGGGACTTGCCGGACGCGCGGGCTTTGGAGCGGCGCTTGGCGCGGCCGGGGCACTGGCCGAAGCGGCTTCGATCAGCGGCCGCCTCAACCGCCTGGTGTGGGAGCTGACGCCGGACGAGATCCGCGACCTCAACGAACGCCACCTCGCCGAGGCCGGCTTCAAGGGAATCCGCGTGCGCAATTTTCTGCGCAATGGCCACTTCCACCCCAGCCTGCAGCTCGAGTTCACCGCCGCATTGCTGTCCCTGAGCGACGCCGAGGGCCGCTTCGAGTTCATCGACCTGGCCGCGGAGGCGGCCGACGAGCTGGAAGCGCGCTTCCTGGTCAACTTCATCCGCATGGCCCAGCTCACCCAGGACCGCGACGGCGCGCCCATCGCTCGCATCGTCATCGACGGCGAGGCGATGTGGGTGACCACCGCGAAAGGCTCGCCGGTGTTGCTGGCGCCGGTCGACTACCTCTCCGTCACGCCCTGGCTGGAAGCGCTTCTCGACCACCCACGGCTGATCGGCCGTCGGGTGACCCTCAGGGTCTCCGGCTTCGTTTCCGACGACGCCACCGCACGAATAGCACGTGCGGGCTGGCAACTGGAGACGCGGGTGGCGTTCAGGCATTCGCCTGCCTACGCCGCGGCGCACTGAACGACAGCCGGTAGAATGGCGGATCCGTTCCGGAGACAGCCATGAGCCTTACCCCCGACATCAGGACCCGCATCGACGGACTGTTGAGCCAGCACGCCGTGGTGCTGTTCATGAAGGGCCGCAAGCATGCCCCGCGCTGCGGCTTCTCTGCCGCCGCCGCCGAATTGCTGGCCGAAGTCGCACCGGACTTCCACGACGTCGACGTGCTGGAGGACCCGGATCTGCGCGAAGGCATCAAGCAGTACGGCCAATGGCCGACGATCCCGCAACTGTACGTCAAGGGCGAACTGATCGGCGGCTCCGACATCCTGCGCAGCATGTACAACCAGGGCGAACTGCACCGACTGTTCGGCGTCGAACCGCCGGATCGAACGCCGCCGGAGATCCACATCAGCGACACCGCCGTGGAGCGCCTGCGCGAGGCGCAGTTGCAGGCGCCCGACCATTCGCTGCACCTGCGCATCGATGCCGCCTTCCGCAGCCAGTTCACGCTGGAGCCGGCGCAAGGCGGCGAGATCCCGGTGGAGGCCGGTGGACTCACCCTGCTGCTCGACGTTGCAAGCTTGCCGCGTGCGCGGGGCTTGCGCATCGACTGGGTGGTGACGCCGCAGGGCGAGGGTCTGAAGCTCGACAATCCCAATGCGCCGCCCGCGGTCAAGCCGATCGACGTGTCCGAGCTCAAGATTCGGCTCGACGCCGGCACCATCACCGTGATCGATGTGCGCCCGCCCGAGGCCCGCGCGCAGGCGCCCTTTCCCGGCAGCCGCGCCTTCGATGCGGCAAGCCGCGCGGAACTGGAAGCCCTGCCCAGGGACACACCGCTGGCCTTTCTTTGCCACGTCGGCCAGTCCAGCCTCCAGGTCGCCGAGCATTTCCGCCATCTCGGCTTCGCCGACGTGTACAACGTGCAGGGTGGCATCGACGCCTGGTCGCGGGAGGTCGACGACTCGGTGCCGAGGTACTGATGGTTCACTGGCGCGGCGTGACAGGCTTCATGTGGAGGAGTACCTTGTTCTTCGAGGAGCCTGATTGGAAAAGGGAAACAGGAGGGGTGCCCGCTTCGGTTGGCACGTAATCAGCAACCCTTGAGCAAGGTTCTGTCATGCGCAAGACTCCCGTGATACTCCTGCCGCTGCTGCTGCTCGGCGCCTGCGGCGGTGGCGCCGAAGGCAGGGCGGTCGAGGCCTGCCAGCAGGCCATCGCCGATCGCATGTCCGGCCGCAACCACCAGCTCGACCTTCGCGACATGCGCAACAGCTCCACGGCCGAGGGAGACAATGTCTTCTACATCCGTTCGAACATCATCTTCGACCAGGGCCTGCCCAACGAGTACTCGCAGACCTTCGAGTGCCGGGCTCGGGTGATGAACGGGCAGGCCAACGTCACCTTCCTGC
>DAOMOD010000209.1:6767-7217 GCA_035444205.1 Lysobacteraceae bacterium
AGGCCACACTTCTTGCAACCGTCCGCAGCAGGAGGGCTGTGAGACATGTGGGCCAGCCTACCCGGACTGCACCTGAACATCGGCGCGGACTGAGCGGCAGATCTCCGGGGCAGCTGCGGCGGAAGGCACCCTTCCTGACCCCTCTTGCCGGCGTCCTGCGATCGGGCCCCAAGACACGATCGTAGGAGGAGAACTGATCATGCGGATCGTTCGCTGGCTTGCTGGCGGCATCGCGGTGCCGCCGTGCTGATCAGCATGCGGCTCTGGCTGTCCATGGCGCCGCGCGCCGTGGTGGAAGATTTGGGCCGGAAGATTCGCTCCGGCGAGGGTGGCGCGGCGCTTCACTCCTCGAAACGCAGGTGCCTGACGCTCTTGCCGCGGCGGCGGATCAGGCGCAGCGCCTCGATGCCGACGCGGATGTGGTTCTCGACGAAGTTTTCGGTGACCACG
>DAOMOD010000210.1:0-7175 GCA_035444205.1 Lysobacteraceae bacterium
GGTGCCGGAGCCGGCGAAGGAATCGAGGACGATGGCGTCTTCCTCTGTAGCGATCTCGAGAGCACGCTGAATCAAGGCGACTGGCTTGATCGTTTCGAGAGTCTTCCGGCCCATGATTGCAAGCAACTCTGCTTGAGCATCTCGAGTGCTGCCAACGTCTCTTGCGAACCAGACTGTTTCCGCTGATCGTCGGTCTTGATCCTTCAGGAAGATTTTTCGAATAATCCGCGTTTCATCATCAACGAAGAGCACCTCTCCTCGGTCGATCTTTACCTGCATCGTCTCGGGCTTCCATCTCCAGCCCTTTTCAGGAGGGGCGATGAACTTTCCGGACGGAGTCGGTAGGGGATATTTCAAGTTTGGCCGGTCGAGTGAATTCCGAACATCGCCAGTTCGCCACTCCCCTCGGGGATCATCGTCCGGGTTGGAGTATGCAAGGTTATGCTCCTCCGCGCGTTCAAGTCCGAGAATCTTGAATTCCTGTTTCCCGTACACCAACAGATGGTTGTGGCTCACGGAAAAAACATCCGTGTAGCCCTTGCCTTGAACGCTATGCTGCCAGACACAACTTGCGACGAAGTTCTGCTCGCCGAAAATCTCGTCGAGCATCACGCGCGCATGATGCACCTCGTTGTCGTCGAGCGTGATCCAGATCGAGCCGCGCTCGCTCAGGAGTTCGTGCAGCAGCTTCAGCCGCGGCCACATCATGCACAGCCACTTGTCGTGGCGCAGCATGTCCTCGGCGTTGACCGGGTTGCCGTCCAGCCATTCCTTGATCAGCGGGCTGGCGACGTTGTCGTTGTAGGCCCAGCCTTCGTTGCCGGTGTTGTAGGGCGGGTCGATGAACACCAGGTCCACCTGGCCGGCGTAGCGCGGCCGCAGGCTCTTGAGCGCGTGCAGGTTGTCGCCGTGGATGATGAGGTTGTCCGGGTCCTCGCCGCAGGAGCGCGACGCATCGTGCACCAGCGGCCGGAACGGCACCGTCAGGTGGTGGTTGTAGACGAATTCCTTGCCCTTGAAGTGCAGCTCCGGCATTGCGTGCAGCCCCTGTCACCCGGCCCATGCCGGAACAGGCATAGTTTAGCGTCTGGGCGTCGGGATTCCTGCCGGCAGAACCCGCGCTGTCCTCACCCGAACCGGGAATCCCGCGTTCGCGGCAACGATGTGGGCGCAGGAGGCGGGGTGGCGCTGCGGAATGGTGGGCCGTGATGGGATCGAACCATCGACCAATGGATTAAAAGTCCACTGCTCTACCGCTGAGCTAACGGCCCGGTGTGCTGTGCGGCCGGGGTGAGCCGGCGCTCTTTCGTGGTCGGGGCACCGCAGGATGCGGCGCGCGAAAGGGGACGAAGTTTAGTGAGGCTGCGCCCGCGGGACAAGCGCGGGGCGCATCGCGTGTGGGTCAGGAGGCCGGCGCGTAGCGGGTGGGATCGGCCATTCCCGCCGCGTCGAAGCCCGCCGCGCGCAGGCGGCAGGCGTCGCAGCGCGCGCAGGCGCGGCCTTGCGCATCGGCCTGGTAGCAGGAGACGGTGAGGGAAAAATCCACGCCCAGGCGCGCGCCCTCCTGCGCGATGGCGGCCTTGCTCATGGCCATGAGCGGGGCGTGCACGGTGAGGCGATGGCCTTCGACGCCGGCGCGGGTGGCGAGGTTGGCGAGCGCTTCGAAGGCACGGATGAATTCGGGGCGGCAGTCCGGGTAGCCGGAATAGTCCACCGCATTCACGCCGCAAAAAAGATGCTGCGCGCCGAGCACTTCGGCCCAGCCCAGGGCGATCGACAGCATGATGGTGTTGCGCGCCGGAACGTAGGTGATCGGGATGCCCTGTTGCGGGGATTCGGGCACGTCGATGTCGGCGGTGAGCGCGGAGCCGCCGATGCTGCGCAGGTCGACGGCGACGGTCTTGTGCTCCACCGCATGCTGCGCCTGCGCCACGCGCGCGGCGGCGTCCAGCTCCGAGGTGTGGCGCTGGCCGTAGCGCACGCTGAGCGCGTGGCAGGAAAATCCCTGCTCGCGCGCCATGGCCAGGACCACGGCCGAATCCATGCCGCCGGAAACCAGCACGACTGCTTTTTTCACGAGCGTCTCCATCCGCAGGGGGTCAGCGCCCCGGCTCGTCGTTCCACAGGAGTTTGTGCAGCTGCATCTGGAAGCGCACCGGCAGGCGGTCGGCGACGATCCAGTCGGCCAGGTCGCGTTCGGAAAGCTGGCCCTTGCTGGGCGAGAACCAGACCGTGCAGCGCGTATCGAGCGCTTCGCGGCGCAGCACGTCGACCGCCCAGTCGTAGTCGGCGCGGCTGCAGATCACGAACTTCACCTGGTCGTGCGCGGTGAGCTGCGCAAGGTTCTGCCAGAGGTTGCGCGCCGCCTCGCCCGAGCCGGGCGTCTTGATGTCGAGGATGCGCGAAACGCGCGCATCGACGGGCGCGATATCGATCGCGCCGGAGGTTTCCAGCGAGACATCGAAGCCGGCGTCGCAGAGGCGTTCGAGCAGGGGCAGGCAGCGCTTTTGCGCGAGCGGCTCGCCGCCGGTGACGCAAACGTGGCGCACGCCGAACGCGCGCGTCTGGGCGAGCAGCGATTCGATGCTGCGCCATTCGCCGCCGTGGAAGGCGTAGGCCGTGTCGCAGTAGGTGCAGCGCAGGGGGCAGCCGGTGAGGCGGATGAACACCGTCGGCCAGCCGGCATCGCGGGCTTCGCCCTGCAGGGAAACAAAGACTTCGGTGATGCGCAGCCGCAGCACTTCGGTGTCTGCGGCGTCCATGTTCCGCTCTGCGCCGAAGATCAGCGGTTTTCCAGCCGCAGCGCCCGCAGACGGCCCTGCGCGAGGCGCGCCACGGTGCTGTCGGGGTAGGTCTGGATCACCTGGTTGAGCGTGGACTCGGCCAGGTCCCACTGGCGCAGCTCATAGTGGCAATAGCCCACCTTGAGGAGCGCGTCGGGCACCTTGTTGCTGGCCGGAAACCGGGCCAGGAGGCGCTCGAACGTGACCAATGCGATCTGGTAGTTCTGGGTGACGTAGTAGGACTCGCCCAGCCAGTACTGCGCGTTGGGCGCGAACTCGCCGTCGGGATACTGCGCCAGGAACGACTGGAAGCGGCGAGCCGCCTCGGCGTACTGGCCGTTCTTGAGGGCGTCGAAAGCGGTGTCGTAGACGGCGCGTTCGGCCGCGGGATCGGCCATCGGTTCGAGCACGGCACCGGCCGCACCGCCGTCCAGCGGCTGCGACTGCACGCCGCCATCGACGGGCGCACGCACGTCGGGCTCTTCCATCACCGAACCCACCACGCCGCCGAGCGTGCCGCCGGTGGCCGCTGCGGGCTCGCGGTCGATCAGGGGCGCAGCGGTACCCGAGCCGCCTTCCAGGCGCTCCAGGCGGGAATCGAAATCGACCGCGAGATCGCGGTTGCGGCGCTCCATCTCGCGCAGCTTGAAATCCTGCTCCTCGAGCATGCCGCGCAGGGCCTGCACTTCGGACTGGAGCTGGGTCAGGCGGTTGAGCAGTTCGAGGTTGGCGTTGGCATCGGTCGCCGGAGCGGCCTGCTGCTGGCGTTCGAGCTGGGCGACGCGGTCGGCCAGGCTCAGGCGACCGCCCTGTGCGAAGGCCGCAGAAAAACACGCAGCAGTGGCCCAGAGGACCACTGCTGCGCAGGTGACGCTGAAATGACGCGACATCGACATCGATTACTTGGCGGTGTACACGATCTCGACGCGACGGTTCTGGCTCCAGCACGACTCGTTGGACGCCGTGCAGGTCGGGCGCTCTTCGCCGTAGCTGACGACGTTGAGCTGGCCGGCCGAACCGCCGTTGGCCTGCATCGCCGAGGACACGGCGTTGCCGCGACGCTCGCCCAGACCCATGTTGTACTCCCGGGTGCCGCGCTCGTCGGCGTTGCCTTCCAGGGTGATGCGGGCGGAAGAACGGTCGCGCAGGTACTTGGAGTGGCAGGACACGATCGCGGCGAACTCCGGCTTCAGCACGTCCTGGTCGAAGTCGAAGTAGACCACGCGCTGGCGCAGGCAGGAATCGGTGTCGAGGTCGGCGGGCGTGTAGCGGCCGTCGGAAACCGGGGTGGTGTCGACCACCGGAGCCGGCGTGGGCTCGGGCGGCTGCTCGACGGGCTTGGTCTTCTTGGTGCAAGCGCCAACGGACAGGACGAGGACGGAAACGAGGGCAATACGGAACAGGGTGTTCATTGCGGCGCAATCCTTGGAGGCGTGAGGTGATCGGGAACGAATCGTTTAATTATTGAACATAGCCCGTCCAGCGAGTTACCGCTGCCTGAACGGCGACCAGGCGGGCTCCCGGACGTCGCCATCGGCTAGAACCAGACGCTGCCGTACCCGCGCATCGCTGGATACGACATACAGCACGCCGCGCTGGTTCTCGCGCGCGGCGTACAGAATCATGCTGCCATTCGGAGCGAAGCTCGGCGACTCGTCCAGGTTGCCGGGTGAAATGAAACGCACCTCGCCACCGCTACCGTGGAGCCTGTCAAGAACCGCGATACGATACACGTTTCCGGCCCCTTGCGCCATGGCGATGCGCCCACCCGGCTCGAGCGAGGCGCGTGCGTTGTACTGGCCGCTGAAGGTCACGCGCTGCGCTTCGCCGCCGGCCACGGGAACCTCGTAGATTTGCGGCTTGCCGCCGCGGTCGGAGGTGAACAGGATGCTGCGTCCGTCGATCGAGAACACCGGCTCGGTGTCGATGCTCCAGTGGCTGGTGAGCTGGGTCAGGGCGCGGCTGGCCAGGTCCATGACGTAGATTTCCGGATTGCCGGTGCGCGAGAGCGCCAGCGCCAGGCGGGTGCCGTCGGGCGAAAACGCCGGCGCGCCGTTGATGCCCTTGAAGCTGGCCACCACCTCGCGCGAGCCGGTGGACAGGTCCTGGATATAGATGGACGAGGAGCCGCGCTCGAAGCTCACATAGGCCAGACGCCGGCCGTCCGGACTCCACGCCGGCGACAGCAGCGGCTCGCGCGAGCGCACCACGGTCTGCGGGTTGTAGCCGTCGGCATCGGCGATCATCAGCGAGTAGGTCATGTCGCGCCCGCTGCCCACGGCGGTGACGTAGGCCATGCGGGTCCAGAACGCGCCGCGCACGCCGAGGATTTTCTCGTAGACCTGATCGGCCACCTGGTGCGCGATGTCGCGCATGTTGCCGGGGCGGCCGTTGAGCGCGAGCCCCAGCAGGCGCTCCTGCTTGGCCACGTCGAACAGCTCGAACTCGGTGCGATAGCCGCCGGAAGGATCGTCCAGGATGCGCCCCACCAGAAGGTAATCCTGCTTGAGCAACCGCCAGGTGCCGAAGTTGACGTCGGACTGGCGCAGCGGGCGCTCCACCAGGTCGCGTTCGGCCAGGGTGCGGAACGAGCCGGAGCGGTTGAGGTCGGCGCGCACCACCGCCGCCACGTCGGTATCGGGCGCGACCTGCACGCCGAGATAGTCGAACGGCACCACGGCGATGGGCAGCGCCGCCGCGCTGCCGCGGATCGGATCGATTTCCAGCGTTTGCGCCTGCAGCCCGCGCAGCGGCAGCAGGACGACGGCAAGCAGCAGGAGGATGCGGATCATCGGACACAGACCTCGACGGGATAGCAGAAGGGGATGTTGAGCTTGCGTTGGAACACGCTTTCGTAGCCGCGATACGGTAGCGCCTCGCGCATGAGCGCCGCTTCAATGGAGCGGCGGGTAATGTCATCGGCCGGGCACCGGGCGAAGTCCAGACCGCTCACCTGGCCGCCGACCATCTGGGTAACGCCGACGTAGCAGCGCAGGCCGGGGCGCAGGCTGTCGGGGCGCAGCCAGTTGCGGTCCACCTGCTGCTGGATCGCGAGCTGGTAGCGGCCCAGAAGACCATCGTCGGTGCCCTGGTTGCCGAGGCGATCGGACGGCGGCGCGGTGGAGGCCGGCGCGGAGGAAGCGTCCGCCGCTTGCTGCCGCATGTCGGTGATCTGCCTGAGTTTTTCCTCTTCCAGGCGGCGGCGTTTCTCGGCCTCCTCGCGCTGGCGGCGGATATCGGCGAGCTGCTTGTCGCGCTCGGCCTGCTGCTGGGCGAGGCGCTGGCGGCGCTCGGCCTCCTGCTGCTGCTTCTGCTCTTCCAGCAGCACCTGTTCCTGCCGACGCCGCTCTTCCTGCTCGCGGCGCGCGTCTTCGGCCTTCCGGGCCGCTTCACGCACGATGCGCTCCTGGTCCACGGCGTCGGGCTTGGGCACCGGGGCCTGCGGTGTGGGCTGGGGTGGCTGCACCGCCTCCTGCGGCTTGGGTTCGGGCGTGGGCTGCGGGCGCGGCCGGGACTGCGGCGCGGCGGGTGTCGGACGCGGTGCGGCAGGCGGTGCCGCCAGCGTGTCGGTCAACACCGCTTCGATCGTGCCGCCGGCCACGGACAGCGGCTGCGGCGTGCGCTGGAACAGCAGCCCGACGAAAAGGAACCCGAGCAGCAGCAGGTGCAGGCCCAGCGCCTGCAGGATCGCGAGCAGGTTGTCGCGGCGCTCCTGCATCGGTTCAGCGCCCCGCCTTGCCTGCGGATTCGCCCATGAAGGTGATGCGCACCACGCCGGCGCGCTGCAGCGTCGCCATCGCACCATAGATCAGCGAATACTGTGCGCCCATGTCGCCGGCAATGTAGACGGCGGTCTGGGGATCCTGGCGTACGAAGGCGGCGATGCGGGCTTCCAGCGCGGCTTCGTCCAGCTCCTCGGCCTGCTGGCCCTGCAGGGTCAGCAGGTAGCGCCCGTCTTTCGTGACGCCCACGATGATCGGATCCTTGGGCGCTTCCATGGCGCGCGCGTTGGCCTCGGGCAGCTTCACGTCCACGCCCAGCCGCAGCAGCGGCGCGGTCACCATGAAGATGATGAGCAACACCAGCATCACGTCGATGTAGGGAACGACGTTGATCTCGGCTTTCAGCCGGCGACGTTTGCGAAGGCGCATGCTCATGGAATCACCCTGGCTCGGACGCGCGCCGGCGGGCGCGCTGCGGACTCGAAGAACGGTGGAACGGCGGCGGCGGGGCTATGCGAGGCTCAATACTCGTCGTGCGGTGCCTGCCGCTGCAGGATCGAGCTGAACTCCTCGGCGAAGGCCTCATAGCGCACGTTGATGCGATCGACCTTGGTCGCGAAGCGGTTGTAGGCCCACACCGCCGGGATGGCGGCGAACAGGCCCATCGCGG
>DAOMOD010000211.1:0-7175 GCA_035444205.1 Lysobacteraceae bacterium
CAGCCGGTCGATCAGCCGGCGGCCGGGTCACCCGCCGAAAATGAAGACGGCGCACCAGCGACCGGCGGCGTCGAGGCCGCGCCGCCCGCCAGTGCCGGCGCGGGCGCCCAGGGCACGCCGGTCGACCGCGCCGCCTTGCTGGCCGAGCTGCACGAGCTGCAGGCCAGCATCCAGGCGGTGCAGGGCGAGTCGCCGCTGATCCTGCCTTCGGTCGATGCGCAGGCCGTGTCCTCGGTGGTGGCCGACTGGACCGGCATCCCGGTCGGCCGCATGCAGCGCAACGAGATCGAGACCGTGCTGAAGCTGCCGCAGCTGCTGGCGCAGCGCGTGATCGGCCAGGACCACGCGATGGAGATGATCGCCAAGCGCATCCAGACCTCGCGCGCCGGCCTCGACAACCCGCAGAAGCCGATCGGCGTGTTCATGCTGGCCGGCACTTCCGGCGTCGGCAAGACCGAGACCGCCATCGCGCTGGCCGAGGCGCTGTACGGTGGCGAGCAGAACATGATCGTGATCAACATGAGCGAGTACCAGGAGGCGCACACCGTCTCCTCGCTCAAGGGCGCGCCGCCGGGCTATGTCGGCTACGGCGAGGGCGGCGTGCTGACCGAGGCGGTGCGCCGCCGGCCCTACAGCGTGGTGCTGCTCGACGAGGTCGAGAAGGCACACCCCGACGTGCACGAGCTGTTCTTCCAGGTGTTCGACAAGGGCTTCATGGAGGACGGCGAGGGTCGCGGCATCGACTTCAAGAACACGCTGATCCTGCTGACCACCAACGCCGGCACCGAGCTGATCGCCAGCATGTGCAAGGACCCCGAACTCACGCCCGACCCCGAGGCCATGGCCAAGGCGCTGCGCGAGCCGCTGCTGAAGATCTTCCCGCCGGCGCTGCTGGGCCGGCTGGTGACCATCCCGTACTACCCCTTGAGCGACGAGATGCTCGGCAAGATCGTGGTGCTGCAGCTCGGCCGCATCAAGAAGCGCATCGAGACGCGCTACCAGATCCCGTTCGACTACGGCGACGACGTCGTCAAGCTGGTGGTCAGCCGCTGCACCGAAAGCGAATCGGGCGGCCGCATGATCGACGCCATCCTCACCAACACCATGCTGCCGGACATCAGCCGCGAGTTCCTGAACCGGATGATGGAAAGCCAGCCCATCACGCGCGTGAAGGTGGGCGTGGCGGACGGGCAGTTCAGCTACGAGTTCTGAGCCCATGCCTGCCATCAACTATGCCAACCTCGGTCTGGACAGGAAGCTGAACGAGATCGTGATGGCCGGCAGCCACGATGCCGGCATCACCTCCGGCGCGGCCAACGTCATGACCCAGAGTCTCGACATCGGTGGCCAGGCTGCCGCCGGCGTGAGGATCTTCGACCTGCGCATCGCTGCCTTCGCGTCGGGCACGCGGGCCGGTGGCGTCAAGGAAGTCCGGCTGCAGGCCTACCACGGCTCGCTGAAGAACGAGACCAAGACACGCCGCCTCGAGGGCTTGCGCAACAGCGAGTCCCTCACGCGCAGCAAGATGAAGCTCGGTGATGTCGGTGAGGGTCTGGACGGCATGCTGGCGCAGGCGGCGGGTTTCGTGCGAAACAACCCCAGCGAGTTCCTGCTGCTGAAGTTCGACAAGTGCACCAACTGGGGGCTGATCGCCGACAGCTGCGTCCGCCTTCTGGGCGACACGATCTACAGGGGTATCGGCAGCCTCAACACCAAGACCTTGCGCGAGCTGGCCGGCAAGGTCGTCCCCCTGTTCACCACGCAGGGCCTGGCCGAGGTGCGGTCCGGGTTCCCGCCCGGCAGCGGGATACTGGGTATCAGCAATCTCGCGAGCGGCGGCAGTTACGACCCCAACTACAACGGCCTGCAGTACTTCGGCAAGGGCGGCACCTCGGTCACCAGGCCGTTCGGAAAGATCGGTCAGAACCTCGGCAAGCAAACCGACCTGATGCAGTGCGCCGCCGCCGCCTGCGACCCGGCCGTGATGGGGATGATGTACTGGACCTCCACCGGCATCTTCGAAAGCATCCGCAAGCGCAACGACCGGATGTGGAACGGCACCAACGTGGCATCGCTGAACCGCATGTGGACGAACGGTCTGTCCGACGCCATCGAATCACGCATCGCCACCAGCGTGGACCCGGCGACCTACGCCGCCGGCAGCTTGCTGAAGGCGTTCATGCCGAACATCGTGATGATCGACTTCGCCGACCCGGGCAAGTGCCAGCACATCTACGGGCTCAACCACGTCGCCGCCACCGCGCTCACCGATGCGGCGCGGGCCGTGGAGCGCGACGTCGGCGTGGCACGCCGGGCCTACGCCCAGCTGCAGCAGAACACCAGGCAGCGCCTGCCCTGAGACGGGGGACTTCCGGCATGAGGACAGCACGACCCTGGATCGTCTTGATGGACCATCGCGCGCACGCTTGAACGGAGACACCGCTTCCATGGCCGACCACAAGTTCATCATCAAGGGCGACGCGCCGGCGGTGCCGGACCTGGCGTTCTGGAACCTGATCGGGCACGAGGGTCTGTCGCGTCCTTCGGTCTACGAACTGACCGTGCTGTCCAAGCGCCAGACCATCGATGCCAGGGAAATCCTGGGCTTTGCCTTCGACGTCGAAGTGGAGTTCCACGGCCCGCAGGACAGCGGTCCGTACAAACGCCATTGCCACGGCCACGCGGTGCGCTTTCATCGCGTGCGCCAGTTGGGGCGGTTCTTTGAATACCGCATCACCCTGCGCTCCTGGTTCTGGCTGCTGACCAAGCGCCAGAACTCGCGCATCTTCCAGGACCAGGATGTCAAGGCGATCGTGGTCGAGGTGCTGGGCGACAGCCCGATCACCAGGTTCGTCAAGCTCGACGACAGCAAGGTCACGGGAGAGCACAAGCCGCACCGCTACTGCGTCCAGTTCCAGGAGACCGATTTCCAGTTCATCTCGCGCCTGCTGGAGGAGGAGGGCATCTACTACTGGTTCGATGCCCACGACGCGCCGGGCACCATGCGACTGTCCGACGACAGCCTGTCGGCGCATGACCCGCTGCCGGTGAAACCGGATCTGATCTACGTGCCGCTGCGGCGCAGCGAGGTGCGCTCCAATGAAATCAGCGAGTGGATCGCGGGCAAGCGCTTCCAGGCCGGCAAGTTCGCTGCCGCGGACAGCGATTTCAAGAAGATCACACGCCCGCTCCGTGACCAGAAAGCCGATCCCGATGTGCATGAACTCGCCGACCTGGAGATGTTCGAGTTTCCGGGTGACTACTTCGAACCGGGCGATGGCGAGAAAGTCGCCCGCTTGCGGATGGAGGAAATCAAGTCCACGCGCGACCGCGAATTCGCCATCACCGACTGGCCGGATGTGGCCGTGGGGCGGCGCTTCAGCTACCGCGGTGACCCCGACGACGCGCGCAACGGCTCTTATCTGATCGCTTCCAGCACCTTCATCCTCGCCCACCGGGGCTACGAGGGCGACGGCGCGCCCGAATGGCATCACGTGAGCATGCGGGCGCTGCGCGACATGGTGGAAGAGGATGCCTTCAACGCCGGCAACCTCGACCTGCTGCTGGACGCGTTCGACCGCCGCGGCGACCAGTGGCAGGGCCGCGGCGGCGTCAGCCTGTTCGTCAATTCGGTGCTGCCCGTGGCTGTCTCCTACCGGCCGCAACGCCTCACGCCGCGCGTGGCCATGCCCGGGCCGCAGACCGCCATCGTGGTCGGACGCGAAGGCCAGGAACTCGACGTCGACGAGCACGGTCGCGTCAAGGTGCAGTTCCACTGGGACCGCTACGGCCGGCACGACGAGAAATCCACCTGCTGGGTGCGTGTGTCCCAGCCCTGGGCCGGCATGAGCTGGGGCGGCTACTTCGCGCCGCGCATCGGCCAGGAGGTGCTGGTCGAGTTCCTCAACGGCGACCCGGATCGACCGATCATCACCGGCCGTGTCTACAACGACAAGCAGCGCATCCCGTACAAGTCGCCTACGCACAGCGGCTTCAAGACGCGCTCCACGCCCAATGGCGGCGTCAACAACTTCAACGAACTGCGCTTCCAGGACAAGATGGGCGGCGAGCAGGTGTTCATTCATGCCGAGCGCAGGATGGACATTCGGGTCAAGAAGAACAAGTACGAGACGGTACAGGGGAGCAGTCAGACGCTGATCGGCGGCGCGCATGCGTTGACGGTGGGCGATGCTTTCGACCTGCACGCCAAGAGCGACGTGTTCGCGCGCGCTGGTGGCAAGGTCGATTTCAGTTGCGGCAAGGCGCTGTCGATCAACGTTGGCGCGGCTTCCGGCCAGCATGCCTCCGGCCCCTACGAACTCAATGCGCGAAAAGTGACCATCGAGGCGTTGACGTCGATTGTCCTCAAGGTTGGCAGCAGCTTCATCGAGGTCTCGCCGATGGGTGTTGCCATGGTGGGACCGATGATCAGAATCAACTCGGGTGGCAGCGCGAGCGGCACAGGCCCGCTTGATACGGAGGATCCATTGGACGCTGCCGGCGCCGATACCGGCGAACCCGGTTATCTCGAGAAGCTGCCGCGCGGTGGCGCCAAGCCGAGTCGCAAGCGCCGCAGCAGCAACGGCTACCATGCGCGCGAAGTGGCGTTGCAGGCGGACGGATCCTTTAGCTATGGGGGACCGGGCATCCGTGTTGCGGGCGGGTCGGAGTTCGTCGGCCAGACCCTGCAGACCCTGGCCTCGCTGGATGGCACGCCGACCGGTCATCAGCTGATCGATAACCTGCAGTCAAACGGTCACACTGTTCGCATCGTGGAGAACAATGCCGTTGCGACGGCTGGCGGCGGTGGCATGTGTACCACGTTGACCGCCAACGGGTTCCCTGCCGGTACGAATGTCGCCATGCCAACTGGTGTCGAGCAATCGGATGGCTCCGGTAGCGATTCGGAAGTCAACTGGCTGCCCGGCAACAATGGCCAGTTCACGGATGCGAACGGGGACGTCCATACCCAGACCGACGAAGCGCTGTTGGGGCATGAATTGATCCACGCCGACAACAATGCGCGTGGCGACAACTTGGCTGCTGTGCCTGATCCGAGCGACAGTACCGGTAACCAGGAGGAATCGCGGACCATTGGCATCAATGATCACGCCGGCGAGGAGGTCTCCGAGAACAATATCTTGCGTGACCAGGGTCAGGATTGGCGTCGAACCGACCATGATTCAAGTGCCGTGGCCGTGCCCTAGGGTGCTTGGTGTGCAACGTCTTGGCCAGATGGTGCTGGCTTGCCTGAGTTTTGGAGCAATGATGATGTCCCAGATCGCATACGCGCTCGAATTGAATGCCGAAGTGGTATCGCAGACGCCCCAGCAACTGACGCTTCGCTATCAGACCCTGAACAGATCGGAGGATCTCGTCTACTTGTTTGTACCCGTGCTGCACTTTGTTTCGGGGGCGACAGCCGTGAAGTTGGCGACATCGGGGTGGTTGTCGTTGGAAGGCCAGCACACGGCGCGGTTGACCATGGGCCTGGTGGCGCCACCAGCGTATATTTCCGTGGCGCGGCGGCCGCCGCCCGTGGTGACGCCAGTTGCTGCTGGGAAAACACATGAGGGCTTGATTGAGCTGCCCTTGCCACTGCTCGAAAGCAGCCCGTACTTCGCGTCGCAGGAGTGTGCGCCGCCGCAGTTGCGCTCGATTGTCGAGATGCGTGTCGAGATCGGCTGGGTTGAGGCGCGATCGAACATGGCGTTCCAGAACGTAAAGATCGAGGATCGGGATTACCAGCGCCTCATGGGCGGCTGGGGTGCGCCGACCCAGCGCGTGAGTACGGCTTCGGTGCCGGTGCGCGGCGTGGCTCTGTGCCCCAATTCAGCGGAAAGATTCGATCGAGCGCAACTCCAGCCATAGCACGCCAAACCATGCCCACAGGCCCCGCCGCCCGCATTCTCGACTCGGTCGTGCACCCGACGCCGCCGATGCTGACCGGCGGACCCGGCAGCCTCACGGTGCTGATCGGCGGTCTGCCGGCCTGGCGTGGGCTCCCGCTGGCCATGGTGGCGGCTTTGCAGGCCAACAAGGCCGCCAGCACGGCCAGGGTCAACGCGGCCAAGGGCACGCCGGCCGGCCCCGGAGTCGAGGCTGCGGAGATGGCAGCCATGTCGGCGCTGATTGCGGGGATGGCGGCGGTCGGCGCCGACGTGCACGCCTGCGTGCTGCACGGCGCGGGCGTGGTGACCACGGGTTCCGCCACGGTCATGATCGACAACATGCCGGCCTGCCGCATGGGCGACTCGATCCTGGAGGCGCTGGGGCCGCCCAACGTCATCGTCAAGGGCCAGGCCAACGTGATCATCGGCGGCTGATTCGGGTGTGGCAGGCAGCCTGGGCCTCCGGCCGCATGGGCGATGCGCCTATGCCTAAAGCCAATCTTGTCAGGGTGGCCCGCGGGGGCAATACTGCGCTGGTGCTTGCCAACCAGCCCTTGCGTGGCTCGCCAGGAGTCAGTCGATGATTCGAATCGCCGTTGCCGCTCGTGCCGGGGCTGCGCCGGCCGCGCTGCTTGCGGCGCAGTTCGGCCCCGAAGGCGGCACCATCGGGCGCGCCGAATCCAACACGCTGGTGCTCGACGACCCGGAGCGCACGGTGTCGCGCCTGCATGCGCAGGTGCTGTACCGCGACGGGTGTTTTGTGCTGCTCGACCGCGGCAGCAACCCGATGCAGCACAACGGCCGCGCGCTCGGCAGCGGGCAGGAGGCCGTGCTGAGCCACGGTGACCGCCTGCTGGTGGGCAGCTTCGAACTGGTGGTGGAAGACCTCGACCGCGCCGGGGTCGCGCCCACCGCGCCGATGCCGCAGGGAGCCAGCCTGGTCGACGACCCGTTTGCCGATCTGCTCAAGGGCCTGGTGCCGCCGCCGGCGCCGGTGGCCGTGCCGGTGAAAGCGGGGCCGGAACAGGTCCCGTTCCCGGATCCGCTGGGCCTGGACCGGCCAGCCGACGCCGTGCCTGATGCACACGATCCGCTTGGGCACTTGCTGGCACCCGGCACCACGACCGGCCAGCCGGCGGATGACTTCTCGGACCTGGTGGCGCCGGTTACCGGCAAGGCGCCGCCCATCGATGCGCTGTTCGATCTGGGCGGCGGCGTGGGCGGCGACCCGCTGGCGATGGGGCCGCTCGGCGATCCGCTGGTGCAACCCAACACCGCCGGCGC
>DAOMOD010000212.1:0-7156 GCA_035444205.1 Lysobacteraceae bacterium
TGCAACGCGTCTGCGCCGCGGCGCGTGGATTCCTGTACTACGTATCCTTCGCCGGCGTCACCGGCGCCGATCGCCTGGTGCAGGCCGACGTGCGCCAGCACGTGGCTGCCATCCGTGCTGCGTCGAAGGTGCCGGTGGCGGTCGGATTCGGCATCAAGGATGCCGGATCGGCACGCGACATCGGTGCCTTCGCCGACGCCGTAGTCATCGGATCGGCCCTGGTCGAGCGCCTGCACGCGGCCGGCAGCGGCGACGCCGTCCCGGCCGCAGCAAGCGCCTTCCTGACGCCCATCCGCGCGGCACTGGACGTCCGCGCCGTCGCCTGAGAGGCGACAACGGGTCCGCGCTTCTTTACGATTCCCGATTCTCCACTCCCGACCCCCGGCCCCCGATCATGAGCTGGCTGCAGAAACTGATGCCCGGCCGCATTCGTACCGAAGGCGGCAACAAGAAGTCCATTCCGGAAGGGGTGTGGGACAAGTGCGACGCCTGCGGCGCGGTCCTGTACCGGCCGGAGCTGGAACGCAACCTGCACGTGTGCCCCAAGTGCAGCTTCCATCGACCCATCGGTGCGCGGCGGCGGCTGGATCAGTTTCTCGATGCCGACAGCGGCAGCGAGATCGGTGCCACGCTCGATCCCGTCGACGCGTTGAAGTTCCGCGACTCCAAGAAATACAAGGACCGCATTGTCGCGGCGCAGAAGCAGACCGGCGAGCGCGATGCCCTGGTGGCCATGGCCGGCACGTTGAAAGCGCGGCCCATTGTTGCCTGCGCCTTCGAGTTTTCCTACATGGGCGGCTCCATGGGTTCGGTGGTCGGCGAACGCTTCGCCCGTGCCGGCGAGCATGCCATCGACAAGGGCTGCCCGCTGGTGTGCTTTTCCGCCACTGGTGGCGCGCGCATGCAGGAGAGCCTGTTCTCGCTGATGCAGATGGCCAAGACCTCGGCGGTGATCGCGCGCATGCGCGAGGCCGGACTGCCTTACGTGTCGGTACTGACCCACCCCACCACCGGCGGCGTGTCGGCCAGCTTGGGCATGCTCGGCGACGTCAACATCGCCGAGCCGCAGGCGCTGATCGGCTTCGCCGGGCCGCGGGTGATCGAGCAGACCGTGCGCGAGACGCTGCCGGAAGGTTTCCAGCGCTCGGAGTTCCTGCTCGATCATGGCGCCATCGACATGATCGTAGACCGCCGCGACATGCGCGCGCGCATTGCCCGATTGCTGGCGCTTTTCATGAATCAACCGGCGCCACCGCCGGATCCGGAACCCGAGCCGGACGCCTGATCCCGGCAGTCGGCAGCTTCCTGCAGGAGCGGCGAGAGCCGCGACCCGCCGCGGCCGGCCAGCTCAGCCACCTCACCTGCCAATGCACCCCGCCACCCTGGCCGACTGGCTCGACCACCAGCAGCGCCAGCACCCGCAGGCCATCGCGCTCGGACTCGAACGCGTGCACCGGGTCGCCTCGCGGCTCGGGATCGGCCGGCCGGCGCGGCGCGTGGTCAGCATCGCCGGCACCAACGGCAAGGGTTCCTGCGTGGCCATGCTGGACGCCATGCTGCGTGCCGGCGGCCAGCACGTCGGCGCCTACACCTCGCCACATCTGTTGCGCTACAACGAGCGCATACGCATCGATGGCGTCGAGGCCGACGACGCGGACCTGGTGGCTGCATTCAGCGCCATCGAGGACGCCCGCGGCGACACGCCCCTGACCTATTTCGAGTATGGCACGCTGGCCGCGCTGGCCCTGTTCGCCGCAGCCGACCTCGACGTGGCGCTGCTCGAGGTCGGACTCGGCGGTCGCCTCGACGCAGTCAACATCATCGATGCCGACGTGGCGCTGATCACGCCGATCGCGCTCGACCACCAGGACTGGCTGGGCGCCGACCGCGAGGCCATCGGACGCGAGAAGGCCGGCATTGTGCGTGCCGGCAGGCCAGTGGTCGTGGCCGACCCCGATCCGCCTGCCAGCCTGCTAGAAGTGGCCGACCAGCTCGGTGCCGACCTGTGGCGCGCCGGTCGCGACTATCGTTTCCGTGCATGGAAGGACGGCTTCGCCTGGCAGGGCAGGGCGCTGCCGGAGGCGGTATTTCCGCGCCCACCGCTGGCGGCGCCCGCGCAGATCGGCAACGCGGCCGCCAGCCTGGCGGTTCTGGAAGCGCTCGGTGAGCGCGATCTGATTGCCGACGGAAGCGCGGCGCGCGGCCTGATGGCAACGCGCATCGCCGGTCGCCTGCAGGTGCTTGCGCATGCACCCGAGGTGATCGTCGACGTGGCCCACAATCCGCATGCCGCCACGCAGCTTGCCGAATGGCTAGCCCGCGTTTCTCACAACCCTCCTGCTGCGGACGCCGATACGCTCTCTGTGGCGCGCGCCCTCTCGGCTGCGCAATCCTGCTCCGCCGACAGTACCAGGGCAGGGCTTCCTGCCCTGCCCGTCCGACGCAGTGCGTCGAACCCCTCAGCCGGGCTCGACCCTTCGACAGGCTCAGGGCAGGCCAAGGTGTCGACTACGCCTTCGCCCGTCTTACGGCAGTCGTCCTGCCTGCCGCCCTTCGGGCCGCCTACGGCGTTCGTGCGCGCTCCGGCGCGCACAGTCAGTCCGCGGCACGCGCCACAGCGGCGTCTCGACGCCCTCGCTACGGACGGTTGTGAGGAACGCGAGCTCGCGACACCGCCGACACGTCGCAGCGTCGCTGTCTTCGGTGCGCTGGACGACAAGGACGCCGCGGCCATGGTGGCCGTGCTGGCGCCGCACATCGACGAATGGCACATCGCCGGCCTGCACCGCTTGAGCCCGCGCGGCTTGCCGGCGGCGGCGCTGTTCAACCGCTGTCGCGAGGCCCTGCGTGGCAGCGTCGCCGCACTGCATCCCGATCCCGCCGCCGCGCTCAAGGCCGCGCGCGATGCCGCCGGGCCCGACGGCCGCGTACTGGCCTTCGGATCCTTCATCACCGTGGAGGCCGTCATGCGCGCCATCGGCATGACCGCCCTGTAGGAGCGCACCCTGTGCGCGACCGTCCCGTGGCATCGTTACCGCGCCCAAGTCGCTGACGGCCGGCCGCCTGCCACCGCAGCCGTAGGTCGGCACCACCGTGCCGACACCGCGTGCACGCGGACCGACAAGTCGGCGGCATGGTGATGCCGCCCTACGCGCCGTCGTCCACGGGTGGGCGCCTGAAACCACGCGCTGATCGGCGCCTTCGCCGTTCAGCCGGCGCAAATGTCCGCTGCGGCTATAATTTGTCCACTCCCCCCGACCGCGCCGACGTATGGACCCCGCCCTGAAACAACGTCTGCTAGGTGCCGCCGTGCTGGTGGCACTGGCGGTGATCTTCCTGCCCATGTTGTTGGACAGCCCGTCGCCGCCTTCCGGTGAGGCGATGCGGGTGGAGATTCCGCCGCCACCGGATCGCCGGTTCGAGACACGCGTGCTGCCGTTGGATGGCGGACAGCCGCAGGCGGACCCCGCGGATCGACCCGCAGTGGCACTGCCCGCCGAGGAGCCCATCGCCACACTGGAAGTCGAGGTGCCCCCACGCATCGACGCCCTGACCGGCGAGGACATCTCCGGCGCCGCCCAGCCGCCCGCGCCGCGCACGGAACCGCCACCCGCCTCTCCCGTTGAACGCCAGCCCACGACGCGCCTCCCCGCGAGCGCGGCGGAAGGGCGCTTCGTGGTCAACCTGGGCAGTTTCGGTCAGCGCGCCAACGCCGACGGCCTGGTACAGCGCCTCCAGGCCGCGGGCATCCGCGCCCAGGTGGACCAGGTGACCGCGAATGGCCGCACACTATCGCGGGTAAGGAGTGGCCCCTACCGCACCCGCACCGAAGCCGATCAGGTGCGCCTGGCCGCGCAGCGGGCGGTGAGCGACTTGAATGCCACCATCAGTGAACTGGCGGACGCAGCGTCTGCCGACCCTTCGCCCGGTCGTGCCGCCGGCTGGGCGGTGCAGGTCGGTGTGTTTGGCCAGGAGGAGAACGCCAATGCCCTGCGCGACCGCCTGCGTCAGGGTGGCTTTGCCGCCTACGTGCAGCGCCTGGACGGCAACGGCGGTCCCAACTGGCGCGTGCGCGTGGGTCCGGAGGCAGATCGCGACCAGGCCGACCGCCTGAAGGCCTCGCTGAGTTCACGTTTCCAGCTCGACGGGCTGGTGGTGGCGCATCCCTGATGCGCGTCATGCATGCATTTCGGGGCGCGGGTGAATAGGACGTCAGCCCGGTGCAAGCCGGGATCGCGCGTCTTGAAGTCACTGGGCTCCAGCGTTCGCTTGAGCGAAGCCGTGTCGTCATCGAAGCAAGCCGGGGTCCACCGCCTTGGAGTCGCCGGACGCCAATGGGCGCAGCGTGGCCGGTGCGGAGCCAGGCGAAGGGCTGGAGCTTGAGACACGCGCGCATGAACTGGGCCGACATCGCCATCATCGCCATCATCGCCCTGTCGGTGCTGATCGGCGCCGTGCGTGGGTTCCTGGGCGAAGTGTTCGCCCTGCTGGTGTGGGCCGCCGCCTTCACCGCAGCTTTCATGTTCGGCCCCCAGGTGGCGGCCTGGTTCGGCGATGCCATCGACCTGCCGTCTGCCCGCATCGCCCTGGCCTACGCCGGGGTCTTCATCGTCGTGCTGGTGGTGGGCGGGCTGCTGGGCTGGCTGCTGTCGCGGCTGGTCAAGGGTACCGGACTGTCCGGCACCGATCGCATGCTGGGTCTGGTCTTCGGCCTGGGGCGCGGTGCGGCGGTGGTGGTGGCGCTGGTGCTGCTGCTCGGTTTCACGCCTTTCCCACGCGATCCGTGGTGGCAGCAGTCGCAACTGTTGCCGGCCTTCGAGCGGGTGGCGCTGTGGACGGCGCACTGGCTGCCCGAGCCGTTTGCCGCCAAACTGTATTACCCCTCCATGCCGGTCGTTCCCGAATCGGCGCCCGGCTCCGGCTGACCATCTGAAGACCTGAAACCATGTGCGGAATCATTGGCATCGTCGGCCGCAACGAGGTCTCCGCCTCGCTGTACGACGCGCTCACCGTGCTGCAGCACCGCGGTCAGGACGCCGCCGGCATCGCCACCGCCGATGGTGGCCGCATCCGCGTGCACAAGGGCAACGGCCTGGTGAAGGACGTGTTCGGCGAGCACGACATACGCCTGCTCAGCGGTCGCGTCGGCATCGGCCACTGCCGTTACCCCACAGCGGGCTCGGAAGGCTACGACGAAGCCCAGCCCTTCTACGTCAATTCGCCCTACGGCATCGCACTGGCGCACAACGGCAATCTGATCAACACCGAGGACCTGCGTCGGCAGGTTTTCGAGACCGACCGCCGCAACGTCAATACCGAGTCCGACTCTGAGGTGCTTCTCAACGTCTTCGCCCACGAACTGGCCGCGCAGCCCACCCTCAACCCGCAGGCAGCCATTGCCGCCGTAGCCGGTGTGCACCGGCGCTGCATCGGCGGCTATGCGGCGGTCAGCATGGTGCTTGGGCTGGGCGTAGTGGCGTTTCGCGATCCGCACGGGATACGCCCCCTGGTACTCGGCCAGCGCGCAACGGCCGAAGGCATCGAGTACGCGGTGGCTTCCGAGAGCGTGGCGCTGGACCTGCTCGGTTACGTACGCATGCGCGATGTACGTCCGGGCGAGTGCGTGGTGATCACTGCGCGCGGAGAACTGTTCGGCGAAGTCTGCGCCACGCCGGGACGGCATTCGCCGTGCATCTTCGAGTTCGTCTACCTGGCCCGGCCCGACTCCATGATGGAGGATGTCTCGGTACACAAGGCGCGCATGCGCATGGGCATCAAGCTCGGCGAGAAGATCCAGCGCCTGCGGCCCGACCACGACATCGACACCGTCATCCCCATTCCCGACACCTCCCGCACCTCGGCACTGGAACTGGCCAATGTGCTGGGCGTGAAGTACCGCGAAGGTTTCATCAAGAACCGCTACATCGGCCGCACCTTCATCATGCCGGGGCAGGGCGAGCGGGTGAAATCGGTGCGTCGCAAGCTGAATCCCATCCACCTTGAGTTCAAGGACCGCGTGGTGCTGCTGGTGGACGACTCCATCGTGCGCGGCACCACCAGCCGGCAGATCATCCAGATGGCGCGCGAGGCCGGTGCGCGCAAGGTGTACCTGGCCTCGGCGGCGCCGCCGGTGCGCTTCCCCAACATCTACGGCATCGACATGCCGGCGGCCGAGGAACTGATTGCCCATGGCCGCAGCGAAGAGGAAGTGCAGACCCTGCTCGACTGCGACTGGCTGGTCTACCAGGACATCGAAGACCTGGAAGCCGCCGTGGCCGGCCCAAAACAGCGCCTCACCACCTTCGATTCCTCCTGCTTTACCGGCGAATACGTCACCGGCATCGAGGACGGCTACTTCGAACGCATCCGCCAGCTCCGCAACGACGAAGCCAAACACAAGCGCCGGGCGAGTTGAGCAGGGAGCAGGGAGCAGGGAGCAGGGAGCAGGAAGCAGGGAGCAGGGAGCAGGGAGCAGGGAGCAGGAGGGTCCCCACAACCGTTCGTGGTGAGGAGGCGCCGCAGGCGCCGTCTCGAACCACCCGCGTCGGGTCGAACGTCACCGCCTGCCCCACGCAACACGCGTCCTTGCAGGGAAGGGCGAGCGACAACTTCTTGAGCGCGCCACAGCGGGGTCGTATGCTGCGGTCATGACAATCACTATCGAGCAACTGACGGAAGCAGCCCTCTCGCTCCCAAGCGAAGCCAGGGCGCTACTGGCTGACCGGCTGGTTGAGAGTCTTGATCCGGCCGAAGATCAGGAGATCCAGGCGCTTTGGGCGGCTGAGGCCATACGGCGCAGGGATGAAGTGCGCAACGGCCTGGTCAGGGGCATTCCCGGTCCGGAAGCCCTGGAGCGTGTTCGCCGCGCCGTAGAGCGATGAACTATGAGTTTCATCCTGAAGCTCTTGCCGAGCTTGAGGACGCGGCTCGGTACTATGCAAAGGTTCAGCAGGGACTGGAGCAGCGTTTCATCGCGAGCGTGGAAACCGCAATCCAGAAGCTCGTGGCACAGCCGTCGGCCTATGGGATTCTGGAGCAGGACATTCGTCGATGCCTCACGCGCGTGTTCCCTTACGCACTTCTGTATTCGATTGAACCCCACTGTCTTGCCCCAGGTTCCCTGGACCGAGTTGAATGTTAGTCATCCAACGAGGAC
>DAOMOD010000213.1:0-7138 GCA_035444205.1 Lysobacteraceae bacterium
CGCGCGGCTACATCTACGGCGCGATGGGCTTCTCGGCGCTGGTCGAGCTGCTGAATCTTTGGGTGAAGGGCAACGCGCGCAAGCTGGGCGACACATCCACGACGGGCTGTCATCACCAGGGGCCAAGCTTAAGTACATAAGGGGAACGCGGTCGCCCGGATCGCCGGTTCGAACTTGTCCACGTATCGCGCATGATCGAAGGATCCGCCATGCAAGATCGGTGCCTTCATTACTCCCGATAGCGCCTACGATCGCCCAATTCAAGGGGTCTGTCTCGCACGACGCCCTGTTTCAGGATTTCTCTGCCGATGAGGGTTACGTGCCTGGGTTACGTGTCTGCATGAGCATCTGAATCATCTTATCGCGATGCCTGCACCATGACTCTTGGCTGCAGCGAATCGAAGGTTGCCTTGCGCTGTTGGTACGGAGGCGCATCTGAACCTGAGATCCCTCAGGCCCGGTGAGGCGTCACAAACATGCATTACCAACCAACAATCCTTGCAACTCTTTCAGGAATGGCTTGCTTGTCGAACTTCAATCGACGTTCACCGCCCGCGGACGGCTGCCGTACTGGATATCCATTTGCTGCCGTTCTTCATGAAGCTTCGTCCGCGTTGCGCTGTCGAGGTCTTTGCCGAGGGATGCTTTGAGCCCGTTGAGCCAAGGAACGCGGTGCAGATCGGGAAGTGCACGAACCTGCATCCGTAGGCGGTAACGTCCTTCTGCGCCGAGCTGCAAGTACTCCTCTCCGGTGGGTACAGCAGGCACCTCGCGCGGTCCGTTGAGGATGAAATCGATGCCGAGACCGATCGCAGCCGGGATCACCGTGCCGTGATCCATTCCAGCAATTTCCTGGTAATCCACAAGGATTCCGGGTGCCTGCGATAGTTGCCGCGCAGCCTCCAATGCGTGCGTAGACTGTCCGCGCCATTCGAGATCCTTGGCTGCGTCTGCCGCCCGTTTCGGATCACGCCACCATTCTTCCGGGCGGGGACGTTGCTCGAACTCCCCTACTGTCAGCAGCACGCGCGTCGGCTGCGCACCTGCCGTGCGTGCTTGAGCGAAGGCTTCCACGCGCTGACTCAGATCATGGTTGCCGAACCAGAACGAACTGCTCATGCCGACGTAGGTCTGGAAAGCTTCGGGTCGGCTGGTCAGAGTGCCAATTGCGAACAGTCCGCCGTAGGAGTGTCCCATCAGCGCCTGGCGGTAGGGATCTACTGGAAATTCTCGGGCGATGCGTGGCCTGAGCTCATTGACGATGAAGTCAAGGAAGGCATCAGCGCCGCCAGATGGATGTCGATTGCGCGGCTCGTACACTTCCGGCGTTAGATCAAACGTGCGTGCCGATGGGATGTCTACGCCTTCCGGATACCCGATACCCACAACGATCACATGCGTCTCTGGGCCTGCGTCTCGGCGGCGCGTGTAAGAGCGC
The DNA here is from genome assembly GCA_035444205.1 of Lysobacteraceae bacterium. Classification (GTDB taxonomy): domain Bacteria; phylum Pseudomonadota; class Gammaproteobacteria; order Xanthomonadales; family BPKI01; genus DAOMOD01. The sequence goes on from DAOMOD010000213.1 coordinate 1,439, forward strand.
ACGGCTTCGACCGCAGTCAGGAACATCGTGTTGGCGTCGAGCACGTAGATCGTGGCGTAGCCGCCCTCGGGCGCGGGTCCCTCCGGCACCGCAACGTAGATCGTGTACTCGCGATCGCTGCCGGTGGCGCGCATGGTCCATTGTCGGGATTGCGGCAGTCGGACCTCAGCCATCTGAATCGTAGCGGTTGCCGAGGGCGGGGATTCAGCGGCGCGCGATGGTGCGGTGGCGATGGGCAGCCATCCACCGCAACACAGCAGTGTCGCGGCGGCGAAAGGGCGGAGGTCGCGGATCATGCGTCTTTCCGGATTCGGAGCGGGGACACCCCGCAGTCTTTAGGGATCACCAGCGCTTGTCGAATGACAGGACCAGCGTACGGCCGAATGCCGTCGCGTTCGCGGGGTCATAGGGATCGGGCAGCGTATCGACCGTCGCGTTGGTGCCGGTGTCGAAGAACGGTGGTGCTGCGTTGGTGAAGTTGACTGTGGTGAAGTTCACCCGTGAATCATTGAAGAATCCGCCGATTCCGGACAGGTTGTAGCCGACATGGAAGTCGAAGGTCTTCCATGCCTTGACCTTGACCGGCGATGTCGCAGCCACCGGCATGCCCAGAGCATTGGGCACAAAGCATCCGGCGATGCACTCATAGTCATCGACGTAGTTCATCGTCAGCGACGCGTTGAGATTGCCGTAGTACCAGTTCACGCCATGCATCGATCGCAGTTTGACCGGGCTTGAGCCGTCGGCCGCGCTGTACTTGCCGAGCCGATCGACGTAGCCAGAACCGGGCGTGGCCTCGATCTCGTAGGAGCGCAGCAGGGTGCCACGATTGAAGAACTCCAACGATCCACCGTAGCTGGTGTCGAATCCGTAGCTGAGGTTGAAGTCCACGCCATCCATCTTCAGCGAGGCCAAGTTGAGCTGGGTGGCGTTGACGATCATCGCCACGTCCGCCGCGCTCTGGACCGGACCGGCACCGAGCTGCCCGAGGTAGCGCGGATCGTTGTTGATGATGTCCTGCACCCGCGCCGTGTCCGGGTTGATTTCCAGGCCGTCGATGTACGGCGTGCTGCCGGTGGTGAACAGCTGGTTGAGGATGCCGCCAAGCTGACCGGCCTGGATGCGCACGATGCGGTCGTCGACCTTCAGGTTGAAGTAACTTGCGCCAATCTTCAGCCCCGGCGCCCATTCCGGCTTCCATTCGAAGCCCAGAGTCCAGGTCTCTGCTTCCTCCGGGCGCAGCGTGGGCCCCGCGCCGCCGGAGACCACGATCGCGGTGAAGGTGCAGCCGGCGGCGGTATTGGAGACACCGTTGAGCGGCACCATCGTGGTGTTGCAGGGCGCACGATACAGGTCGGCGCGCAGGAAAGCACCGTTGCCGCCAGTGATCGGCTGCACGCCGTTGTAGGCGTAGCGCATCGGCGGGGCGTGGAACGAGGTGCCCCAGCTACCGCGCAGGGTCAAGCCGTCGGTCGGCTTGAAGTCGATGCCCACCTTCGGGTTGAAGGTGGAAAAGTCGCCCATGCCGTCGCTGCGCTCATAACGCCCGGCCAACGAGACATCGAGCTTCTTGGCGAAGGCCTTCTCGTTGGACTTGCCGATCAGCGGGAACGCCAGCTCGGCAAACAACGCGCCGACGTCGCGCTTGGTGGTGCCGAACACTTCTTGCTGGTTCGAGGCCGAACGCCAGTTGAAGTCCAGTTCGCCGCCGATATTCTCGCGGCGGAAATCAATACCCGCGGCCAGCTTGGCGGTCCCACCGCCCATCTGGAGCAGGTCGCCATCGACCTTGAAGCTGGCCTGTGCCAGCCATGAGGTGAAATCGAGGTTCTCGTAGCCGATCAACTGCGACAACACCTGGTCGGACAGCGGCTGCGTGGTCCATGGATTGAACGCGGCGTAGTTCAATCCGGCGCAATAGGCTTGCGCGGCAGCGGAGAAGTTGGGCGTGAGGCCTTGGCTGCACTGGATCGCCGTTGGCGCCTGCGCCATGCCGCCGGCGGGCGTGGGCAGATAGTCGTAGATGTTGGCGTTGCGCTGCACATTGGAGTTGCGGAATTGCTCCTCCCGGCTGTAGCTCAGTGTGGCTTCGCCGCGCCAACTGCCGGCAAGCGCGAAGTCCGCGCCAAAGGCTGCGGCGAAGCTATCTACACCGACTTCACGCTGTAGGGGACGATCGTCGATCAGCACGCCGTAGTTGTTGGCCACCCCGGGGATGAAGTGTGGGTTGTTCGGGCCGAGAGTGCCGAACAACGCCTGGTAGCCTTGGTTGTACGAGCCTCGGCGCTGGCTGTATCGCAGGTCGCCGTATAGCGAGGTGGATTCACCGACTGAGTGCTCGAAGCCGAAGAACGCGCTGTGGCGCTCACTTTCCGGCAGCAGGTCCACCATGTCCCAAGCGTCGTAGGTGTTGCCGACACCGTCCGTGACGGCAACCAACCCGGTGCCGCTTACGCGCCGCGCCGGTGTACCCCAGCCGTTGGCAGTCGGCGCGTTGAACTGGTTCGCGGCCGCGCCGGCACGCGCACCGGCGCGTCGCCAGTTGACACCACCACGGTCGCTGAAATCGCTGCCGAATCGGTAGATGCCCAAGTCGTTTGCCGCCACGGCGTCCTGCTCGCTGTATTCGTATCCGACGATAAGACCACCGCCGTCCCAGCGGGTACCCCAACTCTGGCCGATCTGGAGCTGGTTGTTGCCGGCCTCGGTGGCGTGGCCCAGGCGCACGGTGGTGCGCGCACCATCGTCGCTTCGCTTGAGGATGATGTTGACAACGCCGCCGACGGCGTCGGAGCCGTACACCGCCGATGCGCCGTCGAGCAGGATCTCGATGTGGTCGACCGCATTGCTCGGGATGGTCGAGATATCAACGAAGTCGCCGTACTGGCCGGCGGCGGCGACGCGGCGACCATTGACCAGCACCAGGGTCGACAGCGCACCCAGGCCGCGCAGGTTCACGCCTTGGCCACCAGTCATGTTGGAGCCGGCTACGCTGCTGTCTGCGCCTTGGATGTTGTCGCTCATGCCCACGCCGCCGGCAAAGTTGGCCGGGATCTCGCGCAGGAAGTCGCCGACCGTGGCCTTGCCGCTAGCCTCGATCTGTTCGGCGCCGATTACCAGCACTTCGTTGCCCGCCGGGAGCGCACCACGGATGTTGGTGCCGGTGACGATCACCGCGTCCAGCGACTGCGGCTGCTCAGCGTCCGCAGGCGATTGCGCGTACAGCGCACCGGAGATGCTCATCGCCAGCAGGCTGATACTACCGGCGAACCTTCCCACTCCCACCGTCTTCTTGCTGTGCGTCACAGGCTTGCCCTCCCCGGGCTGATTAGCGATGAAATTTGTTCTGGCGCCTCGACCACCGGCCCCTGTTGGATCGTTGCAGAAGCGTTCCGGGACGGGGCCGGTCACGGGGCGATCACAACATCGTTCTAGGGCCCTGTCAATAAAATTACGATATTTTTATCGATTTGATGAGGTGATCGCGGAAAAGCTAGGGGGTTGCTGGTCAATAATTCGATATTTGTAGGCAACTCCCGCATGACCGCAGGCGGGCTCCCGTTGGGCAATGCTCCGGCCGAGGACTTGCGTCCCAAGAGGGGCTCCTGTTGATTTTCGAAATTGACCAGACCATGCTCCTACGAATGAACGAAGAAGCCACCATCGCCTCGGGTCGGACGCTTGCCCGCCGTGCCTATCATCGACTTCGCCACGACATCGTCAGCGGCGCGTTGCAGCCGGGCAGCAAGCTCAAGCTCGAATCGCTGGTGCAGCAGTACAGCATCGGCATGTCGCCACTGCGCGAGGCACTGGCGCCGCTGGCCGGTGACCAACTGGTCAAGACCGAAGACCAGCGAGGCTTCTGGGTCGCACCACTGTCGCTGGAGGAGCTGGACGACATCTCACGCGTCCGCACACTGGTGGAAACCGAGGCGCTACGGTTGTCGATCGAGAACGGCGACGATGGTTGGGAGCGCGCCGTGCGCGATGCCTTCGCCGAACTATCTCAGGTAGAGGGTGGTCCTTCGGGCATGCAGCAGCCCGTGTCGCAAGACACGCTCCGTCTTTGGGAGGACCGCAACCACGCCTTCCACACCGCGCTGGTCTCTGCCTGCCAATCCCCGTGGCTGATCCGCTTGCAGGAGCTGCTCTACCAGCAGGCCGAGCGCTACCGTCGGGTGTCGCTGAACTACTCCCAGGGTCGCCGTTTCATCCACGACGAACACGTGGCGATCTTCGAGGCGGCGATCGGCCGCAACGCGCTGAGAGCCTGCCGCCTGACCGAGGAGCACCTGATGCACACCTACGACGTAGTGCGCGGCGCCCTGGCACGGATGCAGGCCGAGAAATCCGACGCGGCCTGAGTCGCGGCGGCCAGGGCGGGACCACCAAGCGCCAGCCAACCGCTCGTCATTGCGGGCGGCCAGAGGCCGGCAGAATCCACTCAGCCGCGTTGGCAGATGCGTGGGCGCGTCTTCAGCAACTCGCGCGTGCGTTCGAAGCCGGCGACTGCCTTCGGGTCGAAGTCCTTGACGCCTTCGGACACGTATAGGCCGACGATCAGGTGGCCGTCCTTGCCGTAGAAGCCGAGGATGCGGGTGAACTTGCCAGCCTCCTTGGTTGGCAGCTGCAGCGCCCAGATCTGGTCGACTTCATGCGGAGTGATGTGCCCATGCACGCCGGCGCCATGGTCGGCGTACATGTCGTACCAGATCGGGCTGGTCGAGGCCTGTGTCTGCGGCACGGTGCTCGGGAAGTTCCAGGCATGCATGCCGCCGGAGGTGAAGACCAGACCGATCCTGGTGTCCGCGCCCCAGGTGTCAACAGACTTCCAGACCTGGTCAAAGAACACGCGGTCCGAGCGCACGCCGTAGGCTTCCTCCGCCTTCAGCCCGCTCACCACACGCGTCTCCTCCATGCGGAACAGGCGGCTGACCGGCGGTGGTGGCGCACCCGGGCGCACGTTGGCGTAGTAGTCCTGGACCACGTGCGCATCGTCAGTGCTGGCGCAGATGTTGGCGGCATGCACTTGTCCCGCGGCGCCGAGCGCCAGCAGGATCGGAAAGCCGAGGATCAGCGTGGTCTTCTTCATGGTCTTGCCCTTGGTTGGGGAGTGGGATAGCCGATGTGTCCGGCCGGTTGCGTGCGTCTGCCATCCCGCACGCACCGAGAGATCTCGTCGTACTGCTGAAAAGAAGACTCCTCGCTGTGCTCGTGACAACAGCCTTCAGAGCTCCGGATCGCCGTGGGTAAGGTAGTTCCACATGCGTTCGAGCAGGCGCCCGGTCCAGACGGCGCGCGAGGCACACTGAACGTCGGTGAAGCGCACCGGGTCCAGGCCCGTCGCGAGTGCGTCAAGTTCCACGCGCGCGGCGTCTTCCAGATACCAGGCCAGCACCACCGCCATCTGCAGCGAGTCGCCCACCAGCACCGCGCCGTTGCCGCGCATCACGATCGCGCGCGCACTGCCCATGTGCACGGCCAGGGCCACGGCCTGGTCGTCAGAGCGCACCAGCATCGGGTCGTCCCACAGCGATGGCGCGGGATGGAAGTAGGCGCCGAAGCCGTGGCAGGCCACCGGCGTGCGCCCAAGAACGCTCAGGCTCATGGTCTTTGGCGGCTGCACGCGGGCGATCCCGCACACGTCGGGGCGGGTGCGGTAGATCTCGCGATGGATGCGCACCTCCGGTAGCACATCCT
>DAOMOD010000214.1:0-2179 GCA_035444205.1 Lysobacteraceae bacterium
GGCTTCAGCCGCGACCGTCCCATCGCTTCGTAGCCACTCCGCGGTCGGGGCTGAATCCCCTCCTGCAACGCCGTGCTCGTGTAGGAGCGGCTTCAGCCGCGACCGTCCCATCGCTTCGTAGCCACTCCGCGGTCGGGGCTGAATCCCCTCCTGCAACGCCGTGCTCGTGTAGGAGCGGCTTCAGCCGCGACCGTCCCATCGCTTCGTGGCAATGCCCGTGTCGGGGCTGAATCCCCTCCTGCAACGCCGTGCCCAGGAGCGGCGACAGCCGCGATCATGCGTTCCAACCGAAACTCCCGGCTCTGGACGAACTCTTTCCGGACAGTACTGGGACGAGCAAAGAGAAGTAACCCGGCCGCCGGAGGGCGGACGGAACCCAGGTCATGGACCACACAACCACCCGCGCTGCAGGCGCTCCAAGCATCAATTCGAAGCGACGACAGGTTCCGCACGCGGACGGATGGTGGCCTGGTACAACGCCGGCAGGAACAGCAGGGTGAGCACGGTGGCGATGAACAGGCCGCCCATGATGGCCACTGCCATCGGTCCGAAGAACTCGCTGCGCGACAGCGGCACCATGGCCAGGATGGCGGCCAGCGCGGTCAGCATGATCGGTCGGAAGCGGCGCACGGTGGCGCCGACGATGGCCTCGCGCCGCGCCGCGCCGCGCGCAAGGTCGGCCTCGATCTGATCCACCAGGATCACCGAGTTGCGCATGATCATCCCGGACAGGGCGATGGTGCCGAGCATGGCGACGAAACCGAAGGGTTGTTGCAGCACCAGCATGAACAGGGTGACGCCGATCATGCCGAGCGGCGCCGTCGCCACCACCAGCAGCACCCGCGACAGGCTCTGCAACTGGATCATCAGCACGGTCAGCACCACGAACACGAACAGCGGCACGCCGGCCGCCACCGAGGCGCCGCCCTTGGCCGATTCCTCCACGGTACCGCCGGTTTCCAGGCGGAAGCCGAGCGGCAGGCGCGTGCGCAGATCGGCCAATTCGCGCTCGATCTGGGCGGTGACTACCGGAGGCTGCACGCCACCGTACAGGTTGGCGCGCACGCTGATGGTCGGTACCTGGTTGCGGCGCCAGATCAGGCCGTCCTCGAAGCCGTAGTCGATGGTGGCGATCTGCGCCAGCGGCACACTCTGCCCGGTAGCGGTGGGGATGGCGAGATCCTTCAGCAGGCTGAGCGAGGCGCGCTCCTCGGCCGGGCCGCGCAGCGCCACCGCGATCAGCTCGTCACCCTCGCGGTACTGGGTAACGATGGAGCCCTGCAGCGCGTTGTTGAGGAACAGGCTGATGTCCTGGGAAGTGATGCCGAGCAGCCGTACCTTGTCCTGGTCGATGTCGATGCGGATCGACTTGCTCATTTCGTCCCAGTCCAGATGTACGTTGGACAGGTGCGGATGGCCGCGCATCACGGCAGCTACTTCGCGGGCGAGCCGGCGCAGCGTGACAGGGTCGTTGCCCGACACCCGGAACTGCACCGGATACCCCACCGGCGGCCCGTTCTCCAGCCGGTTGATGGAGGCGCGCAATACACCGAAGTCGCTCTCGAACAATCCGATCAGGCGATCGCGCAGCGCTTCGCGTTCGCGCACGCTTTTCGTGTTGATCACGAACTGGGCGAAGTTGCGGGCAGGCAGTTGCTGGTCCAGCGACAGGTAGAAGCGTGGCGCGCCGGTGCCGACGTAGGCGACATAGGACTCGATGCCGGATTCCTGCGCGAGCACGCCTTCCAGCTTCTTCACCTGCGCCTCGGCGGCGGCGTAGGAGCTGCCCTCGGCGAGGCGCAGGTCGACCAGCAATTCGAGGCGCGTCGAGGAGGGGAAGAACTGCTGCGGCACCATGCCGAAGCCCGCCATCGCCAGCACGAAGGCGAGCACGGCGGCGGCGACCACGGTCTTCGCGTGATCGACGCACCAGCCGACCAGGCGGCCGAAGCGCAGATAGAACGGGGTTTGGTAGACCGCCGACTCGTCGATTTCGTGCCGTGCGCTCCCGGGTTCGGGCAGCAGCCGGTAGCCGAGCCAGGGCACCACGATGACCGCGGCGATCCACGACAGCAGCAGGGCGATCACCACCACCTGGAAGATCGAGCGGGTGTACTCGCCGGTGGCGGACGCCGCGGTGGCGATCGGCAGGAAGCCGGCGGCGGTGACCAGGGTACCG
>DAOMOD010000214.1:2189-7120 GCA_035444205.1 Lysobacteraceae bacterium
GAGCATGGGGAAAGCGGTGATGTCGTAGGCGGCACTGGCCGCCTTCATGCGTTCGTAGCCCTGTTCCAGCTTCACCTGCATCATCTCGATGGCGATGATGGCATCGTCCACCAGCAGACCCAGGGCCAGTACCAGCGCGCCGAGCGAGATCTTGTGCAGACCGATGTCGAGGTAATGCATGGAAGCGAAGGTGCCGGCCAGCACCAGCGGGATCGACAGCGCCACCACCAGGCCCGAGCGCCAGCCCAGGCTGAAGAAACTGACCAGCAGTACCACGATCACCGCTTCGGCCAGCACCCTCAGGAACTCGTTGACCGAAGTGCGCACCGCGCGTGGCTGGTTGGCCACCTGCTGGATCTCGATGCCGACCGGCAGTTCACCGGTGAGCCGCGCCATCTCCCGGTCGAGCGCGCGTCCGAGGCGCAGGATGTCGCCGCCCTGCGCCATCGAGATGCCTATGCCGAGCGCCTCCACGCCATCGACACGCAGCTTGCTGTGCGGTGGATCGACGTAGCCGCGACGCACTTCGGCAATGTCGCCCAGTCGGAAGGTACGGTCGCCGACCCGTACCGAGAGCTCGCGGATCGCTTCCACCGAATCGAAATCGCCACTGGTGCGCAGGTAGATGGTCTCGTCGTCGGTATGGAAGGCACCTGCGGTGGTCACCGCATTTTGCGCCTCAAGGGTTGCGGCCAGTTCGCGCAGATCGAGTCCAAGGGTGGCCAGGCGCGTGTTGGCAATCTCGATCCAGATGCGTTCCTCCTGCACACCGAACAGCTCCACCTTGGCCACCTCCGGTACGCGCAGCAGTTCCAGGCGCAGGCGGTCCGCCCAGTCCTTGAGTTCGGCGTAGCTGAAGCCGTCGGCGGTCAGCGCGTAGATATTGCCGAAGGTATCGCCGAACTCGTCGTTGAAGAACGGCCCGACCACACCGGCCGGCAACTGGTGGCGGATGTCGCCCACCTTCTTGCGCACCTGGTACCAGGTGTCGGGCACCACCGCGGCCGGCGCGCTGTCCCGCATCATCACGAACACGAAGGACTCGCCGGGCTTGGAGTAGCTGCGCGTGAACTCCAGGCGGTGCGACAGCTCCTGAAGCTTGCGTTCGATGCGGTCGGTGACCTGGCGTTCGACCTCCTCCGCAGTGGCGCCCGGCCAGTGCGTGGTGACCACCATCGCCTTGAAGGTGAACGGTGGATCCTCGCTCTGGCCGAGCTGGGTGTAGGACACGGCGCCGGCGATGGCGGTGACCAGCACGCCGTAGAGGACCAGCGCGCGGTGCCTGAGGGCCCAGGTGGAAAGGTTGAATCGGCTCACGATGGGGTCATCCGTTGCGGTCCGCGCGGATCACGTCCCTGTGATCCATGCGGGGGCGGGTGGGCCCGGGTTGAATCATGGAAGCGCTTCAGGCGGCCCCTGCAGGAGCGGCGAAAGCCGCGATGGCACGCTCGGCAGGCGCCGCTGATCGCGGCTTTCGCCGCTCCTACAGGAAAATCGAACTCAGCCGCGGCTCGGCAACATCGCCAGGCGCACGCGCTGCTCGGGCAAGAGGCGGTGCACGCCGGCGGTCACCACCAGGTCGCCGTCGGCGATGCCGGACAGCACGGTGACGCCGTCCTCGCGGTACTCGCCGATGGCCACATTGCGCAAGGCGACGCGCTGCGATTCAGGGTCGACCACCCACACCGCGGGCGAGCCGTTGTGGGTGTAAAGCGCGGTCATCGGCAGAAGTGCCACCACCGCTCCCTCCTGGCGCGGCACCGACACGCGGGCAGTCATGCCGAGTTGCAAGCCGGCCGCTGCTTCAGCGGGCAGGGCAATCTTCACCGGGTAGGTGCGTGTCAGCGGGTCGGCACCCGGTGCGATCTCGCGCACGGTGCCGATCAGACGCGCATCGGGATCGGCCCACAGACCGACCGAGACCTCGCGGTTGAGCGCCAGCGCATCGATGCGGCCTTCCGGCACGTTGATCTGGATTTCCTTTTCCTCGGGCTGCGCCAGGCGCACCACCGGCTGGCCGGCGGCGACCACCTGGCCGGACTCGGCGCGGATGGCGGTCACCACGCCGTCGCGGTCGGCCTGCAGTTCGGCATAGCCGGCCTGGTTTAGGCTTACCGCGAGCTGGGCGCGTGCCTGTTCCAGGCGCGCTTCGGCGCTTCGGAACGCGTTCAGCGCCTGGTCGTAGGCGGCCTGACCGGACAGACCGCGATCGAGAAGCTGTTTCTGTCGATCGAGCTCATTGCGCGCCCACTGGTGGTCGGTCTCGGCGGCGGCGACCTGGGCCTGGGTGGCCTCGGCGGCGAGATTGAGATCCTGCGGATCGAGGCGTGCCAGTACCTGGCCCTTGCGCACCGTTTCGCCGACTTCGACGCGCCGTTCGACGATCTTGCCTGCGACGCGAAAGCCGATCTCGGCCTCCCAGCGCGCGCGGATCTCGCCGGAATAGACATCGCGCTGGTGGTCGGCGGCGAATACCGCGGCCTGGGTCTGCACCGGGCGCGGCGGCACTTCGGTGATGCTGGTACTGGAGCAGCCGGCCAGCAGCACGGCCAGCAGCAGGGCGGCGGGGAAGGTTTTCACTGGGTGGGCTCCTTGGGGTGGGCGCCGATGGAGGTGGTGGCGCCGTCGGACATTGCCTGCGTGCCCAGCCACAGGGCACGCAGACCGGATTCGATTTCGGTGGCGTAGTCGCGCGGGAAGAAGCCGCCGCAGCGGGCAGCCAGTTTCTCGTCCACGCCGGGACGCGGGTGCAGCATCTGCCAGAGGCCGACGATCATGGCGTAGGAGCGCGTCAGCAATGCCGCGCCGTCGCTCGCTGAAAGCACGGGGAAATGCCGTTCAAGGCCGGCGCCGGCGCGGCCCATCAGTTCCGCCATGCGCGCCTTGAACTCCACGCTGGCGTCGTCGGGCAGGGACTTCTCCATGGTGCCGAAACACAGGCCGGCCAGCGGCAGGTAGGTGGGCAGTTCGATGATCAGCCGGCGCGCGACATCCATGACTGCGTCGAAATCCACCGGACCCGGCCCTTCGAGCAGCGCGATCAGTTCGCGGAAGAAGTCCTCGCCGTGGCGCTGGTGCAGGGCGAGCAGCATTTCTTCCTTGCTGGGGAAGTACAGATACACCGTGCCCTTGGCCAGACCCGCGCGCTCGGCCACCTCGGCCACACTGACCACGCGTTCGGGGTTTTCACAGAGCAGGCATTCGCAGGCATCGAGCAGATGCTCGCGGCGTTCCTGCTTGTCCTCGACGTGGGTGGCGCGCTGGCGGACGACCATGGCTGGGAAAACCGTTCAAGTGACCGAGGGTCAGTTGAACGGCACCGTAAATGACCTTGGGTCACTTGTCAATGACCGTAGGTCATTTGATTGCGGGAGCCCGGGATTCAGCGTAGGGCGGCATCACCATGCCGCCGTTGCGCGCGCGGCGAAAGGATGTCGGCACGGTGGTGCCGACCTACGTCCTGCGGCCGCCGATCTGTTGGGCGACACCGGCGCGACGTTGCCGTGACGGAACGGTCGCGCACAGGGTGCGCTCCTACGGGGCGTCGCTTCCGTGGGTCCGGGGGAAGCCCGGCGCAGACGCGAAGCGGCCGAATCCACCTCGTGGGCGACATGGGCGCGCCATCGATGCGTCGGGATGGTCGCGCACAGGGTGCGCTCCTACGGGGCGTCGCTATGGTAGGTCCGGGGGAAGCACGGTGCAGACTCGAAGCGGCCGAATCCACCCTTGCGGACCGAAGTCTTTTCCCGAGTTCCGGGTCCCGAGCCTCAAGCAAGTGATCCAGCCCGACTCAGCGGTCGTCATCACCCTTCGGCTTCAATTGCAGATGCAACTCCGCCCACTGCTCCTCACTCACCGGTGAAGGTGCGCCAGTCATCAGGCACTGGGCGGTGGTGGTCTTGGGAAAGGCGATGACGTCGCGGATCGACTCGGAGCCTGCGATCAGCGCGGCAATGCGGTCGACGCCGAAGGCGATGCCGCCATGCGGTGGCGCGCCGTGACTGAGCGCATCGAGCAGGAAGCCGAACTTGGTGCGCGCTTCGGCTTCGTCGATGCCGAGCAGTTCGAACACCGCCTGCTGCATGTCGGGGCGGTGGATACGAATCGATCCGCCGCCGATCTCGTGACCGTTCAGCACCATGTCGTAGCCGCGGCTGAGTGCCAGGCCCGGATTGTGGGTGAGGTCGGCGATGTCGTCGATGGCCGGTGCGGTGAAGGGGTGGTGCAGTGCCACCCAGCGCTTCGCATCGGCGTTGTACTCGAACATCGGGAAGTCGGTCACCCACAGGGGCCTCCAGACGTTCTCCACGCGACCGAGATCGTGGCCCGCCTTGAGCCGCACTGCGCCCATGAAGTCGCACACCTGCCGGTATGGGCCTGCGCCGAACAGCAGCAGGTCACCGGATTCCGCGCCGGTAATGGCAAGCACCGCTTCCAGCACGGCGTCGTCGAGGAACTTGGCGATCGGCGAGTTGACCCCCTCACGTCCCCTGGCGCGATCCTCGACCTTGATCCAGGCGAGCCCTTTCGCGCCGAACCTGGCCGCATGCGCGCCGATGTCGTCGATCTGCTTGCGCGACCAGGTGGCCCCACCGGGCAGGCGCAGCGCTGCGACACGACCGTCGACGGCTTCAGCCCAGTCGGCGAACACCTTGAAGCCGCAGCCGCGCACGCACTCGGCGATATCGGTGAGTTCCAGGTCGATGCGCAGATCGGGCTTGTCCGAGCCGAAGCGACGCATGGCCTCGGCATACGACAGGCGCGGGAAAGGATCGGGCAGGTCTATGTCGGCAACTTCCTTCAGCACCTCGCGGATCATCGCCTCGACCGTGTCCTGCACCTCGTTCTCGCCGACCCAGGCGAACTCCATGTCGAGCTGGGTGAACTCCAACTGGCGGTCGGCACGCAGCGCCTCGTCGCGGAAGCAGCGG
>DAOMOD010000215.1:0-7098 GCA_035444205.1 Lysobacteraceae bacterium
CCGCGACCGTCCGTTCGCTTCGTGGCGATGCCCGTGTCGGGGCTGAAACCCCTCCTGCAACGCCGTGTGCTGCAGGGGCCCACTTGTGGGCGACCGTAGCGACGATGCGCCTTTTCCGCCTTTCCCTCGTGCGCGAAAAAGAAAACCCCGGCCTCGCGGCCGGGGTTCGCCATGATGGCAATGTCAGGAATGAATCAGGGGCGCTTCAGCCAGAAGTCGTAGCTGCCGCTGCCGCTGTAGGAAACGATCCGCCAGTAGTAGTAGCCACTGGTGCCGTTGTAGGTGATGTGCTCACTGGAGTTGGAGTTGATGGAGCGCGCAACACGCACCCAGCTCGAGCCGCTCCAGCGATACAGCTCCAGGTCGAAGTCGGCGTTGGTCGGGCCTTCCAGCCAGCCCTGGTGCGTTCCCGCAGCGGACTGGTAGTAGGTGCCGTTGGGCTGGACCTGTGCCTGGCCGGTACCCGACAGCGAGCCTGAGTACTTGGTGCAGCCGGTGCACGGAGCGCTCGACGGCTCATCCCAGCTCACCTGCAGCGTGACACCGGAGTAGCTGGTGTAGCCGCGGATCATGATGTGCCAGGTGCCGGACTGCGGCGAAGCGAAGGTGCAGGTCTCGTTGTTGCCGTTGAGGTACGGACGGCAGTCGTAGGCCGAGGTCGTCGGCTGCGAACCGCGGCGCACGTACAGGTCGGCATCACCCGAGCCACCGGAGATGCGGATGACCAGGTTGGTCGCACCCGCCGGAACGTTGGTGAACCAGCGCCGCTCGCTGCCCTGGGCTCCGGAAAGGCTGCCCACAGAGGCGCCATTGCCGAGCTCGTCGTTGCTCGGAGGCGGATCGCCGCCACCGCCGCCAAACAGCGAATAGACCAGCAGGTTGGGCGAGCCGGTGCCGATGCTGCTGAGCTTGCCGGTGCTGGCGTTGCTGTAGATGGCGTTGCGTACCGTGGCCGGCGTGGCCGAGGGGTTGTCCGCCAGGTACAGCGCCGCCACACCCGCTACATGCGGCGAGGCCATCGACGCGCCGCTGATGGTGTTCGTCGCGGTGTTGCTGGTGTGCCATGCGGCGGTGATGCTGGAGCCCGGAGCGAAGATGTTGACGCAGTTGCCCCAGTTGGAGAACGAGGAACGTGCATCGGTGCTGGTGGTCGAGCCCACGGTGATCGCGTTGGCCACGCGCGCCGGCGATACGTTGCAGGCGTTCTGGTTCTCGTTGCCGGCGGCCACCACCACGGTGACGCCGGCGTTGATCATGCCGTTGACCGCATTGTCGGTGGCCGTAGAAGCTCCACCGCCCAGGCTCATGTTCGCCACTGCGGGCTTGACGTGATTCGCCGTCACCCAGTCCATACCGGCAATCACGCCAGCGTTGGTGCCCGAGCCATTGCAGCCAAGCACGCGCACGGCGTGCAGGCGTACCGCCTTGGCCACGCCATAGGTGCTGCCGCCGACCGTGCCGGCGACATGGGTGCCGTGACCATTGCAGTCGTTGGAACCGTTGCCGTCGTTGATGGCCGTGTAGCCGGCGCCGACCCGGCCACCGAACTCGTTGTGGCTGGCGCGGATGCCGGTGTCGATGATGTAGACGCGGACGTTGGACGCCGTGGTGTTGTAGGTGTAGGTGCCGCTCAGCGGGCGATCGCGCTGGTCGATACGATCGATACCCCAGGTGGCGTTGGTCTGCGTGGCGGTGAGAAAGACCTCACCGTTCTCCTCCACGAAGGCTACGCGCGGGTCGTTGACCAGCCGTTGCACGGCGCCGCGGTCCGATGCCCGGGTCAGGAAGCCGCGCAGGGCGTGCTCATAGGTCTGCGCTACCTCGACGCGATGCTGCTGCGCCATGCTGTCGGCCGTCGAACGTACGTCGGTGCGGCCGCTGGCGCGGTCGCTGGCCGGGAATTCGCTGGCATCCTTCAGGACGACGATGTACTCGCCTTCGATCGGAAACTCCGCGTAGCGAAGCTCGGAAGCGAGCGTGGGCATAGCAAGAACGAGCGCCAGGACTGGCGCGATCAAACGCATGAAGATCACTCGGTACCTCCCCACATTAGGACTGGACGTTACAGGAATGTCCGTCGCCGACCCCCCGGTCGAGCTACGGTTCTGGTGCGGTCCGCGCCTCTCGCGTCGAACTCGCCCCGGAACTCTTGCCGCGGGTGAGAGTATGCAAACTATTGTGTCTGTCAAGGGGGGAAGATGCCGTACGTCGGCCAGAATGGCCCGCGTGCGGCAGGTCCATGGCGCCGCACCAGGGCTGGAATAGTTTCACCTTCAACCATTTGCGGCAGTTCGCGGACCCCGGAATGCAGACTCGCCGAGGCCGAAAAAAAGAGGTGCAGCCAGGCTGCACCTCTCGGTCGGGGCCGCGGATTCGGCGAAAAGCTATTCGAATCCGTTGCTGAAGATCGCATCCGGGGCGAGGGCGACATCGACAGCCGCCTGGTCGCTGTTGTTCGCGGGTTGCGGATCGTCGAATTCCGAATCGACGGCCGCCGCTACAGCAAGGCTTGCCCCGGACAGTGGGGCCGACACGGCGATGTTGACGGTGAAGGTCTCGAATTCGTCCCGTTCCAGGGTCGAGGTCAGATCACAGAAAATCTGCGCGGACTGCGCCGTGTCGGGCACCGGATCGCTGCAGTCGAAGAAGTCCTGGCCGTCACGGATCAGGGTGATGGTCGCAGCCGGTGCGTCGATGGCGATCAGCAGGGCGGTGTTGGTTTCCACTGCTACCGCGTCGGGGCCCGCATTCTCGACCTGTACCGTGAACGAGGCCACGCTGCCAACGTCCACCGGACTGGCGGGCGCTGTCACCACCACCATCAGGTCGGCCGCGGGCTCACAGATGCCGCCACGGTCGGTACGCAGTCTTACCACCAGGCCATCGTGATCGGAACTTCCGATCGCTCCGGTGCCGTTCTGCGACACCTCGCCCGGCGCGTCCGCGTTGCCGCGGCCATAGTGCAGCTCCGGACACCAGGGGTCGGCGGTGACCGAGCTCAAGCCATGATCGAGCACCTGGATCGCGCCGGCGGTACGAGGATTCTCGCCAAGGATCGTGCCCAGGTTCTCGGCGAAGGTGTAGGAGTAGCGGTCTTCCAGCGGCACTTCCAGCACCAGGTTGCGCAACGGCGGGTCGGTGATGTTGACGGTGCCGCCCATGCCGTCGTCGTCGAGCTGGTACTCGTTCTCGCTGTTGTCGTAGCTGCCGGCGATGACGCCGATCACGTCCACGTAACCGTCGGTGACCTCGAAGGTGTTGTAGTCGCCTACCAGGATCAGCGGCACGTCGGCAGTGTCGGTCGGCTCCGGTTCCTCGCCTTCCAGTTCCAGACCCTGTTGGAAGCGCTGCACCAGGCGGGCGATGGACTTGGCCTGCTCGAAGCG
This sequence comes from Lysobacteraceae bacterium, assembly GCA_035444205.1. GTDB lineage: Bacteria > Pseudomonadota > Gammaproteobacteria > Xanthomonadales > BPKI01 > DAOMOD01. Next base: position 3,387 of record DAOMOD010000215.1, read on the forward strand.
CTTGAAGCGCACGCGCGGTCCGTTCGGCGGGGCATTGTTGATGCCGATGAAGGAGCGCGTGTGGTTGTTCATCACCGCGAAGGGCTGGCCGTCGAACGTGCCCTCGAGCAACTGCGGGGGACGATCGTGCAGAACGCACGGTGGCGTGCCGCTGCACTCGGTGATCATCACATCGACATCCAGGTTGCGGACCTGGGTGACAGCGACGCGCGACGCGCGTACCAGGAATGCGTTGCGGATGCCGGTGCCGGAGGTGGTGTTGGCGATTCCCGGATAACCCACGTAGTCGGTGCCATGCAGGGTGTTGAGATGGGCGGCCAGCTGGTCCAGGCCAAGGTCGGTCCACACCTCCTGCAGGCCGATGACGTCCGGGAGGAGAAGCACCTCGTCGATGTAGGCGGCCACCCGTTCCAGTCGTGGTGAGCAGCTTTCCTGGCACATGTTGAGTACGTTGAACGAGCCGACGCGCAGCTCGGCGTCGCCTTCGGGCGCGGCGACCGGGCCGAACTCGGCTTCCACCAGCACGATCTCGGTCGGCCGCAGCGCGTAGTTGCCGAACTGGTAGCTGATGACACCGATGGCCTCGAACAAATCACCGCCGAAGATCGCGGTGGGATTGGGCACGGCGCCGGCACCGTCAGCGTCGAGTTCGAACACCTCGGGATTGCCGTCCCACACCGGGAGCGAGGGATCCGGCGGTGTCACCGTGGGCAGCAGCCCCTTCTCACGGCGGGCACGGATGCCACTGGCCGTGACGTAGGCCTCGGCATAGGGGTCGGAACCGAAACGCTGGTTGCCGGTCACCGCCACGCCGGTGGCGACGCTGACGCGCATGCTCTCGAAGCACTCGAAGTTGGTCTGCGTCAGCGGGCAGCTCAGGTTGTCCGGGTCCGGCGAGGGGCGGGTTTCGTCGAGCGCGACCGGCTCGGGCAACGGACCGGTGCCGACGATGGTGACCTCGGGCGAGCCGGTCAGCTGGGTCCAGTCGAAGAACTCCTGCACGGTAGCGGTGACGTCGACCAGATCGCCGATCTGCACGGCGGGCGCGCCACCGGTGAAAACGAAGATGCCGGTGGAGGCTTCGGCCGGTGCGTCGCCGGCGCGGTCGTCGGGCGTCTGCATGAAGAAGCCATTGGAGGCGATGGCGGTCACTACGTTGTTCAGCGTGGTCACCGTCTCGCCGAACGTGTTGCCGCTGGGCGGTGCGAACGGCGAGCGCAGGCCGGTGCCCTGGATGTCGTAGATCTCCACGGTGGGGATATCGTCGTTGAGGATGGTGCCCGTCGCCGTGTCATTGCCCAGCACGATGCCGGGCGTGCTGGTGGCAATCGTCACGGTGAAGGTCTTGTTGGGCTCGAACTCCGTGTTGCCGATGATCTGCACGGTGACGGTGGCGGTGGTCTCGCCTTCGTCGATGGTGAACGGCTCGTCGACCAGGGCCACGTAGTCGACGCCGGCTTCGGCGGTGCCGTCCGCGGTGGTGGCGGTGAAGTCGACGCCGCCGACCGGTGCGGGTGCAGTCAGGGTGACGGTGAAGTCCATCGGCGACAGGCCGGCATCGCCCTCCGGCGCCTGCGCGTCGGAGATGAACAGCACCGGGTCGCCACCTCCGCCGCAGATGTTGAGGGGGCTGGCGCTGTTGCGCGGCGTGGGCGGGGTGGCCGTGGCGAAGTCGTCAGCGTTGTCGTCGGTGTCGGTGCAGCCTGCGTCGGCACGCACCGCAGAGGTATTGTTCCCCAGGCCGGGAGTTGCCCCGCTTCCCTCGAAGCAATTGGCAGTTCCGAAGCCCACGAAATCGACCGTATCCGGCAACGGACATCCGCCGGTCAGTGCAATGGTCGAGGCGACCAGGGCAACCTTGCCGTTGCCGGCAGCCATCGCAATGCTTCCGATCACATCGGGCGTCGGCAGTGGCTCGGTTCCGCCGGCCCCTGCAGCCTGCTGCACCAGCAGATACTGTCCCGGCTGTATGGTCAGATTGCCAAGGGGTGTGGTCTGCCAGGTCGTGCCAGTGGATGACGCGTATTGCACCGACCAGCCGTTGACGCTGACCGGCGTGTTGCCGAGATTGAACAGTTCCACGAAATCATGCGTATACAGCGCATTGGTGTTTCCGCCGCCCCCATACACCTGACTGATCACCACCTGCGCCTGGGTCACCGCGCCGGAAAAAAGCAATGCCAGCAACAGAGCAACCCGCACCATCAACCACTGAGACTTCATGTGAACCCCCGCATTCGCGTACGCCTTGCCGATCACGTCTCGCCATGGCTGGCGAGTCGGATCGGACCCAATGATCCGCGCAAAATACCTGAAATCCCGGTCCACGGCATGACAGCCCGCCGCAGGCTTCGAAGCCGTGCCTAAGCAATGTGGCGCAAGTCCCGGTACGCACGGGAAATGCCGCTAAGCTACCATCGCGCCCTCACGTCACCTTGAGCCTTCGGCCATGACCCAGGACAGCAACCGCCGCGCGCTGGAGAGCGGCATCGAGCGCAACCTGCGCGACCGCCTCACCTACGATGGCTACCTCCAGCTCGACACCCTGCTGGCGGCGCAGAAGCCGTTGTCGATCCCGCCGCACCACGACGAGATGCTGTTCATCGTGCAGCACCAGGTTTCTGAGCTGTGGCTCAAGCTGATCGTGCACGAGTTGACCGCGGCCATCGCCTTCCTCGATGCCGACCAGCCCGGGCCCTGCACCAAGGCGCTGGCGCGGGTGAAGCAGATCCAGCGCCAGCTTTTCGAGCAGTGGGCGGTGCTGGAGACGCTCACCCCCAGCGAGTACATGCAGTTCCGCGACGTGCTGGGCCCGGCTTCGGGTTTCCAGTCGCTGCAGTACCGTATGGTCGAATTCCTGCTCGGCAACAAGAATGCCGACATGCTGGCGGTGTTCGACTACGCGCCCGAAGCGCAGGCAAGGCTGCGCGCGGTGCTGGAGGCGCCCAGCCTGTACGACAGCGTGCTGCGTTGGCTGTCGCGTCGCGGCCACCCGGTGCCGCCGAGCGCGCTGAAGCGCGACGTCAGCGAGCCGTATCGACGCAACCCGGACCTGGTGCCGGTATTCCGCACCATCTACGAAAATACCGAGGCGCACTGGAACGCCTACCACCTGTGCGAGTTGCTGGTGGACGTCGAGGAGAGCTTCCAGCTCTGGCGCTTCCGTCACATGAAGACGGTGGAGCGCATCATCGGCCACAAGCGCGGCACCGGTGGGTCGTCGGGCGTGGGCTTTCTCAAGCAGGCGCTGGAACTCACCTTCTTCCCAGAACTGTTCGAGGTGCGCACGGTGCTTGGTACCTGAGCGCCGCTTTCCGTAGCCTGGATGCAGCGCAGCGGAATCCGGGAGGGCGCTTCCCCGTCACGGCGCCTCTTCCCCAATCTGTTCGAGTTGCGCACGGTGCTTGGCACAGGCTAGGGGTGAGGGCCGGACCGGAGCCAAGGCCCGACAATCCGCCAATGCAGTTCAGGAAGACCGTGCGAAGGCGGAGCGGAACCTTGAAACCGTTCGTGGTGAGGAAGCGTCGAGGCCGGCGCAGCTGGATCGAGACGCTGTCTCGAACCACAGGTAGTGTCGCTCCGATGAGCCCCCCTCCCAACCTCCCCCCGCAAGCGGAGGGAGGAGCATTTTTCGCTCAGGCCGGATGGCTTGTCGTGGGGGCACCGCTGCGCGTGGTGATGGTTTCCAGGCCGTGGCGGCCGGGGCCGGTCT
>DAOMOD010000216.1:0-7067 GCA_035444205.1 Lysobacteraceae bacterium
CGTGGTTTACGGCTCCGACCAGATCGAGGCACGCTACATCCTGTCGGCCTCGCTGATGGCGCGCATCAGCGCGTTCCGCATGAAGACGCGCCACGACCTGCGCCTGGCCTGCGTCCGCTCGAAGCTGTACATGGCCATCCACACCCGCCGCAACCTTTTCGAGCCACCGCTGTTGCGCAGCGTCACCGACCCCGCCCTCTACCGCGAGATCTGGGAGGACATCGAACTGCTCAGCGGCATCGTCGACGACCTCAACCTCAACACCCGGATCTGGAGCAAGCGCTGAGATTGCCAACGCGCTGCCGCACTCGACGGCAGAAACGGCAGCCGGCTCAGATCGGATGGCAGGCAGATTCCCATGCGGACACGCACGATCCAGTCAGGATCCTTTCGATGCGCAAAAAAGGAAGGCCCCCTTGCGGGGGCCTTCCGATTGCGTCCCTGGACGTTGCCCGCTGCGCCTTCGTGCGGCGGGCAACGTCTGCCGGTCTACTCGAAGCCGTCGGCGAAGATCGCCGGATCGAGCACGACGATCTCGGTTTCCACCTCGGCGTCGTTGTTGTCGGGGTCGGAATCGTTTTCGAATCCGCTGACGGACGCGGTGGTGACGATGGTGCCCGGCACGGCCGCCGCGCTGACATTGGTCAGGAGTTCCAGGGTCGGCGCCACGTCGAGCGCCGACAGGGATCCGGCCAGGGTGCAGGTGACGGTGCCGGACAGTTCCGAGCAGTTCCAGTCCGCGCCACGTTGCGCAAGCCGCTCTTCGGAGGCGCCCATGACACCGCTGGAGATGTAGCTCAGCTCGGCGGGCAGTTCGATCACCACCACGACATTGCTGGCTGCATCCGGCCCGAGGTTCTCGACGGCCACCACCAAGGTCAGGTCGGAACCCGCCTGTACCGGATCGGGCACATCGAACATCTCGATGGCCAGGTCGGCCCCTTCGACGGGCGGCTCGTCCGCCGAAGGCAGCAGGCACCACTCGTGCAGGGTGCCGGTGTCGAGCCCGGCGCGATCAGACACGTTCAATGTCCAGGTGCCGGCCAGGGTGAGACCGTCGAAAGCGGACAAGGGCTGGGCGGGTGTGTAGGACTCGCCGGCAATGTAGGCCTGGGTCGGATTGGCGCCGCCGGTGCAGTTGGTCTGGATCGACAGGCTGGCATCGTCGTCGAGGAACACGTCGATGTCGTTCCCGCTGCAGTTGCCGCCGCTGACGGGTCGGTTGACCAGATTGATCGTGGTCGAGCCCCTGTTGAGCGTGACGATCAGGTCGCCCACCCAGGTGTGGGTGATATCGAGGCGCACCCGCATGCCGTCGGCCAAGCCATCGGCGCTGACCACCAGGCTGTCGTTGACGCCTGGCACGTTGTTGTCGGGAATCGCAACATTCGGCGCGCTGCAGATCTCGGAGGTCGTCGTGAAGCTGAACACCGCCGACAGGGCGCCATCGCCGCAAACATTGTCCGGACGCACGCGCCAGAAGTAGGTCGTGGACGGGGCGAGCCCGGCAGCGGCGCTGATCGAGGTGTTGGCAGTGGCCACGGAGAAGACGATGTTGCTGAAATCGTTGCTGTCGGCCACTTCCAGCGTGTATCCAGTCGCTCCCGCCACCGCATTCCAGGCAAAGCTCGTCAGCCCGGGCGGAACATTGACCGCGCCATTGGCTGGCGTGGTGAGACCGGGCGCCGCCGGCGGTGCACTGGCCACGGCCAGCGCGATGTCGACGGCACTCGGATCCAGGCCGGTGGCGGTGCCTTCGATCTGGAACACGTGGACGCCATCGGGCGTGCCGGCCCCGACCGTGAGATTGGCGGTACTGATGTCGGTGGGGATCACCGGGTTGACGGTGAAGCCGCCGCTGACACCGGTCGGCAGATTCAGGTAGGCCAGGGTCACCGGATCATCGAAGTCGTTGAAGCCGGTGACCGTGACCTCGATCGGATCCGGATTGCCGGGCGCGCACACCGACAGCGCGGTCGGATCGGCGGTTACCAAGAAGGTTTCGCCGAAGCAGGCGTCGAAGGCAAATTTGGCGATCCGTGTTTGCCACTGTGGAACGGTGGGGTTGTACTGGTGCGTGTACCAGAAGGTGCAATCATCGACCGGATCGATGTTCATCGAGCTGTAATCGCCCCAGCGGTTGCTGGCGTTCGAGGCGTTGCCCTGGACGATGGTGTACTCGCCCTGCGGCAGGGTGCCCAGCGGATCGTCTTCCAGACGACCGGCATAGCGGATGCTGGGGTGGTTGGTACTGTTGTTGGCGCCGTAGCCGAGCGCGATGTTGCCCTCGCGATCCATGGCGATGCTGCCCATGAAGCGGTTCAGCGCATCGAGCGAATAGGTGCCCTCCTGGTGCAGGGTCCAGCTTCCACCCGCGCCGCCAGTGCGGCGCAGCTCGAACCAGCGGATGCCGCCGTGGTCGACGCCGACGTCGGTGACGAGGTTGCCGATCAGCGCCTCATGGGTACCGAAATTGCGGTACTGCAGGCGCCACATCACCACTTCGCGCAGCGGATCGAGCTGGACTCCGTTCGGCTGCGGGAAGCATTGGAACGAAACCAGACCGCACAGGGTCGAGTCGATTTCGGCGATCGGCACCTGGATCGGGCCGGTGACCGAGGTATTGGCGGGTGTGGTCCAGTTCACGCTCATCTGGTACAGCTCGATGAAATCGACGGACGGGAACCCGGCCGGACCGTGCACCTCGGTGTCGCGATGGCGGCTGAAGATGCCCGGCGCGCCCGTTGGCGGAGGCTGATTGCCGTTGAAGTCGGCCGGCTGCAGCATCTGGAAGCCGAAGCCGGACAGCTTGGGTACGCTCAGGCGCTGACTGGTTGCCGAAAGACCGGCCAGCATCCGCTGGCGGTCGAACGCATACAGGCCAAGCGTGCCCTCGTTGGTGCCGACGTAGTACGCATCCGACCACACGGCGTACTTGGGGTAGTCCGGAAAGCTCGGCGCCAGGAAGTTGTAGGCGAACCAGCCACCGGCGATCGGGTCGCTGGTCTGCGAGATGTAGACGCACATGCGGTTGCCGGAGCTGGAAAACTCGCTCAGCAGCCAGCGGTCGGCCAGGCGGTCGAACAGGATGATGGGATCGCCAAGACCGTTGGCGCATTGCGCGCTGCCGAGCGACTGGAGCACGAAGTTGGCGACCAGCGCGCCGGTGTCCTTGTTGTAGATGCGAATCTGGGTGCCGCCGGAACCGTTGATCGCCTGGATGTAGTGCTCGAGGCCCACGTCGCCCACCGTATCCGGCGGGTTGACGCCGGAGAAGCCACCGCCGGCGAAGTTGAGGATCGGCGTATCGAAGTCGCGCTGCCCCATGGGCAGGGGCGCTTCGAGCTGGCGCTGCACCAGCGGGTCGACATGCGGGCTTTCGTCCACCGGGTGTTTGCTCTCCACCTGCTGGCCCGGCTGGCCCTTGGGAATCTCGCGGATGGGATCGCCCGGCTGCCAGGCGCGCGGCGCCGGCAGATCACGCACGTCGCCGTGGAATACGGTCGGAAACACCGGATCGCTTTGCTCGGCACCGACATGGGTGCGGATCTCGGTACCGGTGAGGTTGACGTGTCCGACGGCGGATGACTGCGCCAAGCCGACCGACGAGGTGAGTACCACCAGCAGGACGATGCCAAGGCACGACAGGAATGGAGTCCTCACGGACCCGGATGGAGGTAGGTACTGCATGTTGAAACACTCCCCGAAGCTGTGTTCACCCTGGACGGCTGGCCGATATGCTCGCGCCGGATCCCGGGCCCCTCTTCGCGACCGCCGCCATCGACGGCCGGTCGCGCCCTTTCCCTTCCGTGGGCATTGAAACTCCCCGATACTGATCTGCCGGGTGCCTGCGGCACCGGCGGTCCGGCATGCGCCGGCGTCAATCGTTGCCGGATCGGCTCGCGTCCGGCGGCAGCGCAGCCGACTCGCGCATCCACCCGTACAGGGTGAAGCTGATGTCGCCGCGCTCGCTGATCGCCTCGATGCGGTTGGCATCGGGCGGGTCGCCCCAGCGACCGCTGGTGCGACCCGCAGACTCCTGAAGGTATCCGGCCAATGCGTCGGGCGCGGCTGTCACCTCACCTGCGGTCCTGGCATCGAGCGCCATCGCCGCCTTGGTCGGAAATTCGAAGGCGATCGATCCCGTGGTCGAACGGGCACGGTGGGCCCTGGCCCAGCGATGGCCGATCAGGACCAGTTGCGTATCGCCCGTCTCGTTGCGGGTGTCCACCCAGCCCGCGGTCGACAGGTCGATCCTGCCCGACACGCTCTCGGCCACGATGTTGGCGCGCACGCGCTTGCCGGTGATCGAGCCATCGCGGGTGCGTACGCGCAAGGTGGCGCCTTCGGGCACCAACACCGCCAGATCGACGCGACCCAGGCGATCGAAGCCCTGCGCCACACCGGCGCCGCGCGGGTAGCCGACTTCCAGCCGCACACGCTCGGGACTGGCGCGCAGATCAATGGTTTCGATCGCCGCCGGACTGCCCAGGCGCTGGATCACGCCCGACAGCCCCACATTCTCGCCGCCGCGGCGGATGTACACATCGCCATACGGATTGACGATCTCGACCTCGCCTCCAGGCGCAAGCGCGCCGCTCCATTGCTCCATGCGGCCCATCTGCAGGCCCGCAAACTCGCCGCTGGGCGGCTCGAAGCGAAGGGTGGGTTCGATCCTGTTCGAATCGTCGATACCGCCCTGTGTCGCACAGGCCGTCACGAGCACTGCGGCAAGCGCAAGGAACGACAGCCGGCCCGCGGATAGCCAACGGAAGGGGCAACGGGACGATTCGGAAGCGGATGCGATCTTCAAGCTACGGGCAGCCATTCGCCAGACCCGGCACGGGCCGGAATCGCCGGAGTGTATCAGGAGCTCGGGCGCATTGCCCATCCGTCTTGCCAAGGCAGGTCCAGTCGCCTTCCGAAGCGTTTCAGTCGGCCGTCTCGACCTGCCGCGACACCACCCGCTACTGCAACGGCACCTCGGTCAATGCTTCGCTCAGAGCCACCAGCCGTGCGCGCGCGCTGGCGTCGCCGGGCTGGGGATTGTGGGGCTCTGCCGGCTTGCCGTCGACGTAGAACGCGCCGGCTTGCAGGGTCGGCGCGGTGATCAGGCCCATCACGTGGTCGCGGCCTTCGGCGACGCTGGTGCGCGGCGGAATGCCGAGGTCCGCCACCATGGTGGTGTCCATCAGCGTGGCCGGATGCAGGGCGATCATGGTGATGCCCTGTTCGAGAAAGCGCGGCGCCAGTTCGACGGTCATGCTGACCTGGGCCAGCTTGCTCTGTCCGTAGCCGCGCGTGTGGGCGCCAGGCTGTTCCAGCATGACGTCGTCGAAGTCGATGGCATGCGCGCTGATCGAGGAAACGTTGATCACGCGTGAGGGCGCCGCCGCGGCGAGGTTGGCGCGCAGCCTGTTCACCAGCACCCAGCCGGCGAGGTAGTTCACCGCAAACTGCAGCTCGTAACCGTCGGCGCTGACCTGGCGCGGCTGTTCCCGGTTGAGGGCGATGCCGGCATTGCTGACCAGCAGATCGAGGCGGGGATACGCCGCAGCGACGGTGTCGGCGAATTCGCGTACCGCCTGCATCGAGCCGAAGTCGGCCGCGATGAAGCGCGCCGAGCCCTTGCCTGCGGCATGGATCTCATCCACCACCGCCTGGCCGCGCCCGGCATTGCGGCCGTGCACGATCACGTGCGCGCCTTCGGCGGCCAGCGCCAGCGCCAGTTCGCGCCCCAGTCCGTCGGTCGAACCTGTGATCAGGGCGGTCTTGCCGTCGTACGACAGCGTTACCGTGTCGTCGGCCCGACCATCGGGTGAAGAAACGATCAACGCGGCGAGCATCACGAGCAGGATCGGAAGTGGGCGCATGGCACTGATTCTCAAGTCAGTCTGAAGCATAGGCACGCCGACGCCAGGCCACAAGCGCCCGCACGAAGCAAGTCAAGTTGCTATCAGGTCTGAGCCTTCGCGGGACTTGATACCTGGTTGGCGATCCCATCGCGTGCCATCCACACCCCGTTCGTGGTGACGAGCCATTAGAGGCGGGTGGAGCGCGATCGAAATGGTGCCTCGAACCGCCCGGTTCCGCACCTCACCTGGCAGCGCGCACGATCCGCCCGACCGTGGTGAAGTGCAATCCGAAGTGCTCGGCAATCTGTTGGTAGCTGTACTCCCCGGTGGCGTGCGCAGCGACGATCGCATCGTCGCGATCGCGATTCGTCGACGCAATGGCTTCCAGCGTCGGCGGCGGTGGGCGCCGGTGGGCCCGCGGCACATTCACCTCGTCGTCGGTGTCCGCAAGTGCCTGCATGCGGTGGACGAAGGCGTCGTCGCCCAGGTACATCTGCCGGTTGAGATGCGTCCAGATCGGGTCGGCCTTGATGCCCTCCGCGACGAACCTGATGTACCGACGACGCGCCTCGGAGCGTCGCTTGCCGAACGCCCCCAGCAGTCCGTCTGTCGCCAGCCAGGGCGGCGCGGGCGCAGTGCCCACCATCGCCCGATAGCTGCTCCACGGCCAGGCACCGGGATCCTTCTTCATCCTGGCGCGCACCGGATTCAATACCACATAGCGCGACAGCTCCAGCAGGTAGCTGTCCCTGTCGACCAGGATCGCCTTGTAGCGCCCCTGGAACAGATGGCCGCTGCGCTGGTGCCGGCGGTTGCTGTACTGCGTGAACACCCCATTGAGCTGGCGCATGCCCTTGGACAGATTGCCATCCGGCGTTTCCACCACCAGATGGTAATGGTTGCTCATCAGGCACCAGGCATGGATCACCCAGTTGAAACTGGTGGCCACCTGCCCCAGCACTTCGATGAACTGCGCCCGATCCGCATCGTCCTCGTAGATCGCCTCCCGGCGGTCGCCACGCGAAGTCACGTGGTAGAGCGCTCCTTCAAACTCGATTCGCAAGGGCCGGGCCATGCCGCACAGCATACAACCGGAAAGATCCGAATGCTATGATGCTAGACCTGACCCCGTCCCGTGCGGACCCCGTCCCGTGCGTGTGACCCCGTCCCGTGACCCCGTCCCGTGACCCCGTCCCGTGACCCCGTCCCGTG
>DAOMOD010000217.1:0-7044 GCA_035444205.1 Lysobacteraceae bacterium
TCATGCGCGGCAGCGCCATGTCCGGCGCGCCGATCTGCAGCGGGATCATCCAGTTGGCCAGGCCGACGAAGGCCGGCATGACCGCGCCGAAGATCATCACCAGCGCGTGCATGGTGGTCATCTGGTTGAAGAACTCCGGATGCACGAACTGCAAACCGGGCTGGAACAGCTCGAGGCGGATGATCAGCGCCATGCCGCCGCCGACGAAGAACATCAGCAGCGAGAACAGCAGGTACAGCGTACCGATGTCCTTGTGATTGGTGGTGGTGACCCAGCGCATGATGCCGCTGGGCTGGTGGTGGTGCGCGTCGTGGGTGGCGGCGTGGGTGGCCATGCTGTGCTACTCCCGCAAAATCGTTCAGTTATTCGGAGACCTGGGCGAGGCGCTCGGCGCGTACGCGGGCGAGTTCTGACAGCATCTCGCGGGAAACGGGCTGCCCCTGCTCCCACGCGGCCAGACCCTGCTGGTGCTCGACCCATGCGGCGAACTCCTCGCGGCTCACCGCCTCGACCACGATCGGCATGAAGCCGTGGTCCTTGCCGCACAGTTCGGCACACTGGCCGCGATAGGTGCCGGGCACCTTGATGTTGGTCCAGCCCTCGTTGATGAATCCGGGAATGGCGTCCTGTTTCCAGCCGAACGCCGGCACCCACCAGGAATGGATCACGTCGTCAGCGGTGAAGACGAAGCGGATCTTGGTGTCGACCGGCAGCACAAGGGGCTTGTCCACGTTGAGCAGGTAGTGCTCGACTTCCCAAGGATTGCTGGTGGATCCGAGTTTGCGTGCGTAGTTGCTGTCGCGGTCCAGCAGTGAGGTGAAGGCGACATCCTTGCCGTGGTACTCGTAACGCCACAACCACTGGTAACCGACCACCTTCACGGTCAGCTCGGACTCGGTGGTGTCGTACATGCGGATCAGCGTGGTGGTGGCCGGCCAGGCCATGCCCAGCAGGATCAGGATAGGGATCGTGGTCCACACGATCTCGAGCCGCGTGCTGTGGGTGAATGATGTATCCGCCACCGCGCCGTTCGACTTGCGGAATTTCCACATCGCATAGCCCATGGCACCGAACACGACCAAGCCGATGACCACGCAGATCCAGAAGATCAGCATGTGCAGGTCGTAGACCTGCTGGCTGGTCTGGGTGACGCCAGGCGTCATGTTGAGCTGCCAGGGTTGCGGGTCGGCGGCCCAGGTCGGGGCTGAAGCGGCAAGTGCCACCGTTCCCGTCATCAATCGCGTCATCCAGCCAGCCATGTGTCGTCTCTCGATAGCAAGAATTCGGTTGTCAGGCCGCACCGCGTGCGGCCCGTTTCAGCAGTTCCCGCAGGCGTCGCGCCAGCACGGCGCGCTCACCCTCGGGCAGAAAGCTGCCCAGTTCCACCCGCTTTCCATGCGAGCCGATCCACAGGCGCTCCACGCCCCGATGCCCCCTGTCCACCACCATCCTGGCCCAGCAGGGGTGAAAACATTCCTGCCGCTGCCCTGGCAGCCAATGTACTTCCACGGCCTGCGGAGCCACGGAAATCAGTTCCCGCCGGTCCCCGGCACGCCACACCAGCCAAAGACAAACGGCCAGCACCGCCAGCTCCAGCATGGCGAAGAAGGGCGCGAACACGTTGCCCTGCCATGCGCTGTAGCCCGAGACGGCCAGTGAGACCATCGCCATCATCGCGAAAAAGCGGCACAGCCCCGCCCAGGACATGGAGCGGTTGGGGCTGAGCTGTACTTCGACGCGGGAGGCATCCCCGGCAGCGACGCGTTCCTCGATCACGGCGGCACGTTCGCCATGGGCGAAAGGCGGTAATGATAGGCGTCAGGGGGAAGTTGCGGCAAGGGAAAAGCCGCAAACGCCCACTCATCAAGGCGCAGGCCACGGGCAGGAGCCTGAACCCATGGGCCACAGAAACGCTCGAAAGAGCGGTTCGAGCCGATGGCTGAACCGTCGTCGCAGCCATCGCGCAGCGCCATCCGGTATCCATACCGCAAGGAATCCGTCGGTCCAGCGAAAGCTGGAACCCAGCGCCTTCAGTTTGCTGCGACGGAATGAAAGGCACTGGATGCCTGCATTCGCGGGCATGACGACGGATCGCTTGCCAGAGTCTCGAGAACCGGGGAAGCCGAAGCGGAGCTATTCCTGTTCCGACGGCAGCAACGCCTGCAGCGCCTTGGCAACGCTACGCAGCGTCGCCGCGTCGGGCACTGGCAGGCGGATATGCATGGCGCCGGTCTTCGTATCGCGTTCGATCAGCGGCGACTCCCCAGGTCCGGCCATGGCCTCGGCGACCTGGCCAAGCCAGCTTCCGGCAAGACGCAACAGCGGTGCAAGGGTAACGGCCGACACCGCAGCGCCCTGGCCATTTGCCCGATCCGTTGGACCGGCCTTGGCCACGTCGTCGGGTCGCAGCGGTGATGCCGCGGTCGGCGCCGCACTCTCCAGTTTGTCCGCCGAATCCGCCGTCACCGCCTCGTCTGCCGGTTCCGCCACTGTGCACGACGCCTGCGTCGGCGCAGCACCGGTGACCGCCTTCACGCCCTCCATGAAGCGCGACAGACGGGTGCCTTCCAGGCGCACATCGCGCTCGCCGCCTTCCAGCACTCCTTCGAACAGCGCCCGTTTGAAGTGCAGGAGACCCAGCATGTTGTGCTCGATGCTGTTCTCGGCGATGAAGTTGACGACCTCGACCTTGCGCTGCTGACCCAGCCGGTAGACGCGGCCGATGCGCTGTTCCAGCACTGCCGGATTCCACGGCAGATCCAGGTTCACGATCAGCGAGGCGGCGTGCTGCAAGTTCAAACCGACGCCGCCGGCGTCGGTGGCGAGAAACAGCCGGCAGTCCGGATCGTTGCGGAAGCGGTCGACCAGCGCGCCGCGCTGCTTCGCCGGCACACCGCCGTTGAACAGCACGTAGCCGATACCGCGGGCGTCCAGTTCGCGCGCAATCAGCGCGTGGCTGTCCAGCCAGGCGCTGAACACCACCACTTTGGCCTCGCGGTCGGCCAGGCGCTCGTCCAGCCACGCCAGCAGTTCGGGAATCTTGTGACCTTCCTCGGTGTTCGGCGCCACCAGGTGGCTGCTGTCGCACACCATGCGCATGCGCAGCAATGCGGCCTGCAGGCGCTTGCGGTCGGCCTCGGACAGGTGGCGGTGGCGGCGCCAGCGCTGCACCAGCCGTGCAACTATGCCGGCGTACTCCTCGTGCAGTTCACGCTGAAGCTTGGTCAGGGGTACAAACAGGTTCAGATCACGGCGCTCGGGAAGCTGCTCGAGCACCTCCGTCTTGCGGCGGCGCAGCAGGATCGGCGCCAGCGTCTGGCCAATCCGGTCGAGGTCCCGGTAGCCGGTGACCCGACCGGTCTCGTCGCGCAGCTGGTGGTCGTGCAGGAAGCGCCAGGTCGGGCCGAGACGGTGGCGGTCGACGAGTTGGACCACCGATAGAAGATCCTCCAGGCGGTTCTCCAACGGCGTGCCGGTCAGTACCACGGCGTAGCGACTGTCCAGCCGCTTCAGCGCGCGTGCGGCACGCGTATCCCAGTTCTTGATCCGCTGCGCCTCGTCGACTACCAGCACGTCCGGCCGCCACGCATTGGCGAGGTCGAGATCGCGCACCAGGGCGTCGTAGCTTACGATCTTCCATGCCGCCGGCGCCGCGTACTGGCGCCCGCGTTCGGCAGGCGCACCTTCAACGATCAGGGCATCGCGTCCGGCGAAGCGCCTCAGCTCCTGCGCCCACTGGTGCTTGAGCGAGGCAGGACAGACGCCAGCCGTCGGCCTGCTCGAACAGGACGCAGGCCGCCTCGACCCATGTCGCTGGCGCGTCCTCGCCCAGACGCAGTCGCACGGTCCGTTCCGCGCCGTATTGCAGCCACACTTCGCTGTAGGGCGGCGTACAGCCCTGGCGCAGGGCTGCTTTCGCGCCGCGCCGACGTTCAAGCCGCCCCAGCAGAAACTCGATGTGCTTGCAGGTACCCAGCTCGTTCGTCGCAAAGTCGCCGCAGGTACAGCGGTTGGCGCCCGCTTGCAGGCCGCGGACCGTGACCCGGTAATCGCCGCCGCTGGCCGGGTTGCGGACCCGGTAATCGGAGAATAGCGGCGCCTCACCCATGTTCTCGAACTCGAACACCTGCTCGCGCCCGAACTGCCGCCGCAACGCAAGCTGCCATTCGGGCAGGCTCATGTGTTCGGGCGCACGCAGCCTCGATACCGAAGGCGGCTTGCGCTTGCCGCCCGCACGGCGCCGCTGACCCGCCGCGCGGGTAGTTGATTGGCTCATCGGGAACTCGTCCAAGCCGGGAGGCTGAAGCGCCACATTTTGCCTCAGCTCCGGTTCGGCGACGAACGTCTGCAGATCACGCCACGCCACGCGCACCGATTGGGGGCGCACCCTTGCACCTTGCGGATGTGCCAAGGCGGCAAGTTCGCGGTGCCCTCGATTCCGTCGTTCCAGCCCTTCGACAGGCCCAGGACAGGCCGCGCTATGCGCGAGCTGGAACCACCCAGCGCCTTCCGGCCCCCACTTCTCATCAACCTTCCCCGATCGAGTCCGGGACAGGCTTCACTGCGGACACCGAAACGCTTGCCGTGGCGCGCTGTGCTCGGTCGATCCGGCTCATCGAAGTGGCGACCACGTCGGCGCCGCAATGACCAGTTCCAAGCCGGGGTTGCGACACGTGCGACACTGATCCCGTGTTCCCGTATGGACTGCCGACATGGCCAATCTCACCCTGAGTCTCGACGATGAGCTGCTGCAAAAGGCACGCGAGGCGGCGCTGCGCGAGCACACGTCCGTCAACGCCCTGGTGAGGGAATACTTGAAGGGGTATGTAAATGCGCGCGCGCGGCGCTTGCGCGCACTGGACGCGCTCGACGCAGTGGCCTAGCGCACCGACTCGTCCAGCGAGCAGCGCTGGACACGCGAGTCGCTGCACCAGCGGAAGACCAGTTGACCGGTGCGGATTTTCGTCGACACCACCCTGTGGGCCTGTCGACTGGATCGCCGCGAGCCGGACAAGTCGGCCTTCATCGGCGATTGGCTGCGAGAGTTGGCGCTTGAACATGACATCGTCATCAGCACCCAGGTGCTGATCGAGTTGCGCTCGATATTGACACGCAAGCTCAAACCCGCCCTTTCGTGGCAGGACACCCGTGCCGCGCTCGAAGCCCTGGCCAGATTCGAGGTCGTGCCCGCCAACGCCAGCCTGATCCTCGATGCGCATGAACTTTCCCGCACCGAACAGCTTGCCTGGTTCGATACGCTGATCGTCGAGGCAGCCATTCGCTCGGGATGCGAGCGCCTTTACTCCGAAGACCTGGACCACGGACGTGTTTTCGGCGCGCTCAGGGTCAGCAACCCCTTCGTTTCCGACGAAGCCGGTTTGTAAACCCGTTTGCCGAACTTGAATGGCGCAACGTCATTCGCGCCCGGTCACTCTGCTTCCATGGAATTGCAGAGCCACGCAAGCAGCCCGCGTTCCACCACAGCCAGGCCCGCCAGTCGGGGCATGACCCGCTCGCGCAGCCATTGCGGGACGCGGCCCTGGGACTGGAACAACGGGGTAATCCATCGGCTATGTCGCTGGTAGCTCACCGCCAGCGCCCGTTGGCGCCTTTCATACTCGCGCAGTGCGTCGTCCAGCTTGCAGTGACGGTCGAGAGCCTGGACCAAACATGTTGCACCTGCCAGCGCCAGGTCAAACGTCCGGAAGCGCTCGCCCCGCGTATCGACCAGCACGCCCCGCAGAGTGTCGACGGAGGCGATCTCGATACCGCGGTGGAGTCTGGTCGCACCTGCATCGGCGCGCGAAAGCATTTCGTGCAGCCTGCGACGCTCAATGCCGAGCCCGAGGCAGGAATGCCCCCAGCGTCTCGCGTCCCAGTTCAGCAGAACCTTGCCATCGGCAGTCGTGGCACGCAGAACGGATACAACCGATCCGCAACGCCGGAGCTCTTCCTCGCCCACGTCACCGCAGGCGACAAACGCCGAACGTTTGACCAAGGTCAATACCACGCCACACACAACCCCGCATGCTGGCCCCAACCGGACAACAAGCAACAACAACCCAACCCGAATCCTTTCACCTTCCTGTGGGGAGTACCTGGCCATGCTGGACGATCGCTCGTTGCGCGTCATGGCCGCCACCGACGAAATAGCGGTGGCGGCGATTTCCGATGTGGTGGACAGGGAGGGATTCGGTACTGCACCCGCCGCGGCCACCCGGGCCGCTGCCGACCCGACGCTTCCGGCATACTTGGTCAAGCACTACTGGTGGGCCTACCTGTGGCGGCCAGCCGTGTGGTTCTTCGATCACCAGCCGATCATCAATGCCATCGTCATGGGGCAGTACGGCAAGCTCAACCGTGAGACGGTGCGCCTGCTGAAGCCTGAAAGTGCGGGTTCGACGGTGATGATCGCCTCGGCCTACGGCAATCTGATCCCGACACTTGCCGCTGCGCTCGATGGCCAGCCGCTGACCGTCGTCGATATCGCGCCGATCCAGCTCGAACGCGCGCACGCCAAGCTGGCCCGTGTCGGCCTCGAGGATCGTGTGCAGCTCGACCGGATGGATGCGGAACGACTCGGTTATCGCAAGGACCAGTTCGATACCAGCTTCATGTTCCTGCTGCTGCATGAACTGCCGGACGATGCGCGGCAACGTGCGCTGCGCGAGGCGCTGCGAGTGACACGCGACGGCGGCAGCCTGGTGCTGGCCGAATACGGCGCCGACGCCGGCACCCACCCGGTGCACCGCTGGCGGCTGCTGCGCTGGATCTTCGGCACCGCGGAACCGTTCCTGCCCAGCCTGTGGCGCACCGACCTCGACGCCCTGCTGGCCGAATGCGCGGCATCCGAGGGCAAGCGCGTGGTGGCCGAAGAGAAGGTGTCGATCTTCGGCGGCTTCTACCGGGTGTGGCGCTATCGCATCGAGCGGGCCTGACATGCGCACCGTGCAGGTCGACGTGGTGATCATGGGCGCTGGCGGCGCGGGCCTGAGCGCCGCCATTGCCGTGGCCCAACAGGACCCGTCGCTGCGCGTGGCGCTG
>DAOMOD010000218.1:0-7018 GCA_035444205.1 Lysobacteraceae bacterium
CTGCTGGGCCACCGCCGTGCCGATCGCGCCGGGCGATGCGCCGATCACCGTCGACGGTTTGTGCGCGAAGGCATTGGTTCCCCACGGGCGGCTCGCCCAGTCGATCGCGTTTTTCAGGCCGCCAGGAATCGAACGGTTGAACTCGGGCGTGACGAAAAGCACGGCATCGGAGGCGGAAATCGCGGCTTTGAACGTCCGCGCCACCGGCGGATAGTCGGCGTCGAAGTCCTGGCTGTAGATCGGCAGGTCCTTGAACACGATCTCGGCGAACTGGAGGCTGGGCGGCGCCAGCTTCACCAGTGCACGCGCGAGCTTGCGGTTGATCGAGGTCGACGAAAGGCTGCCGATCAGGTAGCCGACCTTGTAGATCTTCATGTGCTACTCCTCAGGTTTCGGTTGGACAGCATGGAAGCCGCCGGAGGCGGCCAGCGCGGGATCGACTCCGGATCACGGTATGGACCAGGGTCGACGGTGATGTCGAACTGCCGCGTATCGACGCCCTCGATCGTCGATACGCGGTCAGGACGTGCGCCAGGTTTCCAGATCGATGCCGCAGCGGCCTGGCGCGAGGATGTTGTTCGGGTCCACCGCGCGTTTGATCGTGTGCTCCAGATCGCGTTTGACCGGGCCGTAGCTCTTCGCCACGCGCTCCTGGAATCGGGTGTTGACGCGATAGACCGCGTAGCCCTCCTTCTCGAACTCGTCCAGCAGCTCGCCAAAGCAGGCGTCGGCACGCTTGGTTTCCTCAGGGTCGGTGCGGTTGTAGAGCACGTCGATGACGTGGTGCATGTCACGCGGGGCGACGATGAACTCGGCCACGTAGTCCAGGCCGTACTTGTGCAGGATGCGCTTGGCCAGCGCCGCCTGCTTCCTGCACTCGTTGCCGCGCGCCTCGCTGACCGGTGCGAACCACATCGAGCCGCCGCCGCCGCGCCAGTTGTAGAGGCCGAATTCCTGCAGGTTGGGTACGCCGGACATCAGCTCGGCGCGGTACTTGAACGGCTGGGTGTCGCCGGCGTCTTCCTGGGTGACGATGCGGCCCTTGCCGAGCTTTCGGAACGCCTCGGAAACGAGTTTCCAGTCGGCGTCGACCTGTTCCCGGGTGCCGTACAGCGCCGCGTACAGGTTCCAGGCACCCATGCCGGTGTCCTGCTGCATCTTCTTGAGCACGTGGTCTGGCGTGTGGCCGGGCTCGCTGATGTAGTCGGCGCGCTTCAGGTGCGCGCTGCCGGCTTCCCACAGCACGTTGGCGATGACCACCGAGTTGGGGATGGTGCCGGAGATGCGCAGCGGGCGCAGGATGTCGACGATCTCGACGATGTCCTCCTCGTTCTCGAAGATCACCTCGAAGGGCTTGTACACCGGCGGCTTGGGCATCAGCCAGAAGCCCATCTTGGTGGTGATGCCGTAGTTGGATTGGGTGAACATGCCGTCCAGCGTCGGGCCGTAGCCCCACTTGAAGATCTGCCAGGTATTGTTGCCGGGCACACCGCCCATGCCGGTGCGGTAGACGTCGCCGTTGGCCAGCACCACTTCCATGCCGCACTGCATCATGAAGTGCTCGCCGTAGGGGGTGTAGCCCACGCCACGGTCCATGGTGTTGCCCAGCGGTCCGGCGATGGCGGACGGTGCGGAAAAGGAGAGCATCAGCCCCAGCTTGTTATCTTCGATGTAGTCGTAGAGCTGCTGGAAAGTCACGCCCGGCTCGACCAGGGCGTAGCACATGTCCGGATCGACCTTGAGGATCTTGTTCATCTTCTTCAGGTCGAGGATGACCTGGCCGCGCTGCACCGGCGCGGCCGAACCGTAGCCGAAGTTGCGTCCGGTGGAGATGGTCCAGATCGGGATCTTGTGCTCGTTGCAGATTTTCAGGATGCCCTGGATCTGCTCCACGGTGGTCGCGGTGAGCGCGGCCGAAGGCGCGTGCGCGGCGTTGTCCACCGGCATCATGATCTTGTTGTAGGGCAAAAGCTGCGCGGGCTGGACCAACACGTTGTCGCCACCCAGCAGCGCGCGGAATTTTTCGATGGCCTGGCCGAACTGTTCCTGGCTTACCCCACGCGGCAGCACGGCATATTCTTGGTCGCTCATGGATCAGACTCCTTCGGGCTCGATCAGGAATGAAACGAAGCTGCCGGGATGCGGTGTCCGGCCCGAATGCGGCAGCGGAGCCGGAGCCGGCACTCGCGCGTCCGTCCGCGCCAGCAGCCAGCCGACGGCGGCGGCCCATTGCCCGTGATCCGCGCTGCCGCATGCCAAAGCCTCCGCTTGGAACACCGGCGTGAGGCTGTGCTGGCGGTCCTCGGTGATGCTGAAGCCGGCACCGCAGTCCCGGAGCTGCCGCGCAAGCTCGCGCGCACCGCCTTCGACACGGTCGGTGGTCAGCAGGCGATGGCGACTTCCACCAGCCTGCACGCTGTGCTGGCCCAGCCAGGCGATGCGGGTGCCGGCGCTGCGCGCAACGTCCAGCAGCGGTGCCGAAGAGGCATCATCGAGCAGCCCGACGATCCGCATCGGACGATCGCCGTGCCACATCTTTTCCAATTCACGCAGCAACCGCACCAGGTCCGATCCGGCCTGACGCACCTGCAGCAGCGAACCCAGGCCGGCGTGCGCGCCCTGTGCAAAGGCCGCGCCGCTGGATGTCCCGACCACGGCCAGCACGGGGACGTCGGTTGCGCTCGCAGCGCCGGTCATGCCGTTCGCCAGCGCCGGCAGCGCCGCGCCCAGCATCGGTGCGGCAATGCCTCCGATTGCCATGCCCTTGAGTACGGTGCGCCGATCCAGGCTCATGGTGTGGCTCCTTTCGGCTTCGGTGGCGGTGCCGCCGGCAGGGTGTTGACGTATTCGGTCAGCAGCTCGAGAGACTTGTCGTCGATATGTGATTCGGGGAACGCAGGCATGGCGTTCAGCCCGTTGCGGGCGATGGCGATGATGAAAGCGGCCGGCAAGCCGCGGCCCTGGATCGACGTGCCTACGCCCACCTCGTGCTTGTGGCAATAGCCGCAAAGCTTGTCGTAGGCCTCCTTGCCGCTGCTGTACGTGCTCTCCTGCGCGTGCAGCGGGCTGAACATCGCAACCAGTGTCAGCGCCGCGGTGGCGAAGAGGGTCCGCTTCAAGGCAATGCGGGCTACGGAACTGTCCATGGCTGACTTCTCTAGAAGGGAAAGGGTCGCGGGCCCGTCTGGATCGTGATCCAGTGGTCGGTGGTGAACTCGTCGATGGCCCAGTCGCCGTTGAAGCGGCCCAGGCCGGAATTCTTCTCGCCACCAAAGGGCGCGTTGTAGTCGTCGTTGACCGGCATGTCGTTCACATGCGTCATGCCGGCGCGGACGCGGCGGGCGAACTCGATGCCGCGCGCCACGTCGCCGGTGAACACCGTGCTGGAGAGCCCGTAGTCGCTGGCGTTGGCCAACTCCAGCGCGTGCCCGGCGTCACGCGCGGACTGGATGCCCACCAGCGGCCCGAAGATCTCCTCGCGGGCGATCTCCATCTCGGCGGTGACGCTGCCGAACACGTGCGGCGGCATCACGTTGCCCTCGGGTTCGCCGCCCAGCAGCACGGTCGCGCCTTCTGCTTTCGCCTTGGCCACCTTGGCGCGCAGCGCGTCGAGCTGTTTCATGTTGATCACCGGGCCGACCACTGTTTCCGGCTTGTCCGGATCGCCCACCGGCAGCGCCTTGACCCGTTCGACGAAGCGCTTCGTGAACGCCTCCAGCAGCGGTGCCTCGACGATGATGCGGTTGATCGCCATGCAGATCTGTCCCTGGTGCAGGAACTTGCCGACCACCGCGGCGTTGACTGCCGCCTCCACATCGGCATCGGCCAGCACCACGAAGGGACTGTTGCCGCCCAACTCCAGCGCGACGTGCTTGAGGTGCTCGCCGCCGCTGGCGATGCGACCGATGCCGCGCCCGACGTCGGTCGAGCCGGTGAAGGAAATGAAGGCCGGCACCGGATGCTCGACGAAGGCATCACCGATCTCCGAACCTGCGCCCACCAGCACGCTGAGCACGCCCGGTGGCACCCCGGCCTCCTCGAAGATCCGCGCCAGCAGCAGGCCGCCGGTCACCGGCGTGTCGCTCGCCGGTTTCACCACCACCGCGTTGCCCAGCGCCAGCGCCGGCGCGACCGAGCGGATGCTCAGGTGCAGCGGGAAGTTCCACGGGCTGATCACGCCCACCACGCCCAGCGGCTGGCGGTAGACCAGGCTTTGCTTGTTCGGCACGTCGGAGGCAAGCACGCGGCCGTGGCTGCGCGAGGGCATGCCGGCCGCCTCCAGCGTGATGGCGCGCGCCGAGCCCCATTCGATCGCGGCCTTGATCCGGGTGCTGCCGGATTCGCGCACCAGCCAGTCGAGGATTTCGTCGCGGCGCGCATCGAAGATCGCCACCGCCCGGTGCATCACCGCAGCGCGTTCGCCCGGGCCTTTGGCCGCCCAGTCCGGCTGCGCCTTCGCGGCGGCCCGGTAGGCCTCGTCCAGGTCGGCCTTGCTGGCCATCGCGATATCCAGCAGCTTTTGGCCGCTGAAAGGATTGGTGACCTCAAGCCGGCGTCCGGAGGCGCCTTCGCGCCACTTGCCGGCGATCGGAAGCAGGCCGAAGTCCCCGTAGCGGGTGGATGCCTTTGCGTTCATCGGACCAGCCTCTCACGGCAGGCGCAGGATCGGCTTGACGGTCTTGCCGCTGGCGGAGTCGTCGAAGGCCTTGGCGATGTCGGCGAAATCGTAGAAGCCGACCAGTTTGTCGAAGGGAAACTTCCCGGCCTTGTAGAACGCCACCAGCTGCGGGATGAACACGCGCGGCACCGAGTCGCCCTCGATCACGCCGATCATGCTCTTGCCTTCGGCCATCAGGTCGTTGTGCACATCCAGCTCCATCTTCGGGGTCACCCCGACGATGGCGGCGGTGCCCAGCGGCCGCAGCGCGTTCAGGCATTGCCGCACCACCGGCGGCGCGCCGGTGGTTTCCACCGCGTAGTGCGTGCCGCCGGAGGCCGCCTTGATCTCCTTGACCACGTCGACCTTCTTGCCGTTGAAAGCGTGGGTCGCACCCAGCTCGCGCGCCAGCTCCAGACGGTTGTCGTGGATATCGACGGCAAAGATCTGCGGGCAGCCGGCGATTTTCGCGGCCATGATCGCGCTCAGGCCGACCGCACCGCAGCCATAGACCGCGATCGAGGTGTCGAAGTCGGGCTTCAGGCGGTTCAACACGGTGCCGGCACCGGTCTGGATGCCGCAGCCCAGCGGGCCGAGCAGGGCCAGGTCCACGTCCTTGTCGACCTTGACCACGTTGCGCTCGTGCGCCACGGCGTAGCTGCCGAACGAGGATTGGCCGAAGAAGGTCGACAGGTCGGTGTCGCCCTGGTGCAGGCGCGCGGTCCCGTCTTCCATGCGCCCACCGAAGTTCAGGTCGTTGAAGGTGTCGCAGACCGTCGGATGGCCGGTCAGGCAGTTGCCGCATCGGCCGCAGTGGGCGAACGACATCACCACATGGTCGCCGGGTGCGAGGCTGGCGACGTTGGCACCGACCTTCTCGACGATACCGCTGCCCTCGTGCCCAAGCACCACCGGATACGGCGTGACGGCCAGATCGCGCCCGACCGCATCGGTGTGGCAGACGCCGGTGGCCACCACCTTCACCAGCACCTCGTTGGGGCCGGGTCCCGACAAATCCACGTCTTCGATCAGGAAGGAAGCGCCCTGGGCGCGAGTGACTGCAGCCTGGATCTTCATGACAACCTCCGGACGATCGACCGAGATGGTGATGGTGAGCATAGTCTTGTTTCGGCGATGGCGGCCAGTACCGTGATCGACGGCACGCCGTCGGCCGTCTGCGCGCTGTCAGACGCGGCGGGAACGGCGGATCACGCGTCCACGGGCTGCTGCCACCGTGCGTTCATCCACGAGTTCTGGCAGTCTTGCGCGCCCCTTGCTTCCGGCTGCCACCATGTCCGAAATCCTCGTCCCCGTCTCGTTCGGCGAACTGCTCGACAAGATCGCCATCCTGCAGATCAAGTCCGAGCGCATGAGCGATCCGGTCAAGCTGGTGAACGTGCGCAACGAGCTGGCGGCGCTGGATCGTACCTGGGCGGCGCACGCCGCATCGAAGACCGACATCACCGACCTGCGCGCCCGGCTCAAGGCGGTGAACGAGCGGCTGTGGGTGATCGAGGACGACATCCGCGACAAGGAGGCGGCGCAGGCGTTCGATGCGCGCTTCATCGAACTGGCGCGCTCGGTGTATTTCCAGAACGATGAGCGCGCCCGGCTCAAGAAGGAAATCAACCTCGCGCTGGGCTCGAGCTACGTCGAGGAAAAATCCTACGCCGACTATCGCGCCAAGGGCGCGTCCGACCCCGCCTGACCGCGCAATTCGGCGGTGCAGCGGTCGATGCAGTCGATCACCTCGTCCACGCCGATCAGGGCCATCACTCCCGGGAACTCGACCCGCTTGCCCCAGCGCAGCGCGCTTGCGGGCTTTTTCAGGAATCGGCGCGCGGCTTCGTCGTAGCGGTTCACGGTGAAGCGCCGGTCCGAGTACGGCCCGCTGCGCTCGGCGTCGGTGCAGGCGTGCAGTCCGACGACCTTGGTTCCAAGAGCGTTGGCGATGTGTACCGGCCCTGCGTCGGGTCCGAGCAGGATGTCGGCGCGTTCCAGCAGCGCCATGAGCTGCTTGAGCGTGTCGCGGCCGACCAGATCGATGGCCGGCTCCTTCATCGCGGCCAGGATGGCGTCGGCGGTCTGGCGTTCCAGCGCGCTGCGCCCGCCGCAGATCGCGATGCGATAGCCGTGCCGGCGTGCGGCGTGGTCGGCGGCGGCGGCGTAGCGTTCGGGCAGCCAGTTGCGCAGCGCGTGACTGGAGCAGGGCGAGACGATCAGGGTGGGAACGTCGCCGGGGAGCTGCTCGTCGGCCCAGTCGCGCGCGGCCTGCGGCACCGGCAGGCGCCATTCGACGCGGGTCTGCTCCAGCCCCAGCGGCACGGCGAATTGGCCCAGCACGTCGAGGACGTGGGTGCC
>DAOMOD010000219.1:0-6989 GCA_035444205.1 Lysobacteraceae bacterium
GCGCGCATGGCCACCCGGCCTTCGTCATGTCGAACAGCTTCAGCAACCAGACGCTGGCGCAGATCGACCTGTGGGCCAACAGGGACAAGTACGATAAAACCGTGTACCGGCTGCCCAAGAAGCTCGACGAGGAAGTGGCGCGCCTGCACCTGGAGCAGATCGGCGTGAAGCTGACCCGCCTCACCCAGGAGCAGGCCGACTACATCGGCGTGCCGGTGGACGGTCCGTACAAGCCGGATCACTATCGTTACTGATCAACCTGAACAGCTGTTCCGGAACGGGCGCCCTCGGGCGCCCGTTTTCGTTGCGGTCCCGCAGTCACTGTAGGTCCGGGGGAAGCCCGGCGCAGACACGAAGCGGCCGAACCCACGGGTGGGCGACCAAGGCATGGCTACGAGGCAACGTGACGGTCGCCGACCAGTGGGCTACATGGCACGGACCGATGCTGAAGCGGGCCCGAGCAGCGCTTGACATACCATATATCGTTTCCGACCGGCTACTGGTGCGCGTCATTCGCGTCTCGCCGCACGACTATCGAAGGTGACCCCATGAAGAACTATCGCCCGGCCAAGCCGCGCATCGAGGTTTCGGTAGGCGAATCGGTACGAATCCTGCGCGAACTTCAGGAGCTCAGCCAAAGCCAGCTCGCGGCACTTTCCGGGATTCCGCAGTCCACCATCTCCGCCATCGAGAACGGGCGCGTCAATCTTGGCGTCGAGCGGGCGAAGACACTCGCGCGGGCGCTGCGTTGTCACCCTGCCGTCCTGGTGTTTCCGGGTTGGCAGATTTCGCTCGACTCTGCGGCCTGACCGGCTCAGGGCGACCCGCCGTCCGCGTCCCGCGGCAGGCTGTAGTCGAAACGGTAGCGGTGGCCCTCGGCGCCGATCTCGATCGCCATCTCGCCCTCGATGCCGGCGAGCGCACCGGTGCCCGAATCAGGCACCACCACCAGCACCAGGCTGGGCTCGCCGCGCCGCATCAGTCCATGGTGCTGCAGCACGAAGCTGCCCTCGCGACCGTGTAAACGACCCGTCACGCGCTCCAGCGCCACGTAGCCGGCCGAGCCGCGCACCGGGGTCATCGCGGTCAGCATCTCGCCGTCGCCGCTGCCTTCCAGGTCACCCTCGAAGGCCTTCTCCAGCCGCTCGCGCGCCAGGACCACGCCTTCCTCGTCCAGCGGCTCGCCGAGCGGCGTACGCTTCGGCACGAAGCGGCCCTCGGCGCGGCGCAGCCCTGCGCGATCGGCATCGGGTCCCGGCGCCCAGGCCAGCAGGACTTTGACCAGTTCGGCGGCGGCGTCTTCCTGCACGAAGTGGTGCGCGCCCACGATGGTGCGATGCGGCTGGCCCGCCGCGCCCGGCACACGCTCGCGGAACACCCGGTCGAGGCCGGCGGTGATCGGGTCGCTGTCGCTGAACAGGGTCAACAGAGGCTTCGACCACTGTTCGAGCACCGCCCAGGCGGCGCGGTTGGCCGGCAGCGCCGGGTCGTCGGGCGTGATCGGAACCAGCATCGGAAAGGCGCGTGCTCCGGTCTTGTGGCGCTCCTCGGGAAACGGCGCGTCGTAGGCCGCGATCTCGGCATCGGACAGCTGCCGGGTGGTGGCCATCTGCAGGATGCGCCCGCTGGGGAACTCGGGCACCGCCTGCGAGAATTCGCGCCAGCGCCCGAAGGCCTCGGGCATCTCGCCGCTGCCGTCCGGCAGGAAGGTGTTGGAGAGCGCCACTCGGGCGAAGCGCTCGGGATGCTCGCCCACCAGACGCAGGCCGATCAGGCCGCCCCAGTCCTGGGCGAACAGGGTGATGTCGGCCAGCGCGAGGCGCTCGAACAGCAGCTCCCGCATCCACCCGACATGCGCGGCATAGCTGTAGTCCTCGCGCCGGATCGGCTTGTCTGACTTGCCGAAGCCGACCAGGTCCGGCGCGATCACGCGGTAGCCGGCCGCCGCCAGCGGCGGGATCATGTGGCGGTAAAGGTAGCTCCAGCTCGGCTCGCCGTGCAGCAGCAGCATCACCGGGCCCTCGCGCGGTCCCTCGTCCAGATAGTGCACGCGCAGCCCGGCCACCTCGGCGTAGTGCGGCTGGAAGGGATAGTCCGGCAGACCCTCGAAGCGCGCATCGTCGGTGCGCAGGAACGCGGGTGACGAACCGTCGGGGACGGCGTCGGTGGGCATGGCGGAGTCTCCAGGCGCGGTGAGCATCAGCGCGAGCATCAGGCCTTGAGCGAGCATGGTTCTCTCCCTGTGGCGCGGTCAGTGGGGACGCCGCAGAGCCGGCGTTCCGGGGTCGAATCTAACCGATACCGGCACGGACAAGAAAAACAGCAGCGCGCGATAGGCCTGCAGCGCCCGCACCAGCCAGGCCAGCATGCCCGGGCTCACCGGCAGCGAGCCCACCATGCCCCTGCGAATGCGGCGAACCGGACCGATTCGGCCCGCCTTTGCGTGCTATGTCTACATGACCGAACCGATCACGACCATGCCCTGGCAGCGCGCCGCCGTGGCGCGCGAGTTGCTCGCGCACGCCGGTCTGCTGGGGCTCATCTGGTACAGCGGCACAGGATTCGCCGGGCTGATGCTCATGCTGCTCATGCAGAGCGCGTTTGCGGCACTGCTGTACGTCGCGCTGCCTGGTGAGCGCGGTGTCCTCGGACGTATGGGTCGCTCGCTGATACTTGTCCTGCTCAGCGCCTTCGTGGTGCTTATGGTCAGCGTCTGGTACGACGACATCGTCGGCGGCCGGCACGGCGATCTCGGCCCAGTCGAGCGCTGGTTCGAAACGGGATCGACCATGCTTCGTTGGGCGGGCTTATGGGTGACCCTGCACCTCGGCGTGCTGGCGCTTTCCTGCTGGACTTGGCCCCGCCCTCGGCCGCGATTTTTCCCCCTGGCGGCCATTCAGGCCGACATCAATCTCGGTCAGGCGATTGCCCTCCTCGCGTTCATGGTGCTCTGCCTGATCCTGCAGGCGGCGCGCGTCAATCCGCTGGAACTGCTCGGGGTCTTCCTTCCGTTCCTGAGTCTGGAAGACTGCCTGGTGCTGGTTACCGTGGGGCTGCGTCTTTTCATGGGGCTGCTGTGCTCGCGCATGGGCGAGGCCCGGAGTACAGATGTCGGCGGTGTCTGAGCCGGGACTAATGTGCAGCCAGGCATGTACTTTGGCGTGCGGATCTCACGGACCACGCGCGCGCCAAACCTGCACCTCGGCCAGTTTCAGTGCCGAAGGCTGCATCTCAGTGCTGCATCATCACGATCACGTTCTTGCCACGCGTGCGCCCCTGCGCGAGATAATCGATCGCCTGCGCGACTTCGGCGAGGCCAAAGCGACGATCGATCGTCGACCTCAGGGTTCCGGCTTCCACCATCTCGCGCAGGACGTCGAGATCCTGCGGATTCATATCGGCCAGCACGCTGACGTGGGTCTGACTGACAAACGGTGCGCTTAATCTCGCCCATAGCATGCGCGCCACAGGACCGAGCCAGCGGTTGCTCTTGGGTCCGGTGACCATGACCAAAATCCCGTGGTCGACGAGCGCCCGCCGATAGGCCCCAAGTGGGCGGTTGCCGACGTTGTCGATGATCACGTCGTAACGCTTGTCGCCCACCGTGAAGTCCTGCTGCGTGTAGTCGATCGTGTGTTCGGCGCCCAGTGATCTCACCAGTTCGATGTTGCGCCCACTGCTGACGCCGGTGACTTCGGCTCCGAGCGACTTGGCAATCTGCACGGCGTAGGTTCCGACACCGCCGGAGGCGCCGTTGACCAGCACGCGCGTACCGGGTCCGACGCGACCAGCATCGCGCACCGCCTGCAATGCGGTCACCGCCGCGATCGGCATCGCCGCCGCATCTTCGAAGCTCGTGTTGGCGGGCATCGACATCACCGCTCGGCTTTCGCGCACCACCAGATACTCGGCGAAGGCACCGGAGCGGGCACCGAACACCCTGTCGCCCACCTGGAATTTCGTCACGCTTACGCCGATCGCCTCCACGACGCCGGAAAAATCCACGCCAGCGAGTGTGCTCGACTGGCGGCCGATACCCGAGGACAGCCGCATGATGTAGGGCTGACCCTGCATGTAGTGCCAGTCCAGCGGATTCACGCCGGCCGCATGCACGCGCACCAGCAGCTCGTCGTCGGCGGGCTCGGGGCGGGCGACCCGGGCGAGCACAAGCGCATCGCTATCGCCATAGCAGGCGTAGCGGACCGCCTGCATCGACGGCGCGTCGGCAGGCACCGCCAACGGCGGTTCGCAGTCCGAATTGTGGCTCAGGACCCAGGCCAGCACGCCGCCGCCCACGGCCAGCAGCAGGCCGATCGATCCGAGAATCCTGGTGCGAAGTCGCATGAAGATTTCTCCAGGCAGGGGGAGTGGCTGCGCACAGTATGCGCAGACGGTCATGCCGTGACCCGTGCCGGTCGGCACCCATGTACAGGCTGGGGCCACGCTCGCAACCCGCGACGATTCGCATGTGCCGGAAATCGAACGGCCGGGTTGCGAAGCAGCCTGTCGGACCTAAGGAGCGTGGGCGGCATGGAATGTCGTCCCGGCGCTGCCGGCTCGCCAGGACCGACTGGTCAAACCGCCCGGCACTACGCACACTTCACGCATGAACCTGCACCTGGCGCCATGGCTGCTCGCCCTGCTTCCGGCCTGGACCGCCGCGGTCGAGCTGACGGCCGCGGAACGCGCCTATCTCGAAGCCAAGGGACCGATCCGCGCCTGCGTCGCCACCGACTGGGCGCCCATGGAGAGCGTCGACGGTAGCGGCCGCCATATCGGCATCGGCGCCGACTTCCTGCGCCTGATGGCCGAACGCGGCGGATTCGAACTTGCCATCGTCCACGGTGCCCACTGGGCCGAGACCGTCGAGATCGCACGACGACGCGAGTGCGACATCTTCTCGATGGCGATGGCCTCACCCGAACGCATGGTCTACATGGACTTCACCGACCCGTACGTGGTGATTCCGAGCGTGGTGGCCACGCGCACCGAAGCCCCCTATATCGCCAGCATCGAAGCCGTGCTCGACAAGCCGCTGGGCCATATGCGCGGCTTCGCCGGACTGGAACTTCTGCGCGCTCGCTATCCGGGCATCCGACTGGTCGAAGTGGACAGCTACGAGGAAGGGCTGGCACGGGTGCAGGCGCGCGAGCTGTACGGCATGGTCGGCAACATGGCCAGCATCAGCATGACGCTGCAGCAGAACAAGATCGCCGATCTCAAGATCGCCGGCTGGGTCGGCATCGACTCGCGCATGAGCGTCGGCACACGCAACGACGAACCCGAGCTCGGCAGGATCTTCCGCAAGCTGGTCGACTCCATCGAACCGCAGGACAGCCAGGCCATCATGAATCGCTGGCTGGCCGTCCGCTTCGAGCAGGGCTTCGACTACCGCCTGTTCTGGCGCGCGATGGCGGTGGTGCTGCTGATCGCAATCGTGGTGACCGTCTGGCTGCGCCAGTTGCGACGTCTCAACCGCCAGCTTCGCGAAGCCAACGACCGCCTCGCCGAAGCCGGGCGCCGCGACGCTCTCACCGGCCTGCACAACCGCCTCTACCTCGACCAGAAGCTGGAACACTGCCTGCGCGCCTGTCGCCGCCACGGCCTGCCGCTGGCGCTGGCAGTGATCGACCTCGACCATTTCAAGGACATCAACGACCGTTACGGCCACCCTTTCG
The DNA here is from genome assembly GCA_035444205.1 of Lysobacteraceae bacterium. Classification (GTDB taxonomy): domain Bacteria; phylum Pseudomonadota; class Gammaproteobacteria; order Xanthomonadales; family BPKI01; genus DAOMOD01. The sequence continues at coordinate 5,679 of DAOMOD010000219.1, forward strand.
GCGACGCTTCGCTGCGCCACCTGGCCGGCATCCTGACCGCCATTTTCCGGCGCGACACCGACCTTACCGCCCGCTACGGCGGCGAGGAATTCATCGTCCTGCTCGAGGGCACCGCCCCCGAGGATGCGGCGGGACAGCTCGAGGCGCTGCGCCGATCCGTCGAATCCACCCCGGTCGAGTTCGATGGACGCAGCGCGCAACTCACGGTGAGTATCGGTCTGTACGCCGCCGTGCCTCAGCCGGGCGACGACGCCATGACCCTGCTCAAGGCCGCCGACGAGGCGCTGTACCGCGCCAAGGCGGCGGGACGCAACCGGCTGGTGGTGCACCAGACGCAACACCGGGACCAACCATCGCACCCCATGCCCGATGCCGACCCGGCTTGAGCGTGCACGCGCGTTCCGTGCGCTGCACGTACGCGGCCGGCCGCTGCGCCTCTACCCTGTCTGGGATGGGGCAAGCGCACGGGTGGTCGCCGCCGCCGGCGCGCAGGCAGTCGCCACATCGGGCCTGCCGCCTGACCAGACCTGCGGCTGGCGCGGCGACGGGATCGTTTCCCAGGCGAAAGTCATGGCCGGGCTGCGTCGCATCGTCACCAGCATCGACCTGCCGGTCTCGTTCGACATCGAAGGAACCTACGGGCCACGACCGGAGGATTTCACGGACTGCTTCCGGCGGGCCCTGGCGGTGGGCGCGGTGGCGGTGACCATCGCCGACAGCGTCCTTGCCACCGGCGTGCTCTACCCGGTCGACATGCAGGTCCGGCGCATCCGTGCGCTGCGTGCACTTGCCGACGCCAGTGGCATTCCTTTGTTCCTCAATGCGCGCACGGACGTGTTCCTGTTCGCCACAGCCGAGGCGCACATCGGCGTGCAGCTCGCCGAAGCGCTTCGTCGTGCAGCGGCCTATGCCGACGCCGGGGCCGACGGATGCAGTGTGCCCGGGCCAATGCGCCGATCAGACATCGCCCGCCTGTGCGAACGATCGCCACTGCCCGTGGAAATCTGGTTGACGAAGCATTCCCCACCCGTCGCGGAACTGGCTGCGAGCGGCGTGGCACGGGTGAACTACGCTGCGCTGCCGTCGGGAGCTTCCCTCGAGGCGCAGCGTGACGGGGTCCAGCCGGCGGAACCCGAAGTGCGGGCACTACTTCGCACATTCCACGATCGTTGGTAGCAGCGGCGCTGGAATCGATTGTCTGGGACTGTTTCGGTGGATCGATTGACCGGGCGTGAAAGTATCAATAGCTCCGCTCGTGGTGAGGAGCTGTGGTTCGCTCCGCGCCCTCGCTCGGCCGCTTCGCGGCCGCCT
>DAOMOD010000220.1:0-6983 GCA_035444205.1 Lysobacteraceae bacterium
CCGCCGTCGGAATCGCTCTGCGCGAGGCCCTTCTCGATCTCGTCGATCCACAGCACGCACGGCGCCATCGCCTCGGCGCTCTTCAGCGCCTCGCGCAGGTTGCGCTCGGTCTCGCCGTGGTACTTGTTGTAGAGCACGCCAAAATCCATGCGCAGCAGCGGCACGCGAAAGCCACCTGCCACCGCCTTGGCCGCCATGCTCTTGCCGCAGCCCTGCACGCCGAGCAGCAGGATGCCCTTGGGCGGATCGAGTCTGGCCGCCGACGCCTCGCCGACGAACACCGGCCGACGCATCTCGACCCAGCGTTTCAGTCGCGCCATGCCGGCGAGCTGGTCGGGATCGCACACCTCGTACTCGAAGTGCAGCAGGCCGTCGCCGTTGAGCAGGCCGAACTTGGCCTTGGCCACCTCGGGCAGATCGGCATCGCTGATGGCGCCGTCGTTGTGGACGATCTGGCGGATCACCCGGCGCGCGTCGGGAAGCGCCAGCCCACGCAGGTTGCGCACGATGGCCTTGAGCGCCGCCGCGTCGATCTCCACCCGGCGACCGCCGTTCTCGCGCGAGTAGGTGAAGGCTTCCTCGCGGACCAGTTGCCTGAGCCGCTCTTCGTCGGGCAGCCGGCCCTCGACGGGGGTAGCCAGCGATTTCAGTTCCTCCGGCAGCTCCACCTTGGGCGCGATCATGACGATGGTGTGCGCCGCGGTGCCCTTGCGCATGCACACCTCGCGCAGCAGGCGCAGGTTCATGGCGTAGCGCAGGAAGGGATGGAAATCGAGCATCAGGTAGATGCCGCGCTCGCTGCACTCGTGGATGCTGCGCAGCGCCTGGCTGGCGTCGGTGCCCTGCGGCGAGGCCTCGGGCATGTCCATGTCGAGGCGTTCCAGGCCGCGCGTCAGGCTCCACTTCCAAAGCGGCCGCCAGGTCAGCGCGATGACGTGGCGAAAGGCGTCCACCACCATGGCTTCCTCGCCGGTCTCGACGACGATCAGCGGGTGTCCGGCACGGATCAGTGCGGCGAGGTCGTTGTGGTCGAACATCGTCGGAGAGTCGGGAGGGGCGCACATGATACTAGTCCGCGTTCACGTAGTCCTCAGCGTGGATGCGGATAAGCTCTTCCACATGCGCACGTCGATCTGCCTCTACCTGCTGCTCTGCTGCGCGACCGTGTGTGCCGACACGGCGCGCACGCTGGAGCGCGAGCTGGCACGGGTGGCCGGCAGTCGCGACGCCCCCGGCGTGGTGCTGGTGGTCGCCACCCAGGGCGAAGTGGCGTTTCTCGGTGCGGCCGGGCACGCCGATCGCGAAGCGCGCCAGCCGCTGCAAACGACAACGCCGATGCCACTTGGCGAACTGACGCGCGCCTTCACCGCGGCACTGGCGCTGCAGCTTGCGCAAGAGGGCGCGGTCGATCTCGACGCTTCGCTGGATGCCTTCATCGACGCCGACGAGGTCGACTTCGATCCTGCCGCCATCAGCCTGCGCCAGCTGCTGACGCACCAGGCCGGCCTGCCCTCGACGCGCCTGCGCGGCATGTACCGCGAGGCGAACGCGCCGCCGTCCGCCGATGCCCTGCTGTCGGCCCGGGACTTCTACTTTGCCCTGCCACCCGGCGAACTGGTGTCCACTTCCTCGCTCGGCTACGTGCTCGCCGCACGCGTGTTGCAGCGCGCCGCAGGACAGGACTTCGAAACCCTGCTGCGTTCGCGCCTGCTTGATCCGCTTCAGATGACCAGCACCGGATTCGTTGACGCCTTGCCGCTTGTGCCCACGCACCAGCGCGGTCGCGCCCAGCCCGGTCTTCTGGCGCGCGACCTGCCCGCGGTGGGTCTGGCAGCGAGCGCAGAGGATCTCGGCCGCTGGCTGGCGGCGCTGACCGCACCGCAATCGCCACTGGCCGGTCGCGACGAACTCTTCCGCGCGCAGAATCGCGACAGCCCGCTCAGTTTCGACGAGGACATGGGCCTGGGCTTCGCCGTTACCGACAGCATCGTCGAAGGCACCGGGCGCATCGCTTTCGCCATGTCCGGCTACCCCGGCTATCGCGCCCAGCTGCGCATCGCCGTGGACCACGGCGTGGCGGTGCTGGCCATGAGCAACGGCCGCGACGCCTACGGCCCGCTCGGCGCACTCGTCGACAAGGCATTCGACGCCCACCTGGCGCGCAGCGGCCAGACGGTGGAGGCGGCCCGGCGCAGCCGCGAGCGCATTCCCGACCGCGTCGCCTGGCCTGCGCAGGCCCGCCGCATCGAGCCGGCCCCACGCTATGCGACGCCGTTCGGCATGATTACCACCACCCCTGTCGCCGAAGGATTCAACGCCGAGGTGTTTGGCCGCGGCTTCAGCGTGCGCCCGCGCGAGGACGGCTGGATGGACGTGCGCTACCGCCTGTTCGGGATGATCCCCCTGGCGTTCAGCGTGCTCAACCGGGTGCTCGTCGCGCCCGCCGAGGTGGATGGCCGCCATGTGCTGTTGGCCTGGTTTCGAGGCCGCACCTTCCTGCTCGGCAGCAGTTTCGAAGCACCGCCGCTGACCTCCGACGCTGCTGCCCTGAGCGGCAACTGGGTGCTGGAGTCGCCGGACGCGCTGGTCGAGCAATTGGAGATCCGCAGCGCACATATCGCCATCGAGGACGGCCTGCTCACGCTCGGCTACGAGCTGCCCTTCATGATCACCCTGCGCCCGCGGCTTGCGGTCGGAACCGGCACGGACGGGCACCTGCGCCTGCTCGGCATCGGGCCGAACCTTGGCGAGCGCATCCTGGTCGGCCGCGACGAGGCGGGCGACTGGCTGGAGTATTCGGGCTACCGCTTGCGCCGCGCCCCGTAGCCGCGACCATCCCGCCGCAACGATACCGCACGCATGTCGCCCACCGGTGGGTTCGGCCGCTTCGCGTCTGCGCCGGGTTCCCCCGGACCTGCAAAAGTGATGCCCTGAAGGAACCCACTGGTGGGCGACCATCCCCTCGCCGCCATGCCGCGCCGCTGTCGCCGGCAACCGATCTGCTACAGTTTCGCGGCTGCAATGAGGCGCGAGGCGGCATGATCGACACGCTGGACATCGAAGCGGGACTGGGGCGCGCGGCCAAGCCGCTGGCCTGGCTGCTGGTGGCCGCGTTCAGCCTGCTGCTGGTCTGGCTCGCCGTGCGCATACTGTGGCTGATGCTGGACGGTCCCGAACTGGCCGTCGCCGCACCGGCGACGGCACCTGCCGTCGCCGCACAACCGGCAGCGACGGCGCGCTCGATCGCCGCCTGGCACCTGTTCGGCAATGCCCTGCCCGGTCCCGACCTGGCTGCCCTGGCGCAGGCGCGCGAAACCTCGCTCAGGCTGACACTGCGCGGCGTGCTTGCCGAAGAGGACCCGGCGCTCGGCATCGCGCTGATCGCCGAAGAAGGTGCCCGTGAGCGCGCCTTTCGTGTCGGTGAGGAAGTACCCGGCGGCGCCCGCCTGGAGGGCGTCTATCCCGACCGCGTAGCCCTGAACCGTGCCGGTGTCATGGAAACCCTGTCGCTGCCGCGCGCCAGCGGCAGCCCCGGCACGGTGCGCAGCGCGTCACCGGGGTCGCCACAGGCGGCGCTGCGCAGCTACACCCCGATCTTCGCCCAACCGCAGGTGCTGCCAGGGGTCGACCTGGCGCAGGCCACACGCGGCATGGCCATCGACGCGGATCGTCTGGCGCGCGACATCAGCGTGCTTCCGGTGATCGAGGGCGGTCGCTTCGCCGGAGTCCGCCTGTCCGGAGGACGCGACGCCCGCATCCTGAGCCAGCTTGGCCTGCGCCCCACCGACGTGGTGACCGCGGTCAACGGAATTCAGTTGGACAGTCTCGAGCGCGGGCAACAGATCGCCGAAACGCTGCGCGAATCGCGCTCGGCCCAGGTCACCGTGCGCCGTGACGGGCGCGACGTGGTTCTCAACATCAACCTCAACCAGTAGCCCCGCCATGCATCGACTGCTCCTGATCGCGCTTCTCGCCCTGGCGCCCGTGCTCCCTGCGACCGCCCAGAACGGCGAGATGCACACGCTGAACCTGCGCGATGCCGACATCCACGTCCTGATCGACACGGTGTCGGAGATCACCGGGCGCAACTTCATCGTCGACCCGCGCGTGGAGGGACGCGTCACCGTCGTCTCGGCGCGACCCATGCCCACCGACGAGATCTGGGAAACCTTCGTCGGCGTGCTGCGCGTGCACGGCTACGTGGCGCTGGAGAGCGGACGCATGTGGCGCATCCTGCCCGAACCGGTGGCGCGGCAGGACGGTGCGCCGCTGCCCAGCGCCGCGCGGGTCGGAGCCGACGAGCTGGTGACCCGCATCATCGAACTCGATCACGTCGCCGCGCTGGAGGTGGTCACGGTGCTGCGCCCGCTGTTGCCACAGGGCCAGCAGATCGCCGTGCACGGCGCTTCCAACGCCATCATCATTTCCGATCGCGCAGGCAACGTGGCGCGCATCGAGGCGATCCTGCGCCGCATCGACACCGCCAGCGAGGGCCAGGTGGAGGTGATCGCGCTGCGCCATGCCAGCGCCAGCGAAATCGCACGCACGCTGACCCTGCTGCACGCCGGCGAGGCCTCGCGCTTCATTGCCGACGAGCGCAGCAATTCCATCCTGCTGTCGGGGGACCGCGGCGGCCGCCTGCGCGCGCGCGCGTTGATCACCCATCTCGACACGCCGCTGGAATCCGGCGGCGACACCCAGGTGATCTTCCTGCGCTATGCCAGCGCCGAGGACCTGGTGCCGATCCTCGACAGCGTCGCCGCCACGCTCACCGGACAGAATGCGGAAGGTGCGCGCGCCGCCACCATCCAGCCGCATCGCGAGACCAATGCCCTGGTGGTGACCGCACCGGCCGCGGTCCACCAGTCGCTCGCTGCGGTGGTACGCCAGCTCGACATCCGTCGCGCCCAGGTACTGATCGAGGCCATCATCGTCGAGGTCGCCGACGAGATCGCCGACGAGATCGGTATCCAGTGGCAGTCCACCGACCTGCGCAACACCGAGGACGGCGGCGTCGGCCGCGGCATCATCGGCGGCACCAATTTCCCCGGCCAGGGAGGCGCGGGCGGCATCCTCGGCGCTGCCATCAATCCGCTGACGGTCGGCTCGGGCCTCAACATCGGTTACGTGCGCGGCACCATCCGCCTGCCCGGCAGCGACAAGGACATCCTTCAGATCGGTGCGCTGGCCCGTGCGCTGCGCGGCGATGGCCGTTCCAATATCCTCTCCACGCCCTCGGTGCTGACGCTCGATCATCACGAGGCGGTGTTCAAGGTCGGCCAGGAGGTGCCGTTTCTCACCGGGCAGTTCACCGGGGCCAGCGGCGGCACCCAGCCCGACAATCCCTTCCAGACCATCGACCGACGCGATGTCGGTCTCACCCTCACCGTCACCCCGCACATCAACGAGGGCGACGCCGTTCGCCTCGACATCAAGCAGGAAGTGTCTTCGCTGGCGCCGCAGCCGGTCGGCGCGGTCGACCTCGTCACCAACAAGCGCGAGCTCACCACCAGCGTGCTGGTGCAGGACGGCGCACTGCTGGTGCTGGGCGGGCTGATCACCGAGGACGTGCGCGAGAACGTGAGCAAGGTGCCGGCGCTGGGCGACATTCCGGTGCTCGGCAAGCTGTTTCGCTACCGTTCCACCCGCACCGAGCGACGCAATCTGATGGTGTTCCTGCGCCCGGTGATCCTGCGCGACGAAATCAGCGAGTCCTCGGTCTCCAGCGCCAAGTACAACTTCATTCGCGCAGAACAGCTGCGCGCCCGCGAACGCAGCGAGAGCGAGCGCCTGCGTGACGCCCATCCGGTGCTGCCGGAGCAGGAATGAGGCCGAAAGCGCGCATGGCTCCCCTCTCCCTGCGGGAGAGGGGTTGGGGGAGAGGGGGTTCGTCTGACCGATGACCGCCGACACCCACCACCGCCCCGAGCGCCCCGGCTTCGGCTTCGCCCGCCGCAACGGCGCCACCCTGGTCGAGTATCGCGGCGAGCGCGCCGTCGTCGCGCATCGCCCGGACATCTCGCCGCAGGTGCTGCTGGAACTTCGCCGCTACCTCGGCATGCCGCTTCAGTTGCAGGAACTGGCGGCCCCGGCCTATGAGCGTCTGCTGCGCGACCTCTACGAGGGCGGCGGCGACTCGCGCCTGGTAGCGGCCGACCTCGACGGCGAAGCCAGCCTGTCCCAGCTCGCCGATGAGCTGCCGGAACCGGAAGATCTGATGGAGAGCGAGGATGACGCCCCGATTATCCGCCTGATCAACGCCCTGCTTTCGGAAGCGATCAAGGAGAACGCCTCGGACATCCATATCGAACCGTTCGAGAGCCGCCTGGTGGTGCGCTTCCGCGTCGACGGCGTGCTGCGCGAGGTACTCAGTCCGAAGAAGACCGTGGCTGCCGCCGTGGTCAGCCGCATCAAGGTGATGGCCAAGCTCGACATCGCCGAAAAGCGTCTGCCTCAGGACGGACGCATCTCGCTGCGCATCGCCGGGCGTCCGGTCGACGTGCGCGTCTCCACCATCCCCGCCGGCCACGGCGAGCGCGTGGTGCTGCGTCTGCTCGACAAGCAGGCCGGACGCCTCGATCTGGAAAAGCTCGGCATGGATGGAAGCACGCTGGCACGCATACACGAACTGATCCACCGACCGCACGGCATCCTGCTGGTCACCGGCCCCACCGGCAGCGGCAAGACCACCACCCTGTACGCGGCGCTCAGTCGGCTGAACGATGCCAGCCGCAATATCCTCACGGTGGAGGATCCGATCGAGTATTACCTGGACGGCATCGGCCAGACCCAGGTCAACCCGCGCGTCGACATGACATTCGCCCGCGGGCTGCGCGCCATCCTGCGCCAGGACCCGGACGTGGTGATGGTCGGAGAGATCCGCGATCTGGAGACCGCGCAGATCGCGGTGCAGGCTTCGCTCACCGGGCATCTGGTGCTGTCCACCCTGCACACCAACGATTCGGTCTCCGCGGTCGCGCGCC
>DAOMOD010000221.1:0-6946 GCA_035444205.1 Lysobacteraceae bacterium
CCGGACAACGCCACCAGCAGCAGCCGCGCGCCCGGCCCTTCGCCGACGCTGCCGAGCAGCAGGCGCTGATCGGCGCTCTGCGGCGCCGGCATGAACAGGCGCAGGTCGCTGCTGATCTGCAAGCGGCCAGCGACCAGGGCGGCCAGGGCCAGCAGCAGGAGCGCCCACAGCGATGCCAGCAGGACGCGCGCAGCCGGCTTCATTCGGGCACAGACTCCGTATCGCAATGAGTGGCCAGCGCGGAATCGAGTGCGTCGTCGAGGGTGGTCTCGGCGGCCGCCCCCAGCAGCATGCGGCTGACGCCACCGTCGCCGGCGTGCACTACCAGGCAGGCCAGTGCGTCGTCGCGGCCGATCAGTTCGACGCGCGCGATGCGGCGCTGGCGGCGCGCCTCGCGTGGCACCAGGTCGATGCGCCAGGTGCCGTCGGCGGTGCTGTCGAGGCGTACCCGGTAATGGCGCTCCAGCAGGGCGCGGTCGCCACCGAGCAGGGCGCGGAAGCTGTCCAGCAGCGCCGCAAGTTCAGGGGCATTGCGCAGGGCGAAGCGGCGCTCGCGGCCGTCGGCGCGTTCGATCACGACGCGCTCGGCGCGGATCGTGGTGCGCTCGTGGAAGGGCGATTCGACCTCGCGCAGCAGGGTCTCGGCATCGGGCTGGTGGAGAGTGCCGCGCAGCAGCAGGGGCGCCTCCAGCAGCGGCGAATCGCGCCGCTCGAGAAAGGCGGTACTGGCCGGCGCCAGCAGGGCGTCCAGCGCCGCGCCGTCCTCAGCCTTCGCCGCCGTCGCCAGCGCCAGCAGCGCCGCCGCGGTTGTCGCCTGAATGCCTGCGCGCATCGTTCTGCCAGAAGTCGTAGAAGTTGAACCAGTTGTAGGGTGCCAGACGCACATAGTGCTCCAGTCGCGAGGCATATCGCTGCATGTGTTCGGCCAGCGTCGCCTGGCGATCCTTGCGCGCGATGCGCAATCCCTCGCTGAACACCTCGAAGTGCAGATCGTAGCGGCGCCCGCCGCGGTACAGGCCGAAGCACAGCACCACCGGAATGTGCAGGGCCGAGGCGATCAGTATCGGGGCGGTGGGGAACGGTGCCGGCGCGCCGAGAAACGTGCAGTCGACGGCCGCCTCGCCGGGCCGTGCGCGGTCGGCCAGCAGGCCGATCAGTGCGCCTTCGCTGGCAGCCTGCTGGATCTGCAGCACGATGCTGGTGCCGCCCTGTCCGGCATCGATCACGCCACGCGCGATGTCCGGGTTGAGTGCGTCCAGCAGTTGTGTCATGGCCGGGTTCTGACCCTTGTCCAGCACCACCCGCACCTTCGCATCCGGCCGCGCCAGCGACAGCACGCGCAGCGCCTCGAAGCTGCCGTGGTGGGAGCCGAGCAGCAGCACGCCACGACCGCGATCCATCAACGCATGCACCTCGTCGAGGCCGTGCGCCTGGATGTCGAAGCGGCGGAAGCGCTCCGACAGCATGAACACCCGGTCGAGGATGGTGGCGGCGAAGCAATGGATATGCCGCGCCACGTCGAGCAGGCCGGCTGGCCTTCCCAGCACGCGGCTCAGGTAGGCACGCGAGGCGCGCCGTTCGGGTCCGCGGCGGATGAGAAAATACAGGGTGATCGGATACAGCAACAGGCGTGCCGGTCCGCGGCCGCCGTACATGGCGATGCAGCGGATCAGCCAGATGGCGAATCGGCCGCCGCCCTCGGGTCGCTGCTTCCAGGTCACTGCGCCAACTCCAGCTCGCCGCTGGCGATCGTCTCGTGGTCGCGGCGGATGCAGAAGCGCAGGCGTGTGGCGACGCGCCGAAGCTCGATGTCGGCGCGCTGCCCCGGCAGCAGGGGCGCGCGGAATTTGACCTGGGGCAGGTGCAGTGCACCGGGCGCCGTTCCGGTCCAGGCCTCGGCCGCGCGCAGTACGTGTTCGAGCAGGAGCACGCCGGGCACCAGGGGATGGCCGGGAAAATGGCCGGCCAGGCAGGGATGTTCTGCGCCGACCTGGAAGCTCGAGTGGTGGATTTCCTCGGCCGGCATCGTTCAGTGGGGTCGTTCGCTGCGCACGAGGTCGCGCCAGAAGGCCGGGCCGAGGCGAATCATGCGCTGCAGGAAGTCGCCGAAGCTGCGATAGGGCTGCTCGGGAAACACGCGCCTGCGCCAGGCGTACTCGCCGACGAAGAACGCGCCCACGATCGCGTAGTTCAGCACATTGGCGAACAGCGACCACAGCGCCAGCGGCACCGCCGGCACAGGTGCCACGCCGAAGCTCGCCAGCAGACCATGCGGCACGGCGAGCAGCGCCAGCACCAGGTTGAGCACGGCAAGCAGTACGAACAGGAATGCCCACACCGCGGTGAGCCTCCGCGCGTAGGCGACGATGGCCGGGTCCAGCACTGTCGGATCCGCGCGCATGGCACGCACAATGCGCTCGATCAGCGGCATGCGCCCGGCCGCCAGGGTGTGACCGAACAGCCAGGCGAGGAAGGCATTGAGCAGGATCGGCGGAGCAAACAGCGGCAACGTGCCGAGGTCCATCCGCGACAGCGTGTAGAGCCCCGAAAGCGCCGCCAGCAACACCATCCAGACCATGACCCGCGCGCGCAGCAGGCCAGGCAGGCAGATCAGCAGAACGAGGTCTGCGCCCGCCAGCAGCGCCAGGGGCGCGCTCTGCCAGTACGCTGCGGCGTGCGCAAGCAGCGGATACGCCAGGGCAAGCAGCGTCGACAGCGCCCGCATCAGGGGCTGCGGTGCTGCTCGACGTGGGCCGATAGCGCGCGCAGGCTGGCGAAGATGCGGCGGTTCTCCTCATCGTCGGAACGCAGCTGGAAGCCGTAGCGCTTGGAAATGGCCAGGGCCAGTTCCAGCGCGTCGATCGAGTCGAGGCCGAGGCCGTCGCCGAACAGGGGTGCTTCCGGATCGATCGATTCGACAGGCGTGTCTTCGATATTGAGCGCCTCGATCAGCAGCAGGGCAAGTTCGCGTTCGGCGGGAGAATGTTCGGACATGGCGAAAGGATGAGCAGGGGCCAGCGAGGGCAACAGGACGGAAGGATCGAGCGGGAAGTGGGGACGCAACACGGGAAGCACGCTACGCCGAACCGCGGCCTTGGCGGGCCGTGGCGGCCGCGCAGTGTATCATGCGGGCCGCGGCGCGCCGCCTTGCCGGCCGCCCATCACGCAATCGATCATGGCGGAAAAGAACCAGGTGACAGGGGACGGAAACGGTGGCCGTACGGCGGCCCATGCATGCCCGGACGTTCTGGTGGTCGGCGGCGGTCCGGCCGGCTCGACTGCGGCCACGCTGTTGGCGCGGCGTGGCTGGCAGGTGGTGCAGCTGGAGAAATCGCAACATCCGCGTTTCCATATCGGCGAGTCGTTGCTGCCCATGAACCTGCCGATCCTGGAGCAGCTCGGGGTGCTGGAGCGGGTTCGCGCCATCGGCGTACACAAGCCCGGTGCCGAGTTTCCGATCGATGCCGAGCGCTTCAACACCTTTCGCTTCGACCGCGCCCTTTCGCCACGCTTCGGCTATGCCTTCCAGGTCAAGCGCGAGGAGTTCGACCAGGTGCTGTTCGAGAATGCCCGTGCCGCCGGCGTCCAGACCTTCGAGCAGACCACGGTCGAGCGTGTCGACTGGGACGCAAGCGGTCAGGTCCATGTGATGGCGAAGGGGCCGTCCGGCGAGATCTGCTATCGGCCGCGCTATCTGGTCGATGCCAGCGGCCGCGACACCCTGCTCGGCAATCGTCTGAAGCTCAAACGCAGGAACCCGCGGCACCAGTCGGCGGCGATCTTCAGCCACTTTACCGGCGTCGCGCGGCGTGCCGGCGCCGATGCCGGCAACATCACCATCCAGCGCTTCGAGCACGGTTGGATGTGGTTGATTCCGCTGCAACACGACGTGATGAGCGTGGGCGCGGTGTGCTTTCCCGAATACCTGAAGACCCGCCGCGGCGACAACGAGGGGTTCCTGATGCGCACGCTGGCGTCCGAGCCCAGTGTCTGGGCCAGGATGCAGGGCGCGCAACGGGTGGCGCCGGTGCATGTTACCGGCAACTACTCCTACACCTGCCGGCGCATGACCGGGCCGGGCTGGGTGATGGTGGGCGACGCCTATGCCTTCATCGACCCGGTGTTCTCCTCCGGCGTGTACCTTGGCATGAACAGCGCGGTGCAGGCGGCCGAAGTGGTCGACGGCGCGCTGCGCGAGCCTCACCGCGAACGTGCGCTGCAACGCGCCATGGAGCGGCGCATCCGCCGTGGGCTCAGGCATTTCTCCTGGTTCATCTATCGCTTCACCACGCCGGTCATGAAGCAACTGTTCAACCATCCCAGCAATCGCTGGCAGATGGAGCAGGCGGTCATCTCCATGCTGGCCGGTGATGTTTTCGACAACCGCGACGTGTTGCGTCGGCTGCGCCTGTTCCGCACCGTCTACGCGATCGTCGCCCTGGGCATGGCGCCGAAGGCGTTCGCCGGCTGGTTGCGGCGGCGTCGCCAGGTCGGCGTAAGCGTCAGCGACGAGACGCTCCAGCCCGGCGCCGGCAGCACCTTGTGAGCGCGCACGATCCACGCGTTCGTCGCGACGGTACCGGCGCGGCGCTGCATGTCGGCTACGTCGAGGCGTCGCTCGACGCGCTCCTTGCTGACCCTGCCCTGCTCGCGGTGATCGGTTTCGGATCGCGCGCACCATCGGCTCACCCGGATCCGCGTTACTTCAACGCCGGTCTGGACGTACTGGGAGAAACGGCGCCCTTCGAGGTGTGGCGCGGAGGCGGGCAGGTCGAATGCGGTCGTCACGGCAACGTGGCCTGGTCGTGTGACGGCGAGCTGTGCTTCGGGGCCATCGAGATCGGCGAGGAGGAGCACGGCGGTCCCGCGGGCGTCGCCGAAGTCGCCTACCGGCAGATGCTGGAGTTCGTCTCCGGCACGGCGCAGCCGCACCTGTTGCGCGTCTGGAACGTGCTCGACGCCATCAACCAGGGCGCGGGCGACGACGAACGCTACCGCCAGTTCTGCCTCGGTCGCGCACGCGGCATGCAGGGGCGGATCGAGGCCTACCCCGCTGCCACCGCGGTTGGCGTGAACGATGGCCGGCGCCGTCTGCGCATCTACTTTCTGGCCGGTCGTGAACCCGGCACCCACATCGAGAACCCGCGCCAGGTGGCAGCGTGGCGCTATCCGCGCGCATACGGCCCGCAGCCACCCAGCTTTTCGCGCGCGACGCTGCCCGCGTCGCATGACGTTCCGCTGCTTCTGTCCGGCACCGCCAGCGTGGTCGGCCATGCCACCCTGCACGCCGACGACGTCGCGCTTCAGGTCGGCGAAACCCTGAGCAACCTGGCCAGCCTGCTGCTCACAGCCCACCACATGCGGCCGGCGTTGCCGCTGGGGCTGGGTGCCGGCTCCCTGCTCAAGGTGTACGTGCGCGATCCGGCCGAGGTCGCGGCCATCGCCGCGGTGCTGGAGAGGCACATCCCCGCCGCCCTACCGCGTCTGCTGCTGCACGCCGACATCTGCCGTGCCGACCTGCGCATGGAGATCGACGGCTTCCACGGCTGAATCGTGCCATCTCCCATGGAGGTCCTGATCCGGCTCAGCCACATCGATATCGAGGCGCCGCAGGCGGAGGCGATGGGCGATGCATGGTTGGCGTCGGGCGAACGCGTGCGCCTGGGGCGCATGCGCTCCGCCGACGTGCGCCGTCGCTTTGTGGCGGGCCACTGGCTGGCACGCAAGGGCCTGGCCGAGTTTGCCGGCGGCGTACCCGAGGACTGGCTGCTCGGGCAGGATGATGGCGGCGCGCCACTGGCCGTGCATGCCGACGGCCGCACCTCTCCGCAGCTTTCGATCAGCCACAGTGGCGATCTGCTCGTCTGCGCCGTGGCCAGCGCAGCGGTCGGCGTGGACGTGGAAGCGCCGGGGCCCGCGCGCGATCTGGCACGTCTGGCCAGCATGGTATTCGGCGAGGCGGAACGTACATCCATGCAGGCACTCGATGCCGCCGCACGCGAAGCCTACTTCTACCCACGCTGGACCCTGCGCGAGGCCTGGCTCAAATGCCGCCGCTGCGGCCTGGCACCGGCGCGCATGCGCAGTCTTCGCCTGCTTCCGGTCGACAGCGATGCCGAGGCGCGCACCTGGCGGGCCGAACGCGCCTGGCTGGCATTGAGCGGTGCACCGGGCATGCGCGTCACCATGGCTGGCGCGTCGGGCTTCCAGGCGGATGCGATGTGGCGGATCGAGGAGGGCTGAGGAGCCGGGACTCGGGACAAGCGCATGGGTCCGCAAAGGAAGGCCGTGAAAACGCGGCACCCGGATCACGGGAAGCGCATCGTTGTCCTGCAGGAGCGGCGAAAGCCGCGATCAGACGGTGGGTACGAAGCGCGGATCGCGGCTCTCGCCGCTCCTACAAAAAGAAAGCGGGAGTTCCGGCTAGTCCTCGCGCGTCACCCTGAGCACTTCCTCGACACTGGTGACACCGGCCAGGCACTTCTGCCAGCCGTCGGCGATCATCGGCGGGCAGGTCCTGCGGGCATGGGCGAGGATGTCGGACTCGCCGGCGCCGTCGTGGATCAGGCGGCGGCTCGTCTCGTCGATGGTCAGCAGTTCGTAAAGGCCGCTGCGGCCGCGATAGCCGACGCGGGCGTCGGCGTGCGGGCGATACAGCGTGGGCGGCGGATCGGCGGGCTGGCCGAACGCGGCGCATTCGGCGGCACTCGCGGTATAGGCCTCGCGGGTCTCTGGATCGAGCACCCTCACCAGACGCTGGGCGAGCACGCCGATCAGGCTTTCCGAAAGCAGGAAGGGTTCCACGCCCATGTCGCGCAGGCGGGTCACCGCGCCGACCGCGGAGTTGGTGTGCAGGGTGGACAGCACCAGATGCCCGGTGAGCGAAGCCTGTACCGCGATCTGCGCGGTATCCAGATCGCGGATCTCTCCGACCATCACCACGTCC
>DAOMOD010000222.1:0-3069 GCA_035444205.1 Lysobacteraceae bacterium
AAGGTCGGGAGTTCGATCCTCCTCCGCTCCACCATCCAGCACTCCGGAAGGCCGGCTGCCTGTGCAGCCGGCCTTTTTCATGTCTCCGGTGGCTTTCTCCGCTCGCGGACTCGTTCGCAGAGCAAACCCTGTCCTGGCTCCCTCCCCCGCGAGCGGACGAGGGAGAAGTGCAGGCACATCCGCAGCGCATCGACCGAAAACCGCTCGCTGCGCCCGGCTCTCGCGTGGCCCGGTCGGCGTCCTACTCGAAGCCGCTGCGGAAGATGACGATCTCTTCAAGCGCCAGGTCGAGGATCTCCGATGCCGACAGCACGCGGCTGTAAAGGCGCACCTCGTCCAGCGCGCCGACCAGTCGCTCGGCACCGTAACTTGCGAATCCGAAGGTGAGGGGATCGTTGACCAGGCCATAGGTGCCCCCGGGCGGCGTGCTCGTAGCGACCTCGACGCCATCGACATGGATTCGCTTCCCGCCGCCTGGACTCTCGGCCGTCACCGCAACGTGGTGCCACTGCCCGGCCAGCAGCGGCAGTTCTACGCTCTCGGTATAGGTCTGGTACTCCCACTGCAGGAACCCGCCGGGGCGCACACGCAGAAGGAAGTTGGTCGCGGAGACGTAGTTCGACTTCCCGAAGATCATGCGGTCACCGGAGGACTGGATATCGTCCGGCCTGAAATGGAGCGAGACGGTGATCCCTGCTGCCATGTCGAGCAGCGCGTCGTGTGGAACCTCGACACCTGCGCTTCCGTCGAAGGCCAGCGCGCGTCCCTCGCGTCCGAAGCGGTCGGGCACAGGCACCGCACCCTGCACGACTCCGTGCAGGTCGTTGCCACCGACATCAAGGGCATTACCGTCGAAGGGCCAATGCGCCACCGGATCCGGAGGAACCGCACTCTGGACCATGGTACAGGTCAATACGCCTGCGATCGCGCAGAGCGCGGCAAAGCCTTTTTCGGCACTGCTGGACGATCTCGACTGGAACGGCATGGCGAAATCCTTGCTGGCGTCGCGGGGCGACGCCTCCACGGCTGAGAAGTTTGCCGGTGCGATCCCTCAGCAACCTTGACGGCGGTCAATGCCGACCCCACCGCCCCTTGCCGGCCGGGGGAACTTCGGCATGTGACACTTCGCTCCTTCCCCCGCTCGCGGGAGGTTGGGCGGCCCGATCCATCATGCCTGTCAGCGCTTCCCTCACATTCCGCCTGCTACCCGTACCGCGCTTGCATCCTGCTCGATGGCGGCCTTGCGGGAAGGCATGCGCGGCTTCAGGCCGAACAGGGGTCCGAGCAGTCTGGATGGACGGATCACGAAGTGATGCAGCAGGAAGCAGCCTGCGAGCGTCGCCAGCACCACCAGCGCAGGCTCCAGCACCGGTCCCAGCTCCAGCCTTGCAAGATGCACGCCGGCCACCACGATCACCGTCTGGTGCAGCACGTACCACGGATAGATGGCCTGGTTGGCGTAGGGCAGCCAGCGCCAGGGGCGATTGAGCAGGGTGTATGACCAGCCCAGCACGGCCAGCAGCCACAGCCAGCGGTTGATGAAAATGGTTCCGAGCATGGCCAGTTCCTGCGCCACCGAGCGCTGATCGGGAAGGATCTCGCGAAGGAACAGGAACACGGTGAAGCTGCACAGCGCCAGTGCCAGTGCCAGCCACCTCAGGCGCGCAATCTCGGTCCAGATGCCGCTGTCGCGAGCCAGCAGGTAGCCGTAGGCGAAGAAGGTGAAGAACATGGCGTGCGCGTACCAGTCGTCGATCAGCCGGTGGCTGACGCCACCGAACAGCGGAAACAGGCTGACGCCCCACAGCAGCAGCGGCACCACCGGCAGCAGCACCAGCCTGGAACCGCGCAGGCCATGCGACCAGGCAAGCCATGCAGCGCCGCGGCCGTCCAGCCAGCGCGAAAGTGGCAGCAGGGCCAGGCTGTAGAGCAAAAGGTACGGCAGGTACCACAGGTGGTTGTAGGTGATGCCGATCTCGCTGCCGGCGAAAGCGCCGGCCGGCCACTTCTGGAACGTGAAGTAGCGCCACAGGAAGCCGAGGTAGCCGGGCTCGATGGCGCCACGGGCCAGCGCCTCGTAGTAGGCCTGCGGCGGCACCACCACCAGCATGCCGAACAGCAACGGCACCAGCAGACGGCGGCTGCGCTGTCGCGCGAAGGTGGCACCTGGCGTCCGCGCCAGCAGGCAGCCCGCCGCCACGCCGGACACCAGGAAGATCAGCGGCATGCGCCATTGATTGACCAGCAGCATGAGCGGCTGCAGGCTCTCGGCCTGGTAGCTGCTCTTGACGTGCCAGTCCCAGCCGGCCACGTAGAACATGCCGACGTGGTAGAGGATCAGCAGCGCGAAGGCCAACACGCGCAGGGCATCGATGTCGTGGCGGCGGGGGGTGATCGTCGGGTTCATCGGAATATCTCGTCAGCGGGGCTTCGGGTCCATGGTGGCCACCGTGAACCCCGGCAATCCACGGAGAAGGGTCGGATCGCGCTGGCGCAGGGACGAACGGCGGAAGAGAATGACGGGACGCCGGCCGGTCGCTGAAGGAGAGGACGGGATGACGCTGCAACACTATCTGCGCTACCGGCGCTTCTACGAGATCGCACTGTGGGCGCTGGCCTTCCTGGCCCAGTGGCTGGCCAACGTCCAGGTGGTGTGGTTCGACATCGGCCGCGTCGACCTCGAATTCCCGGCCTGGATGCCGATGGTATGGGAAGGGTCGAGTCTGATCGTGCTGGCGGCCCTGATCCCGCTGATCCTTCTGTTCGACCGGCGCTTTCCCTTGCGTCCAGGCGCGTTCCGGCGTCACCTCGTGGCGCACCTGCTGTTCACCATTCCTTACTCGCTGCTGCATGTGCTGGGCATGGTGGCGCTGCGCCATGGTGCCTACGCCGTGGCCGGCGAACCCTACGCCTTCGGCTACTGGCCGCGCGAGCTGTTCTACGAGTACCTCAAGGACTTCCGTGCCTACGCCGGCTTTCTGGCCGTCATCTACCTGTACCGCTTCGTGCTGCTTCGCGCCCAGGGCGAAGCGCGACTGCTGGACGCGCCGGAAGGTGGCGAACCCGCCG
>DAOMOD010000222.1:3109-6934 GCA_035444205.1 Lysobacteraceae bacterium
CCCGCAGCGGCTGCTGGTGAAGATGCTGGGCAGGGAGTTCCTGATCAACGTGCGTGACGTGGAATGGCTGGAGGCGTCCGGCAACTACGTCAATCTGCGGGTCGGCCAGCGCAGCTACCCGTTTCGAGGCACCATGGCCGGCATCGAGCAGCGTCTCGACCCCAACCACTTCGCACGCGTGCACCGCGGCTTCATCGTCAACCTCGACCAGGTCAGCGAGATCGAGCCGCTCGATACCGGGGACGCACGCATCCTGATGCGTTGCGGCGCCAGGCTGCCCCTGAGTCGCCGCTACCGGTCGGTGCTGAAGGACCGCCTGGGTGCCAACGGCACCGCGACGCGAAACTGATCCGCCAGGATGCACCGAAACCACAGGCGCCCTCCCCGACCCCATTGACGCACCGCAGCAAAAACCGGCATGGTGGGGGCTCAGGGAAAGGTCGCCCGTGGAGTCTTCAACCGCCGAGGTGCCGCCGTCATGCCCGAATGCCGTCATCCCGCCGACACGCGGTCCGCCGCGCCGCCGTTCGATCGTGCGCGGGCGGAAGGTCTGTACGACCCGGCCTTCGAGCGCGATTCCTGCGGCTTCGGACTGATCGCGCAGCTCGACGACCGCCCCGAACCGGCCATCGTGCAGCGCGCCATCGAGGCGCTGGTGCGGCTCAGTCACCGCGGCGCGGTGGATGCCGATGGGCTGTCCGGCGATGGCTGCGGCCTATTGCTGCGTCGCCCCAACAATCTGATCCGTGCGCTGGCCGACGACGCCGGCATTCCCCTGCAGCCGCTGTTCGCGATGGGCCTGGTGTTCCTGCCCCAGGACCGGGATGCCGCCGTACGCTGCCGCGAAACCCTGGCAGCGGCGCTGGCGCGGCAGGAACTCGGGCTGGCGGGATGGCGCCAGGTACCGGTCGACCCGAGCGCCTGCGGCGAGCGTGCCCGCGCCCTCCTGCCCGGGATCGAGCAATGTTTCGTCAACGGCCCGGCCTGGATGAGTGGCGAAGCCTTCGAGCGCGCATTGTTCCTGGCACGGCGCCAGGCCGAGCGCGAGCTGGCCGACTTGCAGGCCTTCTACGTGGCCAGCCTGTCGGCGCAGAACGTCTCCTACAAGGCCATGGTGATTCCGCAGCACCTGGCACGCTTCTACCCGGATCTTGCCCACCCGGCCCTGGCCAGTTCCTGTGTGGTTTTCCACCAGCGCTTCTCCACCAACACCCGCCCCGACTGGCCGCTGGCGCAGCCGTTCCGCCTGCTCGCCCATAACGGCGAGATCAATTCCATCCGCGGCAACCGGCTGTGGGCACTGGCGCGCGGAGCCACGTTGCGTTCGCCGCTGCTCGACTTCCGCGAGCTGCAGCCGCTGGTGTCGCTGACCGGGTCCGACTCGCAGAGTCTGGACAACATGCTGGAGGTGCTGCTGCGCGGCGGCATGGACCTCTTGATGGCGATGCGCGTGCTGATTCCGCCGGCATGGCAGGCGGTCGACATCATGGACGCCGACCTGCGCGCCTTCTACGAGTATTTCTCGCTGCATATGGAACCCTGGGACGGGCCGGCCGGCATCGTCGTGCATTCCAACCGCCACGCCGCCTGCACGCTCGATCGCAACGGCCTGCGCCCGGCACGCTGGCTGCTGACCCGAGACCGTGTGCTGGTGGTCGCCTCGGAAACCGGCGTGTACGACGTGGCACCGTCGGACATCGTGCGCAAGGGTCGGCTCGGACCGGGCGAGATGATCGCCGTCGATTTCGACCGCGGTGAGCTGCTGGAAAGCGCCGCCATCGACGCCATCAACCGCGCCCGCGCGCCGTTCAAGCGCTGGCTGAAGCAGGGCGTGACCCTGCTCGACAGCGATCTGATCGACCCTGCGCTGGCCGCCGAGCCGATGCCGCTCGACACCCTGTACAGCTTCGAGAAGCTGTTCGGCGTGACCCGCGAGGAACGCGACGAGGTACTGCGCGTGCTGGCCGAAACGCAGCAGGAGGCGATCGGCTCGATGGGCGACGACACACCGCTGCCGGTGCTGTCGACGCGCGTGCGTTCGCTCTACGACAGTTTCCGCCAGGCCTTCGCGCAGGTCACCAATCCGCCGATCGACCCGATCCGCGAACGCCTGGTGATGAGCCTGCACACGCAGATCGCGCGCGAGAGCAACCTGTTCGAACTCAAGCCCGAGTATGCGCGGCAGATCGAACTGAACTCGCCGGTGCTGTCGCAGCGCAAGCTGCGCCAGATCCTGACCCTCGTGGAAGGTGCGGTCACTCGACTCGAGCTCAATATCGATCCGGCCGAAGGTATCGAGAAGGCACTCGACCGGCTGTGTTCGGAGGCCGAGGCCGGCGTCGCCGCCGGCAGTCCGCTGGTGCTGCTCAGCGACCGCCACGCACAACCCGGTCGCCTGCCGCTGCACGCCCTGCTGGCCACCGGCGCGGTGCATCTGCATCTGGTGCGCGCCGGACTGCGCAGCCAGTGCAACCTGTTGGTGGAAACCGGTACCGCGCGCGATCCGCACCATTTCGCCTGCCTGATCGGCTACGGCGCCACGGCGGTCTATCCCTTCCTCGCCTACCAGTGCCTGTACGCCATGCTCAGCCACGGCGAAATCGAGGACAGCGACGCACGCCGCGAACTGGGCCGCAACTACCGCCGCGGCATCCGCAAGGGGCTGCTCAAGATCCTCTCGAAGATGGGCATCTCCTCCATCGCCAGCTACCGCGGCGCACAACTGTTCGAGATCGTCGGACTCGACGATGCTGTGGTCGAACGCTGCTTCGCCGGCACGCCTTCGCGTATCGGCGGCATGGGTTTCGCCGCCATCGAAGCCGACCTGCGCACGTTGTCGGCGCGGGCCTGGGACGTGAACGCACCGGTCGAGCACGCCGGCCTGTTCCGCTGGGTGAAGGACGGCGAGTACCACATGTACAACCCCGACGTCATCGCCAGCCTGCAGCGCGCGGTGCGCTCGGGCGATGCCGCCGACTACGCGGTGTACGCCGACCACGTCAACGGCCGCCCGCCATCCACCCTGCGCGATCTGCTCGGCCTGCGTCTGGCCGACACGCCGCTCGACATCGACACAGTGGAGTCCGCCGCCTCGATCCTGCCGCGCTTCGACTCCGCCGGCATGAGCCTGGGCGCGCTGTCGCCCGAGGCCCACGAGGCGCTGGCCATGGGCATGAACCGGCTCGGCGGGCGCTCCAATTCCGGCGAGGGTGGCGAGGATCCCGTGCGTTACGGCACCGAGAAGACCTCGAAGATCAAGCAGGTGGCCTCGGGCCGCTTCGGCGTCACGCCGGCCTACCTGGTCCACGCCGAGGTCCTGCAGATCAAGATCGCGCAGGGCGCCAAACCCGGCGAGGGTGGCCAGCTTCCAGGCCACAAGGTCAACGAGCTGATCGCACGGCTGCGTTACGCCAAACCCGGCATCGGCCTGATCTCGCCGCCACCGCACCACGACATCTACTCCATCGAGGATCTCGCCCAGCTCATCTTCGACCTGAAGGCGGTGAACCCCACGGCACTGGTATCGGTGAAGCTGGTGGCGCATGCCGGCGTCGGCACCATCGCCGCTGGCGTGGTCAAGGCCGGCGCCGATCTGATCACCATCTCCGGCCACGATGGCGGCACCGGTGCCAGTCCGCTCAGCTCGATCAAGTACGCGGGCGTGCCCTGGGAGCTGGGCCTGGCCGAAGCGCACCAGACCCTGGTCCGGCAGGGCCTGCGCCAGCGCGTGATCCTGCAGACCGACGGCGGCCTGAAGACCGGCCTCGACGTGGTCAAGGCCGCCCTGCTCGGCGCCGACAGTTTCGGTCTCGGCACCGCGCCCAT
>DAOMOD010000223.1:0-6882 GCA_035444205.1 Lysobacteraceae bacterium
GCAATACCACGAGCCGCAGCTTCGCCAGATCGCTGAGCAACTGTCCAACTGGCCGCTGGTGGCCAGCGGCACCGAGGGCTACCGCACCGCCGAGGTCACCCTGGGTGGCGTCGACACCGACGGCCTCTCATCCAGCACCATGGAATCGAAGCACGTGCCGGGCCTGTACTTCATCGGCGAAGTGGTCGATGTCACCGGCTGGCTGGGTGGCTACAACTTCCAGTGGGCGTGGGCATCGGGAAGGGCGGCGGGCCTGGCCTGCGGAAGGAACGCATGAATGGCACGTGCCCCGACCTCCCGAGGCGCCTCGATATCCGGTGTGCCCCGTGCCTGGAAGGTGCTACCGTGGCCCAAGCGCGCCTCGCCGCGTCCCCGCGGGTCTGACCGCTTGGTACGACTGCAGCGGGCTGACCAAGTTCTGACTGAAGTAGGGGAAGCTCATGCGACTGCCCATGGCTCTCGTGCTGGCCTGTCTGGTTTCCAGCGCTGCATTCGCCGACACCGTCATCCGCCCCGTCCATTCATGGGACGACTACCGCGACCTGCTGATCGAAGGCGGCAAGTCGAAGGCGGAGGCGGACGCGCAAATGGTCGAGATGCTGGACAGCCTGAAAGCGCTGGACCGCTCGGCGGGCGCCGACCTGATCGGCCACGCCGCACCGCCCTTCCGCTTCGATGGCTGGTTCAATTCGGAAGGGGTGACCCTGCAGGACCTGCGCGGCAGGGTGGTGCTGGTGCGCTGGTGGACCGACACCTGTCCCTTCTGCGCCAGCAGCGCCCCTGCCCTGCGCGCGCTGCATGAAGCCTATGCGGACAGGGGACTCAGCCTGATCGGCGTGTTTCATCCGAAGGCCGGGCGGGACGATCCGCTCGACATGGCGCGCGTGCAGCGCGCCGTCGACGCCCGCCGGTTCGAGTTCCCGGTCGCGGTCGACTGGGACTGGCGCAATGGCACGCTGAAGGACTGGTGGCACACCGGTCCGAAGCGTCCGGCCACGTCGGTGACCTTCATCCTCGACAAGACCGGCGTGATCCGATTTGTCCATCCCGGCATGGAGTACCACGACGACAACGGTTCTCCGGAACACGGCATGTGCATGGACGACATGGGGCGTATCCGCCAGACGATCGAGCAACTGCTCGCCGAGTGACGCGCCTGCGCCGGGCGTGGAAAAACGCTCCGGCCCCGGGTATCCAAGGGTCGCCGATTTCCTGCTGAGGCTTGCGGGTACCATGGCGCGGACCGCAGAGCCGACCTCGGGCGGGTGCCGCCATGGTTCTTGCAGCGTGCACGCTTGATTCTCCTGGCTCGCGCCCTTAGCTTCCCCCTTCCGCGGCGTCATCGGGCCGCATCGCAAGAGCAAGGACATGAGGCTCCTTCAGAAGTATCTGGTCCTGATCCTGGTCGTCCTTTCCACCTCGATGTATGCGCTGGCGCTGTGGTCCGGCGCGGATGCCGAGCTGGCGGTACTTGCTGCATCGGCGCTTTCCCTGGCAGTCGCCTGGTGGCTGGAGCGGGTTCTGCCCTATCGGCCAGCGTGGAATGCCGATCACGGCGACCTCAAGGTCGACCTGGCAAGTGCGGGCGTGCTGGTCGCGCTGGTCGACCCGCTTGCGAAGCTGCTGGCGCCGCTCGCCCTGGTCGGGCTCTACGCAATGGTCCCGTGGCGGCCGCTTGAGGGAACGCTGCCGCTGTGGACGGAGATCGCCGCGGTGCTGCTGCTGGTCGAGCTCGGCAAATACGCGTCGCACCGCCTGCATCACCGCTGGTCGCCGCTGTGGTGGCTGCACGCCATGCACCACAGCAGTGAGCGGCTGTACTTCCTGAACGGCCTTCGCTTCCATCCATTGAACCACCTGCTGAACTACGCCATCGCGCTGCTGCCGGCGATGGCGCTGGGTGCTTCGCCCGAAGCCATGCTCGGCTATCTCGCCCTGACCCAGCCGGTGGTGCTGATCCAGCATGCCAACATCGACCTGCGGCACGGCTGGTTGAACCGCGTGTTCAGCACGCCCGAGGTCCATCGCTGGCACCACTCGACCGAACCGGACGAGGCCAACCGCAACTTCGGCAGCGCGCTGCTGCTGTGGGACCACGTCTTTGGCACCTTCAAGCCCGCCGACGGTTTCGGCGACAGCCGGCAGGTGGGCCTGTTCTCTGCCTCGCGCGCCTGCTACCCGGGACGCAGAAGCTACCTCGTGCAACTTACCTCCATGTTCAGGCCGCCATGCTGTGCGGCGTGAGGGGATGCCGCTCGGTTCAGGACGGATCCGAACCCACGAAGCCATCGCGGACGGCACCGAGGGTTGCCGGACGGACGCAGTCACCGTGGGCGGCTACAATTTCCAGTGGGCCTGGGCATCGGGACGCGCCGCGGGACCGGCCTGCGGAAATCGCCCACACTTGGCCTCAAGACTCGTCCAACCCCGATGAAACGCGACCATCCAGATTTCTCCAGCCTGACCCCAGCCGAACGCGCCATCCTGTTCGGACCCGAGGATGCCCCCGCGCCTGAGGTGAAAGAGGACGAAGAGACCAAACGCGAGCGCGTTCGGCGACGAATCATGGAAGCCGCCGAACAGGAAGGATTCACCCTGGCCGAGATCTTTGGGCCTGACTTCGACAAACCCCCTGGGCTGCGATGACGCAAGACTTTCCGAGAGGTTGAACGTCGAGGCGGAGCCCAACGATTGGCCGAGGGGACCGCTTGGAAGCTACGCCTGCGGCGGTCGATAGGCATGCGGCGTACTTCCATCAAACGGCCGCTTTCGGCCAGGAGAAGTCGTTCGCGGCGCTTGTGTCTGAGCCACCAAGACAGCCCGAGGACTAACTTGAATTGCAATGTTTGCGGACTGAACCGAAACTGCGTTGATCCCCTACTTGTCGCACCTATCACACCATGCTCACCAAGGATTCCCACGGCAGCCAGCCTCTTGCCCAAGTGGTTCAAGGGGAAGCAAGCAGGAAGTGGATCGGCCGCTGGCGATCATTCGTCGCCGTCGCGCCTCCCAAGGATTCCCACGGCAGCCAGCCTCTTGCCCAAGTGGTTCAAGGGGAAGCAAGCAGGAAGTGGATCGGCCGCTGGCGATCATTCGTCGCCGTCGCGCCTCTGCTCGCAGCGGGAAGTTTGAGCGCGACGCAATGGAACGAGCCCTTCGATCGGGAGGTGATCGAGGCGGCAGAAACGTTTATCAGAGCGGAAGTCATTGACGACTATCCGCCAAGGCTCCGTGTGCTCGAAGTGCTGGCTGGGGAGCAAGTCACCGGGACGCTCAGGGTCACGGGCTTCGGCGTGCCTGGGTATTACGGCGATCACTCGCTGCGCCAAATGGGATGGAAGCGCGGCTCGAAGCTGTACGCGTTCCTCGCCCGCGCCAAGTCCGGCAAGAATTGGACCATCGCCACTCCGACAGCGGGAATAGGGCACTACTACACGGATGATGTGATTCTCGGCAGCGTGCGCATCAGCTGTGCAGGTGCCCTCTTCAAGGAAGAGGTCTATCGCACAGTGCATGCGGCGCTGTTTCGCGCGCTGCATGGCGAGGCAGATGCCAAAGCGGAACTCGAGCGCTTCGCCCGCTACGAACTCGGCCGGGAACCGGAGATCTTCGGTGGCGAAGGCGATCCGATGAATGCTCTGCCGTTCTTCCGTCAACACGCGGCGCTTGAAACGCTGGCGGTTTTTCCAGAGCTCGGCGAAGGTGTCGATTTGGCTCCGTTCCTGCGCGCGCGTGACATGCATGCACAGATCTCGGCGGTGCGGGCGTTGGCTGCGCGAGACGGGTCCACGCCACTGCTAATCGATGTTCTAGCGGATGAAAGCGCAGAACTAGTGCCCAAGATGGTCGCCGCACGCGCGCTTCGGGGGCGCCAACTGGACGCGGAACAGCGCAAACGACTAATGAACTTGCAGGGATCTGCTTCGGACGAAGCTGTCGACCTGTGTGGGGGCAGCATCATGGACCCTCGATTGCCGTTCGAATACAGCGAGGTTTCGGTACGACGGGCGATCGCTGACGCATTGGGCGCAGAGTTGGAATAGGTGAGCGCGAGCCCTGAACGCGCGAAGTGTTGCCTCCAACGTGAGCTCAATCCGCGATCGCATGTTCGACATCAGGCCCTCCAGCTCTCATTTGTATGTACTGCGTTTGTGACCATGTGGGCGGAACGTCTGCAATGGGTCGACTGCCGTCGGCCAGGAGCGGGCCTTCGTTCAGCACTCTACCCTGGAAGACCCAGCGTACTTCCGCCAGGTGGCTTACGTGCTATCCGGATTGCCAGCTACCATTGCAGATGATGACCGACCTCACCACGACGCTTCGCGCGCGCTTAGGGCTCGCGGACCCAGTTCCGGTGGAGTTCCAACGAGGCGACTCTAAAGAGGCCGTCGGATTCGATCGAGAACGGATCGAGTACCGGGGACTCGAAGGTGACCTCATTCCAGCTTTCTTGTTCACGCCGAGGGGTCGCGACACGCTCGGTGGAGTTGTTGTGTTTCACCAGCACAATGGAGAGTTCCACTTCGGCAAGAGCGAGGTGGCCGGCGAGGTGGGCGATGCTTTTCAAGCCTTTGGGCCGGCACTCGCTCGTAGAGGCCTCGCGGTCTTGGCCCCGGACTCCATCACTTTCGAGGATCGACGAGGAGCGGTTCGGGGGGTGGAACCGGATCATTACGATTGGCTTCAGCACTACAACGCCATGAGCTATCGATTGCTGGATGGCGACCTGCTGATGAGGAAGTGCCTGGATGACGCGCAACGCGCCCTGAGCGTCCTGCTCCAGGCCACTGGGATAGACGACCGGCTAGTGGGCGTGGCCGGGCACTCGTACGGAGGAACCACGGCCCTCTACCACGCGGCCGTCGATGCACGATGCAGGTTCGCATGCGTCAGCGGTGCCGTATGCAGCTTCGAGACGCGCCGCCGGGAAGACACCGGGATACTCCTCTTCGAGGCCGTGCCCGGACTCGCTCGCCTGATAGACGCGCACAATGTACTTGCAGCCATCGGACCTCGGCCGACCATGGTGGTGTCGGGCGCGAAGGACAAGTATTCACGGGATGCAGACCAGGTAGTGGCCAAAATCGCCGGCGATTTCATCACCGAACTCCGCATCGACGGCGGACACGCTCTCGATCAAGATCGATTCGATGCGATCGTCGAGTGGATTGTCGAGCGCGTA
The DNA here is from genome assembly GCA_035444205.1 of Lysobacteraceae bacterium. Taxonomy (GTDB): domain Bacteria; phylum Pseudomonadota; class Gammaproteobacteria; order Xanthomonadales; family BPKI01; genus DAOMOD01. The sequence goes on from DAOMOD010000223.1 coordinate 5,183, forward strand.
TCCGATCAGTGAAACAGGTCGCCTAAGACCACCGTGTCGAGTGGCCGCTTCGGGTCGGCATCTGTCGACCAGGAGCGGGCGTTCGTATCGATGCATCCACCGTGCATGAAACAGAGTCTCTCGGTCTGTTGGCCCGTGGCGGGCGTTCGGCCTGAAGAGTACGCCGTGCAAGAAGCAAGACCCCGCGCTCCCGCAGTGCGCCGCCAACCTCCGGCGGCCAGTCTTCGTCAGTGTGATAGCCAGATCGAGCGCTCATCGGATGAACGGCCCGGCAGTCGGCCGACTCGGCTTCGAAGCAATTGATGGGTCCTCGTCTCCTGGCTCGTCTTTTTCGGGTCAGCGGCAATCGAGAGGCGGAAGGCGAACGAGGGCAGGCTTGCTGGGCCTTCCTTTTGGTGCCTGTCCTGTTTTCGGGCCGGGGTTCGGATCCCTTAGGTTCACCAGCGCACAGAACGATCCTTGCCTCTTGGGGCATCTTTGACCGCAACTCCCGACTTCCTTTCATAGGCCACCTGACAGGCAAATCCCGAGCCAACTTGCAGTCGCCACCGCCGTCCTGGCGCCGGCGGCGCGTGCCATGACGCTACTGCGACCCAGGAACCGGAATGAACCACCGCCATGAAAACATTCTCGATGACAACAGTTCCCGACAGCAGAGATGACGACTTGAGATGCACTTACGGCTCGCGAGTATGGGCAAGAGTGCCGCGTATGCTCAGTGGCCTTGTCCTGGTGATGGCCATGGCGGTCTCTGGCGGAACATTGTTGGCGGCCGGCACGGAGTCCGTTCACCTTGGAACTGCCGCCGATTTCGGAGCCCTGGCCGGTGGCGCGATTTCGGGAACCGGCCACGTCAATGGGGATGTCGGGTCGGGTACGGGAGCCATCGCCCCGGCGATCACCTCGACCGGAACCATTTACCCCACTGGTGATGCTGCTGCAATAACCGCATTGGACGATTTCTCCACAGCGTACGCCGATGGAATGAATCGACCCTATGATATTTTGCTGTCCGCGGGCGCCTATGAGTTGGGTGGAAGAACATTGGCGCCTGGAGTTTATAGAATCGGAGGGGCTGCGACTTTGGCCTCCCCGGTTACCTTCAATGCCATGGGAAACCCTGATGCCGTTTTCATCATGCAAATTGTGGGAGCACTCAGTTCAGCAGCGTCCGTAGGAAATGTGATTCTGATGAATGATGCTCAAAGTGCGAATGTATTCTGGATCGTTGAAGGTGCTGTTGCCATGGGGGCAAGTACGCACACGGAGGGCACGATCCTCGGAGCTGCCGCTATCGCATTTGGTGCGAACACAACCATCAACGGTCGCCTGATGGCTGGTTCAGCTGCCGGCACCATCGGAATGGACACGACCACAATTTCCGTCCCGGTGGAGCCTTCCCTCGTGGGCGGCCGAGTCTGGCTCGATCTGAACGGCGACGGCATTCAAGATCCGACTGAGACCACCGGGTTCTCTGGCTTGCCGGTCACTCTATTGCAGCGTGTTTCTGACGGCTTGACCATAGACCTTGGAACTGCCGCCAATTTCGGAGCCCTGGCCGTCGGGGCGATTTCCGGAACCGGCCATGTTGAAGAAGATGTGGGGTCGGGGGCGGGCGCCATCGCTCCGGCGATAACCTCGGATGGAACCATTTTCCCCACGGGTGATGTGGTTGCAACCACTGCTTTGTCCGATGTTTC
>DAOMOD010000224.1:0-6668 GCA_035444205.1 Lysobacteraceae bacterium
CGCGGTCTCGATGCAGCAATTCTGGTCGCGCTCTCCGGCCAGCGGCTTGACGCTGCCATGGATGCCGTAGAGACGGCCGACCAGAGCCCCCACCTCGTCCGGCGCGAGGTTGGGGGCCGCCGTGCTCAAGGCCGCCGCCGCGTTCGCACGATCCTCGGTCATCATGCAACCCGTTCTGTCGTGGCCGTCTGCGCCGGGAACTCGAGCCCAAGCAGCGCGGGGAGTTGGCGGACGTCGGTCAGGCGGTTGACGCCATAGCCGTCGCAGGCGGGCTCGTGGGCGCGATCGATGAAGGCCTTGGCCATGAATCCCAGATCGTGTGCCGTCATGAGGTCGTAACGGAAGCTTGACGAGACATGCATCATCTGGTCCGGTCCGCAGCCGAGCTGGTCGAACATGTACTCGAACATCTGGGCACGCGGCTTGTAGGCGCGTGCTTCCTCGGCGGTATACACGGCGTGGAAGGGGGCCTTGAGGTGGGCGACGCTGGCCGGGATCAGATCGACCATCGAATTCGACAGGATCACCAGCTGGACATGGGGCGCAATGGCCTCCAGGGTCTCGACCACGTTGGGGTGGGGCTGCCAGGTCGGCACGGCGTCGTACAGGGCGAGCGCATCGGATTGACGATATTCGACGCCGTGGGCCTTGCATGCGCGCCGAATGGAATTCTCCACGACGTCGAAGAACGGCTTCCACTCGCCCAATACTTCATCCAGGCGGTAATAGCGGAAGCTGTCCAGGAAAGCCGGCATCCGATCGGCCGGAACACGATCTTCGAATAGTCTTTTTGCGGTCGGCCCCATTTCGAAGTTGATGAGCGTGCCGTAGCAATCGAAGCTGATGAATTTCGGTTTGAAAGGCATTTGATTGATCTCCTGCAGGTTGACGTCGGGGTTGACGGATTCAAGTCTATGGACGTCAGTCCTGCGGAGATGCTTTATTGCCTCTGGACTCGAGCAGCTTCCTTTTCGATCTGGAGCATGCGTGACATTTCCTGCTGCGTGCCGGTGGGCAGCCGCGGCGGCTGCCCGTTCGTGCCGCGCCTTCAGGCGACCGGCAACTCCCGCGGCGGCATGCGACGCGGGCGTGTCATGTTTTCCGGGGCGAGGATGTCGTCGAGCTCGGCCCCCGTAAGCAGACCTTCCTCCAGCACCAGCTCGGTCACCCCGCGGCCGGTCTCGAGCGCCGTGCGGGCGATGCGGCTGGCGTTGTGGTAGCCGATGTAGGGGTTCAGCGCGGTGATGATGCCGATGCTGTGGGTCACCTGTGCGCGGCAGTGGGCCTCGTTGGCAGTGATGCCGACGATGCAGCGCTCGGTGAGCACCTGCATGGCGCGGGTCATCATGCGCATCGACTGGAGGATGTTGAAGGTGATGACCGGCTCGAAGGCGTTGAGCTGCAGCTGGCCCGCCTCGGCGGCGAAGGTCACGGTGAGGTCGTTGCCGATCACCTGGTAGGCGACCTGGTTCACCACCTCGGGAATCACCGGGTTCACCTTGCCCGGCATGATGGAGGAACCGGGCTGCACCGGCGGCAGCTTGATCTCGCCCAGGCCGGTGCGCGGGCCGCTGGAGAGCAGGCGCAGGTCGTTGCAGATCTTGGAGATCTTCACCGCGACGCGCTTCAAGACGCTGGAGAAGGTCACGAAGGCGCCGGTGTCCGAGGTAGCCTCGACGAGGTCGGCCGCCAGCACCAGTTGCTGGCCGCTGATCTCGGACAGCTGGGCGACAACGAGCGGGGCGTAGTCCGGGTCGGTGTTGATGCCGGTGCCGATGGCGGTCGCGCCCAGGTTGATCTCGCGGAACAGGCGCACCAGCTCGTGCAGCCTTTCGACGTCCTCGCCAACAGTGGTGGCGAAGGCGACGAACTCCTGTCCCAGCGTCATCGGCACCGCGTCCTGCAACTGGGTGCGCCCCATCTTGATGACGTGCGCGAACTCCGCCCCCTTCGCGCGCAGCGCCGCGCACAGGGCGTCCATCGCCTGGGTGAGCTCACCGTAGCTGAGCAGGATGCCCAGGCGCACCGCGGTGGGATACACGTCGTTGGTGGACTGGGAGAGGTTCACGTGGTTGTTCGGGTGCAGCCTGGTGTAGTCGCCCTTGGCATGGCCGAGAAGCTCGAGGGCGCGATTGGCGATCACCTCGTTGGCGTTCATGTTGGTGGAGGTGCCGGCGCCGCCCTGAATCATGTCCACCACGAACTCGGTGTGCCAGCGGCCGGCGATGATCTCGTCGCAGGCGGCGGCAATGGCCTGCTCCAGCGGCTCGGGCAGGCCGCCGAGCTTGCGGTTGGCGCGCGCGGCGGCCTTCTTCACCATCGCCAGGGCGCGGATGAAGTTCGGGAAGTGCGACAGGGGGATGTCGGTGATGCGGAAGTTGTCGAGGGCGCGCGCGGTCTGCACGCCGTAGTAGGCCTCGGCGGGGACGGCGAGGTCGCCGAGCAGGTCATGCTCGACGCGCACGGACTGAGAGGGAATATCGGATGGGGTGGGGCTGGTGAGCATGGTGGAGGTGCCTTGAGGTGTGGAGATGCCCATGCTCGGCGGCGCCGGGCTGCCGAGCACGGGCGCGGAAGGTGGCCGCCGTCGCGCAGCGGACGATGGCTGCCAGTTAAAAAAACCTTGGGGCGTTGAAGGGGGCACCCCAGGGAAAAGGGAGCTGATCTCGCCCCGGAGACGTCCGTCAGTCCGATGGGGCGCGGCTCGGCTGGCCCCGTGTCCGCGAGCAGCGTGATAGGTACTCCCGCGGGGTCATCCCGCAGCTGCGCTTGAAGTGCCGGGCGAGATGGCTCTGGTCGAAGAAGCCGACCTCGCTCGCGACCTCGATCGGGCGGCAGCCTTGCGCCATCATCCGCTGCGCGTGACGCACGCGGACCTCGCACACGTAGCGGTAGGGCGAGACGCCGACCCGCTGGCGGAAGTGCTTGGCCAGGCTGAAGCGGGTGAGGCCGACGAGGGCGGCGAGCCGGTCGAGGCTGATCGCTCGCGGAAGTTGTCTTCGATGAACTGCTTGGCCCGCGCGACGGCCCCGGCCACCGCGCGATCCTCGCCGACCGGCGCCCGCTCGCAAGGCGGGCACCGATGCGAGACGCCATAGGTGATCGGATGGGCATCCATGACGGCCTCCTCAGACACGAACCCGCTTCTCACTCACTTCGCTGATAGATCTCGGCGAGGTCGCACAAGTCCCAGTTCCCGCCGCTCAATACCACGCAGACCTTCTCGTCCGGTCTGACCTTCAGGGCGCCGGCCAACAGGGCGCCAATACCGATCGAAGCGGCGGGTTCGGCGATCAATTTCGCATCCTTGGCCAGCATGCGCATTCCGGCGATGATGTCCTCGTCCTCGACGAGGACGATCTCATCGACGTACTTCTCGATAATGGGAAACGGGTTCCGACCCGGAACGCTGAGTCTCAAGCCATCCGCGATGGTGTTCTTCAAGGGAAGCGAGGTACGTTCCCCGTTCTTCCGGCTGTGGAAGTACTTCGGCGTCAATGACGGCTCAGCGCCTATTACACGCACCGAAGGTTTTGTTTCCTTGATGGCGGTCGCGATGCCCGAAATCAGGCCGCCGCCGCCGATGGGAACGATCACCGTGTCCACATCTTCCAGATCCTCCAGGATCTCCAGGCCGATCGTTCCCTGACCCGCCATCACCAGAGGGTCCTCGAAGGCGTGAACCGCGACGTAATTCATTTCTTCGGCAATCTCATACACCCTTTTCCATCTGGCAGCGTTATCGCCATCGAAAAGGATGACTTCGGCCCCGAGGGCTTGCGTATTGGCGATCTTGATCTTCGGCGTGGTGACCGGAAGCACCAATATCGCCTTTACGCCGAGCATCCTGGCGGCGTAAGCGAGCCCCTGGGCATGATTGCCCGAGGACGTGGCGATGATGCCGTTGGCGATCGCTTCGCGCGGAAGCGAAAGGGTCTTGTTCAGCGCGCCGCGGATCTTGAAGGCGCCCGTGATCTGCAGGGTTTCGGGCTTGAGCCATACCTGGCAGCCGAGGGCCTTCTCCATCTTTTCTCCGCGCAACAGCGGCGTGTGCCTGATGTGGGGCCTTAGCCGTTCCTGGGCTTCGCGAATGTCCTGAATGGTCGGATCGTTGCGCATGGTGCCTAGTTCCTTTCGCCTTCCACGTTTGAATCCCTCGAACATGCGAAGAGAGTTTCGATCGAACTCATGCAATGAACTCGAAGAAGGTCCCGATGTTGCCCTCAATTGCATTCTGGTAAATCTTGTACGCGGTCGTGTTGTCCTGAATGGCCATTCCGGTGGAGTCGAAAATGGTGATCTCTTCGTCATTCTCTCTACCCGGTTTTCTGCCCAGCAGAATCTCGCCGATCTCTCCGTGGATATCGTCCACGGTGATGATTCCCCGATTCAGCGGATGAAAGGTCTCGCCCTTGTCGATGCACTGCGCGATCGAGTCATTGACGATCTTCGCGTTCCTGAAGATCTCGGGCTCGAATTCCTGCTTGCCTTTCATGTCCGTGCCGATCGCCACGATGTGCGTGCCGGGCTTCACCCAGCTCGCTTCCACCAGGGACCCTTTCCCGCGGGTCGTGGTGATCAGGATGTCGGCCTGCTCGACGGCTTCCTTCGCGGAGCCCGCCTTGACCACAGGAATGCCGAACTCGCTTTCGATGTCCGCCTTGAACCTGGAAAGCGTCTCCGGGGTGCGATCCCAGGCATGGATCTCCTCGATCTTCATGACCTCGGTCATGGCCCGGATCTGCATCCTGGCCTGATTCCCGGTGCCGATGGAGGTGACCTTCCTCGCATTCTTCCGCGCCAGCGCCTTTGCCGAAACGGCGCCACATGCCCCGGTCCGGAGGCCGGTGAGCAGGCTGCCGTCCATCACGCAGGTCAGGGCGCAGCTCCTGGCATCGAACAGCAGGACGGTCCCCATGCCGCTGGGCACGCTGTAGAGCCTCGGGTTGTCGGGGAGGCCGCCCGAAGAGGCCTTCATGGAGATCACCTCATTGCCCTTGTAGTAGCCGAGCTTGAAGTCGATTTCGCCCCCGGAAGGGAGGTGAACCCCGATATACGGGGGCTGGTCCACCTGGCCGCCGCTGAACGCCTTGTAGGCCTCTTCGACCGTACCGATGACCTCCTTCATGGAAATCAATCGGCCGACTTCCTCTTTCTTGAGCAGAAGCGTCTTCATTTCTGTCAGCTACACATTGTTCTGTTTCAGGCGGGGCGATAGATGGCGTACACCTTGGCCACGTTCTCGCGGCTCTCCCAGCTGCACTGGGCGCCCTGCTCGACGATGAAGATGTCGCCGCGGGAGAAGGTGCCGCTGCGTCCCGTCTCATCCACGAAGCTCACGCTGCCTTCGAGGAGATACATGAGCTCGTAGATGCGGTAGGTCATCGCGCGGCGGTGATAGGGGGTGGAATCCCAGGTGCCGCAGAGGAATACGCCGTCGCTTGAAACGTGGTCGGTGTGGTTGCGGCATGCCGGCGCCGGCGTCAGCAGCAGCTCGGCCGCGGGGCCGCCCGAGGGGCCCATCTCCGGGTTTGCCTTGATCGGCACGATGGTGCGATCGCCCGGCTCGCTGTCGTGGTAGCGCATGAAGATCACCGATACGGGCCCTTCGGCCGACCAGGAGAACTTGGCCCCGTGCGGAATTACCGCGCTGTTCTCCGGACCCAGCACCACCGTGCGGTCTTGCTGGGTCAGGGTCAGGGTTCCGTCGCAGACGATGATGAACTCATCTGCCGGCTGGGACTGCACCCTGCCGCTGTCGGCTTCCAGTGCGATGGCGCCCGCGGTGACGGGGCCGGGCGGGAGGTCCAGCAGGCGGCGGCTCGACAGGAAGAGGTCTTCCCCGGCCGAAGCGGTCAGGGGGATGCCCTGGCGCTGGTCCCGCGCAAATTCGCGCAGATCGATGAAGGTTCGCGGAGTGGTTTGTACCGCCGCTGCGTCCTGCAGATTCGACATGGTCAGTTCTCGATTTCTTGGGGGTGTGAATAAGGTTAGGCCGCCTGCATCGCCTGCTTGGCAAAGCGTGCGATGTGGTAGTGCTCGATCGGGGTGCTCGTGGCGCCGGTATCGATCAGTTCCGCCATCACGTCGCCCACGCCCGGTCCCAGCTGGAAGCCGTGGCCGGAGAAGCCGAAGGCGTAGTACAGGCCGGGCACGCGCGCACTCGGCCCCATCACGGGGCGGCTGTCTTCCATGTAGCCCTCGATCCCGCTCCAGACGCGGATGATGCTCAGGCGCTTGAACGCCGGAACCACACGCGGCAGTTGCGCCAGCGTCATCAGCGTCCGGCGCGGGTGCACATAGGCGCGCCGCAGCTCCATATCCACCGGTTCATGGCCGCCGCCGCCGATGACGATGTTGCCGCGCGCGACCTGACGGAAGTAGACGACCTCCTCGGGAATATCCGTCGCCAGACCGATGGTGGGCGCAACGGCGTAGGGCACCGGTTCGGTGACGCACATCTGCGGCCCCTTGACGATCATCGGCACCGGCTCGCCAAATGTGGCGCTGATACGGTCGCCCCAGGCGCCTGCCGTGATCAGCACCGCGGGCGCACGGAAGGTCCGTCCGTCGGCCGCGGAGACGCGGAAATCCTCACCGTCCTTCTCGACATTCACGATCTCGGTGTTCTCGAACACCTGCGCGCCTTCGCGCACCGCGGCGCGGCC
>DAOMOD010000225.1:0-4439 GCA_035444205.1 Lysobacteraceae bacterium
GCATGCGTGGGACCCGGCAGGCTGCCGATCACCAGGAAGTCGATCACCACGGCGCTGCCCAGCGTGATGTCGCAGTCGTCCACGTGGCCGAGATTGACCACGCCGATACGCCCGGCGGCGGAGGGCACGTGCACGGAGGTGGCACCCACCTCGCACTCGCTTCGCAACTGTGCGCCCGCCGTGGTGCCGGTGGTCGCTACCGTGACATCGCGATCCGTGCATGGCAGCACCGGCGGCTGATAGGGGCCGTTGGCTCCACCACCAGCGCCGGGCAAGGTGGTGAGATCGAATACCGGATACAGCGGATGTGGTTCGATGCCGGCCTCAAATCCGTTGGCAAAAACGCCGTCCGCAGAACAGGTGCCGTCACCCTGCGGTGTGGCCGCAGTTCCAGCGTCAGCGACGAGTACGCTGCATGCGAACAACGGGCCTGCGACACCCACGAGCATGCACCTGGCACCAGGCATGATCACCTCCCCGCATCCCGTGACCGAGCGAATTCGACGCAAAGCCTACCACTGGCAATGGCATTCGACGAACGATCATGTGCGATATTGGGCCTTGCCGTTCATCGCTTGAATCGAATCGAATGGACACCGAAACTATCCTTTCCATGGTGCGCTGCCCGGAACGATGAGTGCTGGCCATTCCAACTATCCCATTGGCACGCCCGGTATACCCTGGGGTGATATGGAACGTGCCGAGTGGCTTGCGCGACAGGTCCGCCACCGGAGCTACGTAACGGAGGTGCAGAGCGCGATCGAGCGCCTGGGCGCGCGCTTCGACGTTGTGCCGTATGGCCGGCTGGACTATGGGCGCGATGACTACGCTCTGTTGGCGCTGCGCAGCCGGGACTGGCGCGACGACCTGCCATGCGCGTTGGTGACCGGTGGCGTGCACGGCTACGAGACCAGCGGCGTGCAAGGTGCACTGCAGTTCGCAGACGCACAGGCGTCGCGCTACGCTGGTCGCGTCAACCTGCTGGTCGCGCCCTGCGTCAGCCCATGGGCCTACGAGCGCATCCACCGCTGGAATGCGCATGCGGTGGATCCGAACCGTTCCTTTCGCGAGAACAGTCCGGCGCGGGAATCGGCGGCGCTGATGCGCTTGGTCGAATCGCTCGCCGATCGCTGGCTATTGCACATCGACCTGCACGAAACCACCGACACCGACGAATCCGAGTTTCGCCCGGCGCTGGCCGCGCGTGACGGCAACGCCTTCGAGCCCGACGAAATTCCCGACGGCTTCTACACCGTCGGTGACGCGCAGAACCCCGAGCTCCCTTTTCAGAAGGCGGTGATCGAGGCGGTATCGAAAGTCACCCATATCGCTCCGGGCGACAGTGAGGGGCGGATCATCGGCACCCCGGTGGTTGCACCCGGCGTCATTCTCTATCCCTTCCGCGAGCTCGGTCTCTGCGCCGGCATCACCGGTGCCCGCTTCACCACCACCACCGAGGTCTACCCCGACAGCCCACGCGTCACCCCGCAGCAGTGCAACGCCGCGCAGGTGACGGCGGTGTGCGCGGCGCTGGACCATGCGTTACGTCATTGACGTGGTGTCCTAGCGACGTGGCCCCGGTCGTTTCAGGATCGATCGTGCGCGCCTGCTCTCGGGATTCCGGCAAGCGGCCCTTGCCCCCATGGAAGAGGCGCGGCGCGAAACGTGCCGCGCCCTTTCCCTTCAGTATCCGGAAGGCGGCGCCAGTGTGCCCGGCATGATGTAGGCGCGTGGGTGCCAGTTGTGCACCAGGTCGGGAATCGGTTCAGCCCACAGGTGCAGCGACTCGATCTCGAGCCGCGGATGCTGCGGACTGTCCTTATCCTTGGCAGGTGCGACCAAGCCGGTGATACGGCCTACGACCGTGACTTCCTGGCCCTTCCGGAAGACGGCGGAATCGAGCAAACGGTCCTGACAGGCAACGAACGGGCCCTGCGGACCATCTTCGGAACGTGGTCGCGCCGAATGGTCAAGCGGGCGACCGAGCACCTCGAGGCAAGTGCCGCCGGCCAGGTTCTCAAGGGCGAGGATGCTGCCACCCCAACGAACCGGCGTACCGACCCTGAGGGCGGTGTCGGGGGCTGCTGGCGTGATGGTCGCGAAGTCGCCCTGAAGCGCCTTGGGCGCACCGACGCAGGCGGCCAGAGTCAGCGGGGCGAGAAGGGCGAGAGGACGAATTACGTGAGGCCCTGATGGCGACATGACGGTCTCCTTCGGGTTGGCGGGAACTTCGCATCAGGGACGTACCAGGGTGGCGGAGCGTCGCATGACGTGGCGCGAAAGTCGGCTCAGCTCCGCACACCGAAGCCGCCACCTCCCGGAGTGTACACGGCAAGGGTGTCCCCCGCGTCGACGCTCAGGCTTGCGCAGCCTGCCAGCGGTTCCTGGGAGCCATCCACGCGCACGACCATGTTCACGCCCAGCGCTCCGGGCTCGCCTCCCTCCAGACCAAACGGCGCCACCCTCCGATGCCCCGATAGCAAAGAAACGGTCATGGGCTCCAGGAAGTGGATCCGGCGTTCGACCCCGTCACCGCCGCGATGGCGACCGAGGCCGCCAGAGCCGCGCCGAATCGCAAAGCTCTCCACGCGTATCGGGTGCCGCCATTCCAGCACCTCGGGATCGGTGAGGCGGGAGTTGGTCATATGCGTGTGGACCGCCGATGCGCCGTCGAAGTCGGGGCCGGCGCCGGCACCGCCGCACAGCGTTTCGTAATACTGGTGGCGGTCGTCGCCGAAGGTGAGGTTGTTCATGGTGCCCTGCGCTGCAGCGAGCACGCCGAGCGCGCCGAACAGCGCATCGACGATCGCCTGCGAGGTCTCCACGTTGCCGGCCACCACCGCGGCTGGAAAGCGCGGGCTGAGCATGCTGCCTTCGGGAATGTGGATGGAGAGCGGGCGCATGCAGCCTTCGTTCAGGGGAATGTCCTGGTCGATCAGGCAGCGGAAGACGTAGATCACCGCGGCGCGCACCACGGCTGAGGGGGCGTTGAAGTTGCCGGGGTGCTGCGGGCTGGTGCCGCTGAAGTCGATGCTGGCACTGCGTGATTCGCGGTCGATGCGGACGGCCACCTGGATGGCGCTGCCGTCGTCCATTTCGTAGCGGAAGTCGCCGTCTTTCAGGCGGTCGATGGCGGCGCGCACGCAGGCCTCGGCGTGGTCCTGCACGTGGCCCATGTGGGCCTGCACGGCGTCCAGGCCGAATTCGTCGACCATGCGCGCGATTTCCGATGCGCCGGTTTCGCAGGCGGCGACCTGGGCGCGCAGGTCGGAGATGTTCTGGTCGATGTTGCGTGCGGGCCAGGGGCCGGAGGCGAACAGGGCGCGCAGCTCGGGTTCGCGGAAGCTGCCCTGGCCGACCACTTCGACGTTGTCGAGAAGCACACCTTCCTCTTCGACGCGGCGGCTGAAGGGCGGCATCGATCCGGGCGCGATGCCACCGATGTCGGCGTGGTGGCCGCGGCAGGCGAGGTAGAACTGCGCCTCGCAGCCGCTGCGCTCGAACACAGGGCGCACCAGGGTGATGTCGGGGAGGTGGGTGCCGCCGTGGTAGGGGTCGTTCAGGGCATATACGTCACCCGGCTGCATGTGTCCGCCGCGTGCGCGCATGATGGCACGCACGCTTTCGCCCATCGAGCCAAGATGCACGGGCATGTGCGGGGCGTTGGCGATCAGGCCGCCTGCGGCGTCGAACAGGGCGCAGGAGAAGTCGCGACGTTCCTTGATGTTCACCGAGGCGGCGGTCTTTTCCAGCACCGCGCCCATCTGCTCGGCGATGGCCATGAAGCGGCTGTTCATGATCTCCAGCATGACCGGATCGACGTCGGTGCCCAGGCTTTCGCGGCGGCGGGCTTCGATGCGCGAGAGCAGCAGGGTGCCGGCGGCGTCGGGCTGGGCGCGCCAGCCGGCTTCCAGCCAGGTGCAACTGTGGGGTTCGACGATGAGTGCGGGACCGTCGACGGGCTTGCCAGCGCGCAGTGTGTCGCGTGGGTGCAGGGGGACTTCGCATCTTGCGCCGTTGCACCAGGCTTGCACGGTTTCGGATCGCGCCATGTTGGCGGCCGCAGTGGCAGATTCACGAAGTATCCAGGTCCGGGAGGTCGGGCCCGTGTTTTCGCTGGCCACGACTTCGACCTGCGCGGACTCGACGATCAGACGTGCGCTCCTGAAGGCATAGCCGAAGCGTTGGCGCCATTGGTCTGCAAACCGGCGACACATGGTGTCGAGGTCGGCAAAGTCGATCTCCAGTGGCGTGTCGGTGCCTTCGGCGCGAACGAGGAGGCGGCGCAGGGTGCGCACGGGTGCGTGGAGGATTGCGGCAGGTGGTTCGAGACGGGCGGCCTCGACCTGCGGTCTCGATCCACCCTCCTCACCACGAACGGTTTCCGGGGCGGCCTCGACCTGCGGTCTCGATCCACCCTCCTCACCACGAACGGTTTC
>DAOMOD010000225.1:4539-6589 GCA_035444205.1 Lysobacteraceae bacterium
CCGGGGCGGCCTCGACCTGCGGTCTCGATCCACCCTCCTCACCACGAACGGTTTCCGGGGCGGCCTCGACCTGCGGTCTCGATCCACCCTCCTCACCACGAACGGTTTCGGTGTCGCGCTCGACGCCCTGCGCGCGCATGGCCTGTTTCCCTTCGGCGGCGAGTTCTTCGAGCAAGGCCGCGTAACGGCTCATGTAGATCTCGTCAAGCGGCGCTTCGACGGCGCGCTCGCGCAGCAGGCGCAGGTCGGCGAGCCCGATGCCCCATGCCGATAGCAGGCCGGCGTGCGGATGCAGCATCACGTGTCCGATCCCGAGCGCGTCCGCCACGGCGCAGACATGCTGGCCAGCGGCGCCGCCGAAGCCGTTGAGCACGCAGCGGGTGATGTCATGGCCGCGCTGCACCGAAATGCGGCGGATGGCGGCGGCCATGTTCTCCACAGCGATGCGCAGGTAGCCCTCGGCGACTTCCTCGGCGCTGCGACCATCGCCGATGCGCGCTGCCAGTTCGGCAAACTTGATGCGTACGACCTCGGCATCGAGCGGCTGGTCGCCGCTTGCGCCGAACACCTGCGGGAAGTGTCCGGGCTGGAGGCGGCCCAGCATCACGTTGGCATCGGTCACCGTCAGCGGGCCGCCGCGACGGTAGCAGGCCGGGCCTGGGTCGGCGCCGGCGGAATCCGGGCCGACGCACATGCGTGCGCCGTCGAAGTGCAGGACGGAGCCACCGCCGGCGGCGACGGTGTGGATCAGCAGCATCGGTGCGCGAAGGCGAACGCCGGCAGCTTCGTTGTCTAGGCTGCGCTCGAACGATCCGGCGTAGTGGCTGACATCGGTGGATGTGCCGCCCATGTCGAAGCCAATGGCACGCTCGAAACCGGCAGCCTCGGCACTGCGTGCCATGCCGACCACGCCACCGGCGGGCCCGGACAGCACGGCATCGCGACCATGGAAGACGTCGGCAGCGGCAAGACCGCCGTTCGACTGCATGAACAGAAGACGCACGCCGGGCAGCTCGGCGGCGACGCGGTCGACGTAACGGCGCAGCACCGGCGACAGATAGGCATCGACCACCGTGGTGTCGCCGCGCGGCACGATGCGCATCGAAGGGGTTACCTGGTGACTCAGCGAAATCTGGCCAAAACCGATTTCACGAGCGATCTCGCCAATGCGTTGTTCGTGCTGTGGCTGGCGGTAGCCATGCATCAACGCAATGGCGACAGCGCGCAGGCCACGCGCACGGGCAGCCTCCAGGTCGCGACGGATGGCATCCTCGTCCAGTGGCCATATGGTCTGGCCATGGGCATCGACGCGTTCGTCGGCCTCTATCACGTCAGCGTAGAGCATCTCTGGCAGCACGATGTCCAGTACGAACAGCTTCGGCCGGGTCTGGTAGCCGATACGCAGCACATCGGCGAAGCCGCGCGTGGTCACCAGCAGGGTGGGTTCGCCCTTGCGCTCCAGCAGGGCGTTGGTGGCGACCGTGGTGCCCATACGTACGCTGCGCACGCGCTCGGTGGGGATCGGTGCGTCCGGAGCGACACCAAGCACCTCGCGAATGCCAGCCAGCGCGGCGTCGGGATAGTGCTGCGGATTCTCGGAGAGAAGCTTCAGCGTACGCAGCGAACCGTCGGTGGCGTGCGCCACGATGTCCGTGAACGTACCGCCGCGGTCGATCCAGAAGTCCCAGGTCGAAGGTGTTCCGCTAACGCGCATGGATTGGTTGCATGTGGAGGCGTGGGGGTTTTCATCGTAGCCGGAATGGTGGCGTTGCCTGTGGTGCGGGTCGTCGGTGTCGTCCCTGACGGGGGTTCCGTCCGCCTCCCGGCGGCCGGGTCACTTTCTCTTGCGCGTCCAAGAGAAAGTACCAAAGAGAAGGACGCCCCAGTGGCGCGCTTCCTGCACATCCTGTGCAGGAAGTACGCGTGGGTCCTACGGAGGTCTGTCGACGGCACCTCCGTGTGCCGACGACAGACTGACCGCCTTCCTGGCGGCCACCCTTCGGGCTTCCTGTCGGGCTCGGCTCCTGCCTCGCTACCCGCCAGGCCCGGC
>DAOMOD010000226.1:0-6585 GCA_035444205.1 Lysobacteraceae bacterium
CGCCATGTTCGCCCGCCACCGGCGCGGACGCCACTTCGGCGCTCTCGTGGTCGCAGGGACACGGGCGCGCGAAGCCGAGCGTGGCGACGCCCAGGCAGAGCACGGCGATGGCGAACCAGCGAATCATGTGCAACAAGTTACCACAAGGCCGGACCGGCCGACGAACGGCGCCGACATCGGTACTGTGACGGTTGTTCGCGCGCGAAGTTCCGTCCAAGCTTGCGCCATGAACTACCGCCACGCCTTTCATGCCGGCAATTTCGGCGACGTGCTGAAGCATGTCGTGCTTACCGGGTTGATCCAGGCGCTGCGCGTCAAGTCCACGCCGATGGCCTATCTCGACACCCACGCCGGTGGCGGCCTGTACGACCTGTCCGGCGAAGAGGCGAAACGCACCGGCGAGTACCGTGAGGGTGTCGCCCGCCTGCTCGACATCGAACAGCCGTCGAAGCTGTTGCTTGCCTATCTCGATGCGGTGCGCGGCATCCAGCCGCCAGAACGTCCGGGGCTGTCGCTGTACCCGGGATCCCCGCGCCTGGCGGCCTCCCTGCTCGGCCCCGGCGACCGCATGCTGCTGTGCGAACCGCACCCCGAGGTGCACGATCTGCTCAAGCGCAAGCTCGGCCCCGACCGCCGCGCGCACATCCACCGCCGCGACGGCTACGAGGCCCTGCCCGGCCTGCTGCCGCCGGTGGAGCGGCGCGGCCTGGTCTTGATCGACCCCCCGTACGAGGAGCAGAACGCCGAATTCCGCCGGATCGAGGCTGCGTTGACGGCGTGCTTCGAGCGTTGGCCGCAGGGTGTCTACGCCGTCTGGTACCCGATCAAGATTCGTCCCCAACTGGCTCCGTTCCGGCGCTGGCTGACGGAGAACGCACCGCGCTCGGTGCTGCTGGTCGAACTCGCCGTACGCGCCTGCGACTCGCCGCTGCGCATGTGTGGCGCCGGCATGGCCATCGTCAACCCACCCTGGCGCGTCGACGAAGCGCTGGCAAGCACGCTGCCGGAACTGCGCCGGGCGCTGGCCCAGGACGCCGACGCGCACTTCCGGCTGGACTGGCTGAAACGCGAATCTACCGCCTGATGCGGTAGCAGGGCTGATACTCGGTCCCCGGCAGTTTCATGCGCTGCTGCGCCACGAAGGCCGCCAGCAGATCGTCGAGCGCATCCATGATCGCCGGGTCGCCGGCAATCTCGTAGGGGCCATGCTGCTCGATGGCGCGCAGGCCCTCTTCCTTGACGTTGCCGGCGACCACCCCGGAGAAGGCGCGGCGCAGGTCGGCCGCAAGCAGGTGACGCTCGCGCCCGCGCCGTAGATCGAGCGCCGCCATGTTGGCGTGGGTCGGCGCGAACGGCTGCTGGAATTCGCGGGCGATGGTGAGCGACCAGTTGAAGAAAAAGGCATCCTTGGCCTGGATGCGGTAGTCGCGCACGCGATCGACGCCGGTCGACATGGCGCGGGCGGCCGCAGCTGGATCGTCCACGATGATCTTGTAGTACGTCGCGATGTCGTCGCCCAGGGCGAGTCGCAGGAAAGCGTCGATGCGCTCGAAATACGCCGCGGACCCCTTGGGGCCGGTGAACACAAGGGGAAAGGGCACGCCGACATTGGCAGGGTGGGTGAGAATGCCGAGCAGATAGAGGATCTCCTCGGCAGTTCCGACGCCACCGGGAAACACGATGATGCCGTGCCCGACGCGCACGAACGCTTCCAGTCGCTTCTCGATATCCGGCATGATCACCAGCCGGTTGACGATCGGATTCGGCGACTCGGATGCGATGATGCCGGGCTCCGTGATACCGAGGTAGCGGTTACGCAGTCGACGCTGCTTGGCATGGGCGATGGTGGCGCCCTTCATCGGACCCTTCATGGCACCCGGACCGCAGCCGGTGCAGATGTCCATTTCGCGCAGGCCGAGCTGGTATCCCACGTCCTTGGTGTAGTCGTATTCCTCGCGGCTGATGGAGTGCCCGCCCCAGCACACCACCATGCACGGGTCCAGGTAGGGCGTGAGCACGCGTGCGTTGCGCAGGATTTCGAACACCGCGCTGGTGATGCCGTCGCTGCTGTCGAGGTCGAAGCGGGCGGAACCCTGGATCTCGGTGGACACGTAGGCGATGTCGCGCACGACCGAGAACAATTGCTCGCCGATGCCACGGATGATGCGGCCGTCTACGAAGGCATGCGCGGGGGCGTTGTCCAGCTCCAGCTTGATGCCGCGATCCTGCTGCAGCACGCGGATGTGGAAGTCCGGGTAGCGCTCCGCCATCGCGCGCGGATCGTCGGAGGTGTGACCGCTGCTCAACACGGCAAGCGAACAGCGCCGCAGCAGTTCGTAGAGATCGCCACGCGTGGCGTCGCGCAGGCGCGCCACTTCGCCACGCGAGAGCACATCCAGTCCGCCCTTGGGCGTGATGCGCGCGCTGCACACGGCGGGGTCGCCACGGGCGCTGTCGGTCAGGTCTTGCAACAGGACATCCATAGTGGGGTCAGTCGGTTTCCGTCATCAGGTTGAGGGGTACGCCGCCGCGCACCAGCAGTGCGTCAATACCACGCTCGCACAGCAGGTAGGTGGCCGAGGCGCTGCGCCTTCCGGTGTCGCAGTACACCGCGTGGGCGCGTCCGGCATCGAGCCGTTCAGCCGCATCGCGTATCGTCACGAGCGGGGCATTGAGGGCGCCTGGGAGATGTCCCTGGGCAAACTCCTCGGGCAGGCGGACATCGAGCAGGCATGTGTCGCGACCGCATTCGGCCAAATCGATCTCGCGCAGCATCGGCGCCTGCAGCAGTCGCGCGAAATCCTTCTTGTCGAGGCGCATCACCGTGGCACGGGTCAGTGCGCGCACCGTGGCATTGCGCGGCTGGCCACTCAGCAGCGCTTCCTCGCCGAAGCCGCGGCCGACCCCGATCTGGCCGAGTTCGTCTTCGTTGAGACCGTCGTCGGCCTCGCGTACGACCTGCACCCGACCCTCGGTAATGACGAAATAGCAGTCGCCCTCGTCGCCCTGGCGGATGATCGTCTCGCCGGCGGCGAAGTGCTGCGGCTGCATGCAGGCGAACAACTGAGCAATATGGGCCGGCGGCACACGCAGGAACGCCGGACTCTGCAACATCGCGGTCATCCAGTCGGTGGCGTCCTCGCCGTTGCCGCCCTCGTGCAGCTCGGTGACCTCCACGGTCCCGGTCTGTGCCCAGGTCAGCAGCAGGTCGAGGCGCTCGCGATCGACCAGAAGCACCTCGCAGGGCTGCTTGCACACCACCATGCCATCGCGGACGCTCTGCCCGTTCAGGGCGCGGCGCGCAGCCACCGAACCCGCACTCACCGCACGGATACCGTCGCCCGCGCGCACTTCCACCTCGCCCTTGAGCAGGTAGGCGATATTGGCCTCACGACCGGGCAGCCTGCACACCACTTCGCCCTTGCGATAGGTCGATACCCGCGAGTAACGCGCCAGGTCGGCGCGATCCGTGGGCGTCAGGGATGCAGTGGGAACAAAGTCCCGGAAAAGGCTCAGGCTGACCACGGAAACGCGCGCTCTCCATTTGGAACAGGGGAGCTAACGTTACTGGCAAGGCTGAATCGGCCGCAAGCGGAATTTGACCGGCCACAAAGAAAACGGCCGGACAGGCCGGCCGTTTTCACGGAGCGGACGAGGCCGCTCAGAACTTGTAGCGGAAACCGAGCTGCAGGGCCCAGCGCGACTCGCCGCGATTGTCGCGAAGCACCAGGTCGCGCACCTGCGACTCGTTGAAGTTGTAGACGTAACGCCCGGTGGCAGCATCGACACCGGCGAAGTTGGCGATGCCGAGCGCATACGGGAACCCGACTTCCTCGACGCGGCCCCACTTCTTGTTGATGAGGTTGCCGAAGTTGATCAGGTCGAGCCAGATCTCGCTCTTGCCGCGCCAGAAGCCGGGCAGTTCCTGGGAGATGCGCAGGTCGAAGTTGTGCGCCCACGGCGAGCGATCGCCGTTGACGTCGACGATCCGGCCGGCGTAGCGGGCCAGGCCCGGGTTGCGCGCCAGGTAGTCGAAGAAGGCCTGTTCCATCGCCGCACCACCGGTGAACAGCACGTCGCCGGGGCCGGACGGCACGTAGAACGGGTCGACGCCTCCGCGCGCATCGCCATTCAGGTCGTTGATGAAGGTGTAGGTGAAGGGGCGACCGGAGCGGCCTTCGTAGAACATCGCCACCGAGGTCTTGAGGTCAGTGAAGTAGAAGTTCGAGTAACCGATCGAAGCGGTGAAGCGGTCCTTGATGGCGTAGATCGAACGCTCGGAGATGTTGGCGTTGCGATCGGCGCGCACCGCGTTGTTCCAGTTCGAGGCGGCCTGCGAGCTGGTCAGGGTATTGACCTCGGTCGCATGGGTGTAGGTGTAGGCCAGATTCCAGAACCAGTTCTCGCTCTGCGGCTTCTGCAGCATCAGGGTGAGCTGCTGGCCCTTGCCCTTGTTGGTATTGCGGGCAATGGTGGTGTCAATGTTGAAGGCCGGATCGAGCAGCGTGCGTTGTCCTGCGGCGCCGGTCCATTGACCTGCGGTGACCGTCGACCAGTAGTGCGGACGGCCGTCGGGCAGGCTGCCGCGCGGTGCCAGGTTCGGCTTCTCGTAGTAGATGCCGTTCTTGACGTCGGTCAGCAGCAGCTCCGCAGTGCCGATCAGACCCCACCACGGCAGTTCATGGTCGACAGCCAGGTTGAACTTCCACACGGTGGGCTGCTTGACGTCCTCGGCGATGAAGTCCACCGGTCCGAAGCCGCCGGTCGGGCGCGGACCCGGCTGGTTGTCCGGATCGGGGCTGAAGATGATGCCCGAGGTGCCGGTGAACACGCCCAGCGTGACACCGTTGTTGGTGAACGGGTTGGACAGCCAGACGTTGGCCGCGGCGCCCTGGAACAGTCCCACGCCGCCGCGCAACTGGGTGCGCCGCTCGGTGTCGAAGCTGTAGTTGAAGCCGAGACGCGGCTGCCACACCTTCTGCCCGTCGATGGTGGTGTCGTTGCGCAGACCGAAGCGCTGCGATGCCACCGGGTTGAACACCGGACGGTCGCCGACCTTGGGCATGTCGACGCGCAGGCCGGCGGTGATGTTCAGGTTGTAGTTGACGCTCCAGGTGTCCTGGATGAACAGGCCGAGGTTCTTCAGCGTCCACAGCGCGGCGACCGTGTCCACGTCGCCCTGGGTCGGATAGCGCACGGTGTAGAAGCCCGGCGTGCCGGCCTCGAAGGCGTCGATGCCGTAGAAATCGTAGACGCCGAACTGATCGCGGCCGAACAGGTTGTAGATGTCCTGCGACTGCCAGTCGAAACCGAACTTGATCTCGTGGCTGCCGAGGAACCAGTTGCCGGCGCCGAACACGTTCCAGGTCTCGGTTTCCAGCACGTTGATCTGGCGGAACTGCTCGGTGCCGAGGAATACGGTATCGGCGCCGCTGCAGTTGTTGGTCGGGCTGTTCAGGCAGATGCGGATCTGCGGCAGACGAGCGAAGTTGTCCCACAGCGAGGACTGCTCGGCGTAGCTGACCTTGAACTCGGTGGAGAAGGTGTCGGTCCAGTCGCTGTAGAGCTGGCCGACGATGGCCTCGAACTTCTTGTTGTTGTTGTGCCAGTAACTCGACAGCGACAGGCTGCGCGGACCGATACTGCGCAGGAACGGATCGGTCTGCTCGGTGCGGTTGTAGCGCAGGCTGGCACGGTGATTGTCGGCGATGTTCCAGTCCAGCTTGATCAGGATGTCCTCGATATCGGTGTCCAGACTGGAAGGCGGATCGAAGGAGCCGGCGTCAAAGCCCCACACGTCGCGCGCGATCTGCTGGATGCGGGCGATGTCGGCGGTGGAGATGCCGGTGACGATCTGGCTGGCACCCGAGCCCGCCGGGCCGAACACCGGAGCCTGCGCGGAACGCTCGAACTTCTCGTAGGCGACGAAGAAGAACAGACGATCCTTGACGATCGGGCCACTGAAGGTGACGCCGTAGGTCTTCTCGTCCTCGAAGCCGGTGAATTTCTGGCCATCGCGCTTGCCGACCCAGTCGTTGTCGCGATAGATGTAATAGCCGGTACCCTCGAACTCGTTGGTGCCGGACTTGGTCACCGCGTCCACGCTGGCGCCGGTGTATCCGGCCAGGGCGACGTCGAAGTTGGCCAGCGAGATGTTGATTTCCTCGATGGAGTCGATGGAGATCGGCTGACGGTCGGTGGGCAGGTTGTTCGACTCCAGACCGAAGGCGTCGTTGGTGGACACGCCGTCGATGCGGATATTGTTGAAGCGGGTGTTCTGGCCGCCGGCCGAGATCTCGCCGCGCTCCTTGTCGACCTGCGAAATGCGCGGGTCGGTGCGGATGTAGTCCTGGATGTTGCGGTTGATCGACGGCAGCGCCTCAATCTGCTGGCGGGTCACGTTGGTGCCAGCACCCATCTTCATCGGGTCGAACACGTCAGACAGCGCCACGCCAGTCACCGTCACGCGGCCGAGTTCGGCACTGCGCTCCATTGACAGGTTGACGGTACCGGTCTCACCCAGCAGGAAGAACACGTCCTCCTGGACGACGCTCTGCAGACCGTCGCGCGTGGCCGCCGCGGTGT
>DAOMOD010000227.1:0-6501 GCA_035444205.1 Lysobacteraceae bacterium
GCAAGCTCTTCCTGATCGCCGACGAGGTCGTCGCCCGCTCCGACCTGTTCCACGTCAAGAACCGCCTCAAGGCCTTCATCACTGGCGACTGGATTCGCATCAACCCCAAGAACATGGCCGCCTACGAGGAGCGCAACCACGTAAACCTCGTGTTCCTCAGCAACGAGCGCATGCCGGTCGTGCTGGAAAAGGACGACCGGCGCCATGCCGTCATCTGGACGCCCGCGAAGCTCACCGAATCGTTCTATGCCGAAGTCGCGGAAGAGATCCGCGCCGGCGGCATCGAGGCGCTGCATCACCACCTGCTCACCCTGGACCTGGATGGATTCAACCCCCACAGCAAACCGCCCATGACCAAGGCCAAAGCCGACCTCATCGGCTTGTCGATGGACTCGACCGAACGGTTCTACGAGCACTGGATCGAGGGCGACATCGATGGCGTGCGCCTCATCCCGGCCCTGTCCGAAGATGTGTTCGACCTCTATCGAACCTGGTGCGGGCGCCAGGGCATCAAGTGCGCCCCGCTCAACAAGCTCATCGACGCCCTCGGCAAGAAGCAGGACATCACCGTCGGCCGCAAACGCTACCTCAACGGCTCCGGGGTCTCCAACCCGCGCGGGTTCGTCATCCCCCAGCGCAGCGCCGTGCAGATGCCACCGGGCTCATCCGAAACCGCCTGGCTGGGCGAATGCGCCATGGCGTTTCGCAACGCCGTCGCCGACTACAAGGGGGCGAACTATGGCTGAACGCCAAAATCCGCCCCGATTTGTGCGGGGTGTGCGGGGTGCTGTGCGGGCACCTGTGCGGGCGCAAGCCCGCGCCGTCATTGGGCTGTGTGGGGTGTGCGGGGGGTCGTATACGTGTGCGCGCGTACACGCATCGCGCTCGCTCGCCCCCATCACCAGAATTCCGCAACTCTCCCCCGCGCGTAGACGTCATCCCGCACACCCCGCACACGCCTTTATCCATGCGGGTTTCACCCCGCACACCCACCCCGCACAGCACCCCGCACACCCCGCACACATTCTTTTTACTACCCGTCGCCCGAAAAAATGGAGGTAGAGGTGGAAGAGAAGGAAGCCCCGGCGCTGGCCATTACCTGCGGCCCCGAGAACGTTGCCGAATTCAACGCCCGGCTGCGTGCCCAGATGCCGGAGTTCCATGCCTTCGTCAAGGCTCTGCACGAGCGCGGCATGATCGACGGCCTGCGCGGGGCGCGCATCGGCCCGATTGGCAGTCTGCTCGACAACGGCATCCCACTGACAGCCATCTCGATCGAGGTCGAAGGGCGGATCCTCGATCGGGAATGGGAGCGGGGGAGAGGATGATGTTCCGGCTACTGTTCAGCGTCGCGGTCCCGTTTGCGCAGCATTACGGAAGCGTCAATGACGAGGCCGCGATCCAGGTCAATCTTGCGATCGGAGATGCCGAGAATCTTGAAGGCGCCGATGGGCAGATGCCGCCGGCCGTCGACCTGATTGGCGTTTACCATGAAGTAGATACCCTCGGCCTCGAGCTCGCACGTAACGCGCAGGCCGGTGGAGTGGTTTTGGAACCCGGTCGGAGCAATGAAGCCACGCCACGACACCGTGTCCATGTTCGTGTCTGCAGCGGTTCCCATTTCGATGTAGAGCGTCCGGCGTTTGGCGATCGCCTCCTCCAGGTGCTGGCGCTGGGCCTCCTCTTCTGCGCTCAACGGTGGCGAGGTCTTCCGTGCCTTGGCTGCGCCGGCTGGTTTGGCGTCGGCGTTGACGAGGCGCCGCCCGTCGGAGAATTCCACCCAGGCAATCTGGTCCAACTTGTACAGCTTCCGCTTGCCGCCCGGCTCCTTGGCACCGATGTTCGGTCCGTCTATCTGCAGCAACACCAGTTCGCGGGCTTCGCCCGGTCGCGATCCGGCGTTGTAGCACACCGTGAGCACCTCGCCGGTTCCCGTGGCTGCCACAAGCGCATCAAACATTCTCGCGTCCATGTCCGTCCTCCGGAAAAACCCTCAGTGTATCCCGGAGGAATGGAGCCGACAGCGCGTCGCTTTACATCCGCCCCCCACCGGGTCTATGCTTCCACCGTCGTCGGCAAACAACCGGCGATCGGGGGTGCAAGCCCGGAGTGGAGCGGCGAGAAGCCGCACAGCGCATGCCATGCGGCTTTTTCGTGCCTTGGTGCGCCCAGTTATGGGCGGCCGGGCGGGGGGAGCCGAAAGGCTCGCCGGTGCTCCACCGGTCTTGCAACCCCCGTTCGGTCGCCCACCCGTTTGCAAGCGGGTGAGCGGTTACAAACCGTTCTGGAGCACATCACCATGGCACACACAGCCCAGGGCGCACCCGCGCCTCGCACCACCACATCCCTTCCGTTCGAAAGAATCAATCCCGCTGGCGAGATGCTTTTTGCCGTTCGCCCCGGGGTCCAGGCCACTGACGCGCTCGAGATGGCCTCGTGCTACATGGCCTCGGCCCGCGACTGCGCGGAGCAACTGGCGCGCGAGCTGTCCGAGGACGGCCACAACGATCGTGTGTGGGCGGCCTATTACCTCATCAACATGGCCGGCCGTGCTGGATGCCGCCACCGGCGCCGTCTATGACGAGGACCGCAATCATGCTGCCTGAAGCCATCACCCCAGAGATCGTCGTGGAGCACCACGGCGAACCCATGACCACCAGCCTTGCGATTGCAGAAGGGGTGCAGCTTCAGCACAAGAACGTGTTGGCGCTTGTCCGAAAGTACATAGAGGACATTGATTCGTTCGGAAGGGTCGCGTTTGAAACGCGACCCTTTGATACAGCAGGTGGCCGGCAATGGGTAGACATCGCCTGGCTCAACGAACAGCAAGCCACGTTCCTGCTCACGCTCATGCGCAACTCGCCGATCGTGATCGAGTTCAAGAAGGCTCTGGTGCGGGCGTTCTTCGCGCTGCGCGAGCAGGTGCGGGCGGCACATGCCGCGCCGGGGCCGTTCCTCACCGGCAACCCGGCTCATGCTGCCGACCAACTGGTAAGCGCGGATCGCATCTTCCGCAGTCTGCTGCGCGCCGGGCGCAGCGCGGGGGTGGCTCTGCCGGTGGCTCTGCGCCGGGCCAACCAGGTGGCGCGCGAGCGCACCGGCATCGACCTGTTCTCAGAGCTGGATCTGCCCGAGCCTGACGGGCACGATTGCGCCGACGTCGTCGACCCCTTCGGTGCACACGCATTTTGCGATGCGTGGCTCGGTGGCGAACTGCCCGTGCCCGCGATCCCGTGCCGCAGCGAAGACCTCTACCGGGCCTACCTGCACTGGTGCGCGCAGTCCGGGTGCGAACACGGCACCTTGCCGCGCGTGGTGGCGACGCTGCGCCGCCGGCCCGACCTGCGCCACCGCCGCGCCCGCTACATGGCGCCCGGCGGCTGCGTGCTCATGAGCGGCTTCATCCTGCCGCAGCACGAATCCTTTCCCCCGCCCGGTGTACCCCAGTCGGAATGGCTCACCCACCGCGCCAGGCAGTTCGAAGAATCCTTCCTCGCATGGAGAACTCCCCCGGATGCCACAAGCTGAAACCGTAACCTTCAAGGAGTTCGCCGCGCTTCTCGGCTGCCGGCCGTCCTACGTTACGCAACTGCGCAAGGAAGGGCGGCTGGTGCTCACCGACGACGGCAAGCGTGTGCGCGTGGCTGAATCGCTCGCGCGCGTCGAGGCCACTCGCGACCCCGCCATGGCGGCGGTGACAGAGCGGCACGCGCGGCAACGGGGCGCGGAGCTTGCCGGTGCGGGTGATGACGTGCAGACGTCTGCACCCACACCGGATGACAACCAGGATCCCGGCAGTGGTGACGACGTCGAGTTGAACCCGGACTTCCAGCGGTGGAAGGCGCGCCGGGAGCGTGCCGCCGCGCTGCGCGAGGAGTTGCGACTGGCCGAGGAGGCTGGCGATCTGATGCGACGGGGCGACGCTGCGGAGGTCGTGACCGATGCGTTCGTAACCCTGCGCGCAGACCTCGAGGGGCTTCGTGACAGCATCGCGCCAACGCTGGCCGCCGAGTCCGACGAGCAGCAAGTGCGCGCAATCCTGGCCGACGAGTTCGAGCACGTGCTGCGCAGTTGCTCGGGCAAGCTGGCCTCTCGGGGAATGAACAAGGGGGGCGGGTGACGTGGGCGCTCCGGAAACCTTCTCCCTCGAGGTGCTGATCCCGCCGGCGGCCGATCTTTACGGTGTCGTCGCCCGCGCCATCGCTCCGCGCAAGCCGCTCACCGTCAGCCAGTGGGCGGACCTGCACCGCAAGCTCTCCAGCAAGAGCAGCCCGGCGCCCGGCGACTGGCGCACCAGCCGAAACCCGCCCTTGCGCGAGCCGATGGACTGCATGAGCGTGCGCTCGACCGTGGAGGAGGTTGTACTCATGTTCCCGATTCAATTCGGCAAGAGCGAAGTCGAGACCAACACCCTCGGCTACGTCATGGACCACGCGCCGGGTCCGGTCATGGTTGCGCTGCCGGCCGAGGTCTCGATGCGGAAATGGATCAACCAGAAACTGAACCCCCTAATCGAATCCACCGCTGCCGTGCGGGCCGCGCTCACCAGCAACGCCAGCCGCAACGCCGCCAACCAGAAGGAGTTCAAGGATTTTCGTGGGGGTCAGCTGTACGTCGAGCACGCCGGCACGCCCGCGCGCCTCAAGTCGACCACCGTGCAATGGCTGCTGGTCGATGAATTCACCGAGTTTGCCGACAACCTCAAGAGCGGCGACGACCCGGAGGTCATGCTCGACGGTCGCACGTCTGCATTCCCCGGCCGCAAGAAGCGCCTCTACGTCTCTACCCCCGGTATCAAGGGCCGCTGCCGCACCTGGCGCAAGTGGGAAAAGTCCGACCAGCGCCGCTACCACGTGCCGTGCCCGCACTGCGGTCACGAGCAGCCGCTGGTGTGGGATGGTCTCAAGTATGCCCGCAACGAAGCGGGCGACGTCTCCGCCGCGTGGTACGTCTGTCGCGACTGTGGTGCCATGATCGACGAGCACCACAAGACCACGATGCTGCGCGATCGCGAAGCGGGCGGCGCTGCGGAATGGGTGCCCGAGAACCCCGGCGCCCGCATCCGCGGGTATCACATCAACTGCCTGTACTACCAGATCGGTCTGGGCCCGCGCTGGGCCGAACTCGCGCAATTGTGGGTCGATGTCCAGAACGACCCCGCCGCCCTCAAGACCTTCATCAACGACCGGCTGGCCGAGCCCTGGGAAGACAAGTCGCTCAAGACCGTGCGCCACAACATCATCCAGGACCGTGCCGAAGCCTATCCGCTGCGCGTCGCCCCCTACGGCGTTATCTGGATCACTGCCGGCGTTGACACGCAGGACGACCGCCTCGAGGCGCACATCGTGGGCTGGGGGGCAGGGCGCCGCTGCTGGACGCTCGACTACGTCGTTCTTCGCGGCGACCCCGCGCACGAAGAAGTGTGGACCGCGCTCACCGATCTCCTGAACCGGCCGATCCAACATGCCAGCGGCGCGCTGCTCCCGGTGTCCGCCACCGCCATCGACGGCCGAGGCCACCGCACCCAGTTCGTGAAGGACTACGCCCGCCGCGCGCTCATCCGCCGCCCCATGCCCATCTTCGGCGCCAAGTCCGCCCATGCGCTGCCGCTCTCGCGCCCCAAGCTCGAGGACGTCGACCACCGCGGCAAGACTGCAACCGACAGCATCCACACCTGGCAGGTCGGCACCGTCTCCATCAAGCACACCTTCTACCAGCGCCTGGCGGGGGATGCTGAGCAACCAGACCTCGACCAACGCTGGTGTCATTTCCCGATGGCACTCGCCTCGCACGCTGAAGACAACCCGATGCCGACCTTCTTCGAAGGCCTCGTCTCCGAGATCTTCGACCCGGTCAAAGGGCGCTACGTCAAGCGCAAGTCCGGCGCCCGCAACGAACCGCTCGATACCTGGGTGTACGCCTTCGCGGCCACCCAGCACCCGGAACTCGCCCTGCATCGCCACAGCCGTGCGCAATGGGAGGCCGACGCCGCCCGCATCCTCGGAGCGGAGCACGTCGCCAAGGTCGAGGGGCAGAACCGATACATCGAATCGCAGCCCGAAACCACGACGCCGGGCCGCGCCGCGGTCGCGCCACCGGCACACGCCCCCCAACCCGCGCGCCGCGCCGCGCGCAGCAGCTACCTTTCGCGGAGATGAGCACAATGCAAAACGGCATCCTCGAAGACCTCGGCGCCGTCATCGGCTTCGAAGCCACCGACCGCCTCGTCGGCTGGCGCGATGGCGTCAACCTCTACATCCCCAACCAGGCCGCCCGCGACCATGAACTGTGCGCCGTGCTCGGCGCAGGCGATCGCGACGCCGGCTACCGGCTCATGCAGCGGCTATGCGCCGACTTCGGTGGGGAGATCCTGTGCATGCCCAAGGGTGGCCAGCGCGAATACATGCGCAAGGTCGCGCGCATCCGCAGGTATCTGGCCAAGGGCGTGAGCGTGCGCTGCGTCGCCCACGCCGTGGGCATGACCGAGCGCCAGGTCATCAA
>DAOMOD010000228.1:0-6371 GCA_035444205.1 Lysobacteraceae bacterium
GGCATCCGATCGAGCATGTAGGAGCGGCGACAGCCGCGATGTTGTGCTGCCGGAAGCAAGGAAAGGTTTCAGCCCGCGTGAAAAGCCCCGGCTTCGGCGGACCCTCTCCCCCTGCCCCGTTGCTAGGCTCAGCTTCGCTTCACCAAGCAACCCCCGGCCCTCGCTCGGGCGCTCGGGCGCGCTTCGGCGCGCGAGCCAGTGGCTCGCAAGCGCGCCTCATCGCCCCGAGGGGAGAGGGGAGTCGAGCGGCAGGATGCTCCCGAGGGGAGAGTGGAGTGGAGATAGCGATGACCCCGGGAAACGGCGTATGCTGCGCACCGTCACACACACGGCGCTGACAGGGGAGCGTCTTTCAAGGAGCTTTCCGTGCGCAATCGATTTCCCGCGGCACTCGCCCTGCTGTTCGCCACCCCTGCCTTCGCCGCCACCTACTACATCGCCCCGCCGCCCGCCGGGAACAACGCCAATCCCGGAACTCTCGCGCAGCCCTGGGCCACGCTCCAACGCGCTGCGCCGGTGCTCGATCCTGGGGACATCGTGTACGTGAGAGCCGGGACCTACGCTGGCGGACACTTCACCCGCTCGGGCACGCCGGCGCAGCCGATTCTTCTGGCAGCGTTCCCCGGCGAGGAGCCCGTGATCAACGCCAACAATCCGGTCACCATCGACGGCATCAACCTGGAAGGTGCCTCGCACATGATCGTCGAGGGCTTCACCGTCACCGGCACCGGACGCGCGGGCATTCGCGCCGTGCTCTGCCAGAACGTCGTGATCCGCCACAACCGCGCCGATCTCAATCATCGCTGGGGCATCTTCACCGGCTTCTGCGACGACTTGCTGATCGAACATAACGAGACCTCGCGCAGTACGGTCGAGCACGGCATCTACGTCAGCAACTCAGGCGACCGCCCGGTGATCCGCAACAACCTGATCTGGGGCAACCATGCCAACGGGATCCACATGAACGGCGACATCTCGCAAGGCGGCGACGGCATCATCAGCGACGCACTGGTCGAGAACAACATCATCTTCGGCAACGGCGTCGGCGGCGGCTCCGGCATCAACTGCGACGGCGTGCAGGACTCGCTGATCCGCAACAACCTGATCTTCGACAGCCACGCCAGCGGAATTTCCCTGTACACCATCGACGGCGGCGGACCTTCCAGCGGCAACCGCGTACTCAACAACACCGTGCTGACCTCGGCGACCGGCCGCTGGGCGCTCAACATACGCGACGGCGCGGTCAACAACACCGTGCGCAACAACATATTGTGGAGCTACCACCCGAGCTTTCGTGGCAGCCTCAGCATCACTGCCGACTCGCTGCCCGGCTTCAGCAGCGAGCGTAACGCGGTGATGAACCGTTTCAGCACCGATGGCGGAGGCAGCAACATGACGCTCGCCGCGTGGCGCACCGCCACGGGGCACGACCAGCATTCCTTCGTGACCACGCCGGCGGCGCTGTTCCTCGACGTGGATGACGACGACTTCCACCTGGCAGCGG
The DNA here is from genome assembly GCA_035444205.1 of Lysobacteraceae bacterium. Classification (GTDB taxonomy): domain Bacteria; phylum Pseudomonadota; class Gammaproteobacteria; order Xanthomonadales; family BPKI01; genus DAOMOD01. The sequence goes on from DAOMOD010000228.1 coordinate 1,505, forward strand.
ACAGCCCTGCGCTGGATGCGGGCGAGACTCGCGGCGACGTGCCGCGCGACCTGGAAGCGCGCGGCCGCAGGGGGCCGCGCACGATATCGGTGCCTATGAACAGCCCGCCGTGGACGGGCTGTTCAGGGACGGCTTCGAGTCCTGAGGGCCGGCAAGACCTCCGGGCCCTCCATATGCCCTGTCGCTCCGGCGAGTGCCGGAGCGAGTCTCCGGGATAAGGTCTCGATGGGCCGATGCTTCTCCAGTCGTTCAACCCTCGTCAAACGGCTCGAAGCCGTCGGCGAAGATCGCCTCCGGAAGCACCACCACGCAGTCCTCCGGGATGTCGAAGGCGGGCACTTCATCACCGCGCTGATTGGTGCCGCCGATCGCCGAGAAGCCGATGCCGCGACGGGCGAAAGCCTTCCAGATCAGGCAGCGATGGGCGCCATCATGGTTGGCCTGGTCGGCCGCAAGAATGGCGTTGCGCGCGGTGACGAAGGTCGGATTGCAGCTTTGCAGCTTCAGTCCGTCCACCACCAGTTGCAGGGCCACGGCAACACCGCCTTCCTGCTGGAACAAGTCGGTCTCCATGCCGTACTCGTCGATCAGGTCGCAGGTCATGTCCCACAGGGCGGTGGCCCAGACCGTGCCCACGCCATGCGGCGCCGGCAGGCCGGGATCGGCAATGTCGCCGTAGGTGAAGGGATTGATCGCCATGTCGCGGGTGTACCGATGGCGGCGGATGCCGGGCCCGGTCCAGGGCTGGAAGGAGGGGTAGGTGCCGATGCCGCGCGGCACCTCGCAACTGTCGGCACGCATGGTGGTGACCAGGCCGAGGAAATCGCTCCAGCCCTCGCCGGCCTGCTCGCTGCCGGACAGGCAGCCCGAGGTGCCCGGCCCACCGGTCAGGCGGATGGAAAGACCGTGACCGTACTCATGGGCGATGATGCCGGCATCGAAATCGCTGTCACGATTGGGGATGGTGCCGGCCGAGGGGACGATCGCGCCCTCCACCGTCGGGCTCGCCGCCACGATGGCCTCACCCGAGCCTTGGCCTATGGACACGGTCGGCACGGTAACCAGCCCACCCTGCGCGCCCGGTCCCATGCCGACGGTGGCATCGCCCTGGTTGTTGAAGATCACGACCGCTGCCGCACCGGCCTGCTGTGCATTGAGCGCCTTCAGTCCGAACTCACAGGAACCGCGACGGATCACCGCGATGTTGCCGGAGATCGCCGCACCGTTGACCAGAGCGGCGCAACCCTCGATGCCGTTCTCGCCGCTGCCATCGTCGACCGGTACCAGTTCGCCCTCGATGCCGCCTTCGGGCAGAGCGGGCCCGAAGCTTGCGCCCTGTGCGATGTAGTTGGCTTCGAACGGATCGTCCACGCGCACCACAAGGTTGGGCGCCAGCCACATGAACATCTGCATTCGCGCCGGGCTGCCGTCCGGTGGAGTCGAGAAGTTGGCATTGTTGGCATTGGGCGGATTGTTCGAAGCGCCATCCAGCGCATCCGCACGCACCGCATCGTTCTGCGCGCCGCCGCGCCCGAAGTTGTTCTGCTGGAAGTTGCCGGCCGGCTCGTTGAAGCCGTACACCCAGAGTACGTCGTGCAGGTGGTTGTTCCAGTAGAACAGGTTGGTGACCGCGGCATTGACGTTGGCGGTGACGGTTGGCGCGGCGTTGTGATCGAGCGGGTAGTCGAATACCAGCAGATCGGGGTTGCCGTCGACCACGCCCGAGGGACGCGTGGTGGAAGTGTTGGTCGAGGTGAGATCGGCCTGTGCCAGCACGTTGTTGCCGCGCGTGTCGGTGAACTGGAAGCCGTCGCCGCTGGTGCGTGAATCATGCCAGCCGCGCGGCGAGGCGTCGGGGTGGTGCGGGTCGGCCTCCAGTGTGGCGGCAGCGCCGGGATGGTCGGGACTCTCCAGCGGCGCGGCGTAGACGCGATAGCGCGTCCCCGTCTCGGGGCCGCCCTTGAGCGACACGCCGCTATGGGCAGCCCAGTGGCTTTCGCCGATGACGGCACCGGTCTCGGCGTCAATGCGCAGGTCCACATGCAGGCCGTGCAGGCGGAATCGATCGATGACCATGCGCCAGGCCAGGCGCAGTTGCCCATCGACCAGCTCGTAGGTCAGCTCCACCGGAATCTCGGCATCCGACAGCGTATCGCCGGCGAACACCGAGCCACGTTGCGCACCGCCCGACACACGCAATTGCGGCGGCGGCGCATCCAGATCCACGCCCAGGCTGCGCGCCGCCGCCAGCACCGCCTGCGCCGCTTCCAGCACCGGTTCGCTGCGGTTGCGTCGCGCCACGGCATCGGCGACGAAATGGTCGCTCACCGTGAGCATGCGTCCATCGGGCATCACGTGAAAGCCGGAGACCTGCGGGTGCACCGGGATGCCTTCCACCATCTGTTGCATGTAGATATGGGTCACGCCGTTGTGCGGCGACCGGTAGCGATCGGTGACGCGGTGCTCGAGATCCGACGTGTGCATACCGCGCGAGGCGGCGAGTCCGTGAAGGTAGTCGAGCGCGATGTCCGCGGGATCGGCAGCGCTCGATCCGGTCAGCATCAGTCGTGGCGGGCCATCGGCAGCCAGCGCCGGGCCCATGAGGCATGCAAGCAGCGTCGCGGCCAGCCGCCGCGTCTTGAGATTCAGGTGCATCGTTGCTCCCCCGGGAGAAAAGGCAAAAAAAAACGCGGCGCCGGCGGCCCCGCTCAAGCCGGCCGCCGCCTCCTCCGGTGGCGACCAGCGCTGGATATTAGACGACGAACGGTCCGTGCGCGAGAGTACGGCGCTCCGGAACCGGGACCCGAGTCCGCTGCTGCGGCGCGTCAATCCGCGTATCCTTGCGCAACCCCAAGCGCAGGCCATCGTCCCCATGCTCTACCACGCCCACGAGCTGACCCGTTCGCTGATGAGTCCCCTGGTGTACTGGTCGGAGGCCACGGCCAAGGTGTTTTCGGCGCCGGGCAGCCTGTTCGCTCATGTGCCTGGAGCACAGCGCGCGGCGGCCGGCTGGGAGCTGATCCACCGCATCGGCAAGGACTACGAGAAACCCGAGTTCGGCATCCGCGAAGTGGAAGCGCACGGCCACCGCGTCCCGATCGTCGAGATCACGATGCTTCAGAAGCCCTTTTGCCGGCTGCTTCGTTTCAAGCGCTTCAGCGACGACGCGCAGACCGTCAACGACCTGAAGGACGATCCGGTGGTGCTGGTGGTGGCGCCGCTGTCGGGGCACGATGCCACGCTGCTGCGCGACAGCGTCAGAAGCCTGCTCGCCGAGCACAAGGTCTACCTGGTCGACTGGATCGACGCACGCATGGTGCCGACCGAAGCGGGCCCTTTTCATCTCGACGACTACGTCGACTACATCCAGGAGTTCATCCGTCATATCGGCGCCGAGCGTCTGCACCTGATCAGCGTGTGCCAGCCGACCGTCCCGGTACTGGCCGCAGTGAGCCTCATGGCGGCGCGAGGCGAGCCCACGCCACGCAGCATGACCATGATGGGCGGCCCCATCGACACCCGCCGCAGTCCCACCCGCGTCAACGACCTCGCCACCACCAAGCCGCTGTCCTGGTTCGCCACCCACGTCATCTACCCGGTGCCGGCCAACTATCCTGGTCGCGGCCGCAATGTCTATCCCGGCTTCCTGCAGCACGCCGGCTTCATGGCCATGAACCCGAGTCGCCACTTCCTTTCGCACTGGGATTTCTACGAGCACCTTGTGCGCGGCGACCAGGAAGACGCGGAATCGCATCGCCGCTTCTACGACGAGTACAACGCCGTTCTCGACATGCCCGCCGAGTACTACCTCGACACCATCCGCATCGTGTTCAAGGACCACCTGCTGCCGCGCGGCAAGTGGCAGGTGCGCGGCGAGACGGTGCAGCCGGAGGCGATCCGCGATACCGCGCTGTTCACCATCGAGGGCCAGCTCGACGACATCTCCGGTCTCGGTCAGACCGAAGCCGCCCACGGCCTGTGCACGGCGATTCCGAAATCGCGCAGCCAGCACCTCACGGTGGAGGGTGCCGGGCACTATGGCATCTTCAGCGGCAGGCGCTGGCGCGAGGGTGTGTATCCGAAGGTGCGCAGTTTCATCCGTCGTTTCGATCGGGAGTAGCCCGTCGATGCGTCGCCCGCTGACGCTGGAGCACCTGGTGCGTATCAACGACAGCGACGACCCGCGCGTCGTGCCGATCAGCCGCGCCCAGCTTTGGCGGGGACTTCAGATTCGCGCCGAGTATCCACGCACCTTCCTGCCCTGGATGGATGCGTGCCAGATCGACCGTCAGGCCGACGGAAGTCTGCGCCGCGAATTGCGCTTCGGCAGCCAGATCATCCGCGACCGCGTGCTCTTCGAGATCGGCCACGCAGTGCACATCGAAGTCATCGATCCTGACAGTGAGGGTCGATTCCTGCACAGCATGCGCATCGAGGAGCCGGCGCCTGGCGAGCTGTTCCTGCGCTTCACCTACGAGGCCCTTTCGGGCCAGCACCACGCCGACTGCGACGAAGCCGGGACGGTACGCGAGGCCTATCGGCAGACCGACATCGACACCGTGTTCCGCCTGCGCCAGCTCGCCGCCACCGGCGTACTCGACAGCGAGGAAGCCGCATCATGAGCAAGGTCTACGACCGCGCCTACTTCGACCGCTGGTATCGCGGTTCGGACCGGGTCGGGCGTGGCGGGACGCTGGCGCGCAAGGTCGCGTTGGCCGTAGCCGTGGCCGAGTACCACCTGGCGCGACCCATTGCCAGCGTCCTCGACATAGGTTGCGGCGAGGGCGCCTGGCGCGCGCCGCTGCTCCAGCTGCGCCCGCGCATCGATTACCTGGGCCTGGATTCGAGCGAGTACGCGGTGGCGCGT
>DAOMOD010000229.1:0-4242 GCA_035444205.1 Lysobacteraceae bacterium
GGGGAGGGGTAGGGGAGGGGGTTTGCTGTGTTCAGCGGTCGCCGGACAACTGGGGGCCGAGCATCCTTCGTTCCAGCAGCCACAAGGCTCGCGCCAGCGGGGTGAAGCTGATCGTCAATCCCAGTGCGACGCCGCCAACGTTGGCGACGAAATCGCCGAGGTCGGCGCTGCGCCAGGGCAGTACCGCTTGTACGCCCTCCATGGCCGCACCGAAGGCCACCAGCATCAGGCCGCGCAAGAGCAGCGCGCGCTGGGACTCAAAGAGCAGCGCGGCCCAGCCGGAAAGCAGGGCGAAGCCGGCGACGTGATACAGCTTGTCGGCGTAGGCGATATCCAGCGGGTCCGGCAGGCGCGGCGCAACCAGCAGGTAGGCAACCACCGCCAGCATCAGCCAACCGATGCCACGCCACAGCCAGGGAAAACGAAACGGTCTCATGCGGCATCCGCGTCAGGGCCGAGGATCGAATCGCAGCATAGTGCCTGAATCTGCTTCGGGCGAGCCGACATGCGGCGGATGTTGAGACCGGGCAAGCAGGGCTGGCCACAAGACCGATATCCGGCGTTTCCGCCGGCCCTGCGTGGCAAAGAATGGTTACCAGGCCGGAAGCGATTGTTCGGCGTACTTCCGCCGGCAGTTGACGCCATGGCACCAGGAGCCAGGCCGACATGTTGCAAATGTTTGATATCTGGTGACGCTGACTGTGACCTGAATCGCATATCGTGCGCGCTGATTGTCACTTTTGGCGTGCCCCGGATGGTGCGTTGCAACCAAGCCATCCTTCGGGGGCCATTCGATGTCACACGTCCACTCGCGCCGCAGCGTCGGCCGCATGCTTCTGGGTCTTGCAGTTTCGACCATCCTGGGCACGATCTCCCTGGTCCCCGGTCAAGCCACGGCGATGACGCCGGAGCAGGAGGGCTTGATCAGTCGGCTTCCGCAGGACCAGGGCGTTCTGCGTGACGACGATTTCTTGAAGGGCCGCGAGGCCTACTACGTGCAGTTCCAGCGTGGTCGCTCTGCCGAAGTGGAGCAGGCCGTTCGCGCCCAAGGCGGTGAGATCACGCACCGGATCGACATCATCGACGCGATCGCCGTAATTCTGCCGCCGGCAGCAGTGCAGGCCCTGGAGCGCTCGTCCGGCGTGACCCTGATCGAGCCGGTGCCCGAGCACAGCCTGGCCTCCCAAGTGGTGCCCTGGAACATCGATCAGTACCAGGCACGTGAAATCTGGGACAAGGACCGGGACGGAATCGTCGATGCTGGCGCGCCGGACGGCTCGGCGCTGCGTTTCTGCATCATCGACACCGGCATCTACGCCGGCCACAGCGATTTCGCCGGCGTCAACATGACCGGCCTCTCCCAGATCACGGGCGAGCAGTGGTTCGAGGACGGCAACGGACACGGCACCCACGTGGCCGGAACGGCCAACGCCGTACACAACGGTTTCGGCGTGGTTGGCGCCATGCCGGGCGGTGCCCAACTCATCATCCTCAAGATCTTCAACAACAACGGCGTTTGGGTGGCGGGCCAGTCCAACCTCGGAGCGGCGGCGCAGGCCTGCCGAGACCTCGGCGCCAACGTCATCAGCATGAGCTTGAGCGGCGGTTCGAGCGCCACGGAAAACAACATCTTTCAGGCCCTGTACGACACCAACGGCATGCTCAATATTGCGGCGGCAGGCAATGCCGGCAACACCGCGCGTGCTTATCCGGCGAGCTACGATTCGGTGATCTCGGTCGCGGCCATTGATCGCGACGAGGTGGTGGCCGATTTCAGCCAGTATCCGACCACCAGCTACGACCCCAACAACCAGCCGGCCAACGCGCACTGGGATGTGGTGGAGCTGTCCGGCGGTGGCGTCAACGTACTGTCCACCTGGCCCGGCCCGCCAGGCTCCTTCGATGGGGGCGTTCCTCGCTACCAGGCCAGCGTCGGCGGTAATACCTTCGACGGCGGCCTGATCGAGGGCGCGGCACTGGGCGAGGTCAGCGGCCCACTGGTCAACGGAGGCCTCTGCACCACAGGCTCCGGCCTGCCAAGTTGGAACGGTGCCGTGGTCATTTGCGAACGCGGCAGCGTGAACTTCTCGGAAAAGATAAACACCGTTCGGAATGCGGGCGGTCTCGGCGCCATCATCTACAACAACGTGGCTGGCGACTTTGCCGGCACCTGCGCCGGCGCCTGCACCCAGCCCACCATTCCGGCCATCAGCCTGAGCCGTGCCCAGGGTCTGGCGATGGTCGCCGACCACCTCGGCCAGGCCACCACGCTGGTGACCGACGACGGTCAGGACTGCGCCGGCTGCTCCGGCAGCTACCTGGCCATCAGCGGCACCTCCATGGCCACGCCAGGCGTGGCGGCCGCGGCTGCCATGATCTGGAACGCCTGTGGTGGCCCAGCCACGGTCAACAACAAGCAATTGCGCCAGCTCTTGCGTGATACCGCCAAGGACCTGCAGGGCACCAAGCCCGGCAGCGGCTTTGTGTACGGTGCCGGCTGGGATCGCGCTTCGGGCTGGGGCCTGGTCAAGCTGGCCGATGCCCAGGCCGAAGGTGTTGTCCGTTTTGCGGCCGGCGACTGCCCGATCAGCCTCAGCGTGACGCCCAATCAGTTCGAAGTCTGCTCGGCGAACCAGACCAGCGTGCAGATGGATATCTCCCTTGATGCACGTTTTTCGGGCACCGCAACTCTGTCGACCGGTAGCGTGCCTGCGGGTGCCAGCGGCAGCTTCTCTGCAAACCCGCTCGGGCCACCCCCGGCGATCAGCACCTTTACGCTGTCGGGACTTGGTTCGCTTGCAGGGGGTTCCTACGGTCTCGAGTTCCTTGCCGTAGATGACAGCAATCCAGGCAACACGGCGAACGGATATGCCCAGGTCTCGCTGCAGCCATCGCTGCCGGCGAGCGCGCCGTCTACCCTGGTGCCGTCCAACGGCGCCACCCAGCAGATCCTGCGCCCGAATCTGGTCTGGTCCTCGGTCAGCGGTGCTGCCAGCTATCGGCTGGAGATTTCGACCTTGGCCGATTTCTCCAGCCTGGTGTACGAGGCTGAGGTCAGCGGCACGGCCCATACGCCGACACGCAGCCTCGCCGCCAACACCACGCACTACTGGCGCGTCCGGGCCACCAACATCTGTGGCAGTACCGCGTATTCGGCGACGGCGAGCTTTACGACGCATGCGGTGCAGTGCCAGACGTTCAATGGCAGCACGGGCAACATTTCGGATGCACACAACGCATTTGGGCCACAGACCACCAACTTCACCCTGACCAGTTCGCTGGCAGGCGCGGTGGCAGACGTGAACGTGCTCGGCCTGCGCGGCACGCACGCCTCCTTCAGCGATCTTCACTTCATTCTGCGCAGCCCAGCGGGAACCAACGTGTGGCTGATGGAGCGCTCCTGCGGTGGCACCGCCAACTTCCACCTCAGCCTGGACGACGAGGCGGCGGGTTCCCCGGGTGGCTGGCCCTGCCCGGCTACGGACCAAGGGACATACAAGCCGAGTTCGCCACTCAGCAGCTTCTTCGGCCAGGCCGCCAACGGCACCTGGACTTTGGCCATCACCGATAACCTGCGCCCAAACAGTGGCACCCTGCAGGGCTGGAGCCTGCAGATCTGCGTCCCCGCAGATCCAGTGGCCAACAATCCGGTCCCGGTGCTTTCCTCGATCAGCCCCGATTCCGCAATGGCCGGCAGCGGTCCGATCACGCTCACCGCTACCGGGTCCAATTTCATGCTCGGCTCTCGCGTGCGCTGGAATGGCACCGACCGCGACACCACTTTCGTCAATGCCACCACGGTGACGGCAACCATCCCGGCAGGTGACCTCACCTGGGCTGGCACCCGCGATGTCACGGTCTTCAATCCAGCCCCCGGCGGCGGCACCAGCGCGGTGCGAACCTTCACCATCCAGCCTGCCCACCTCATCAATGTGACGGCCAACCCGGTAGCGGGCGGCACGGCATCGTGCAGCCCGAACCCGGTACCAAACGGCGGCAGCAGCACCTGCTCGGCCTCGCCGGCGTCCGGCTACTCGTTCAGCGGATGGTCGGGAGCCTGTACCGGCATGACCTGCGCCCCGACCAATGTGACGGGGCCGCTATCGGTGACGGCGAACTTTGTGTTGGATGGGGGCGCGGTGAACGGTGTCTGCGGCGGGTCGCACGGCGGCACGTTCACCAGCGCACCGACGACCGACCTCTGCGATGCCGGCAACGCCAGCGCCGTGACCGGCGACGGTC
>DAOMOD010000229.1:4342-6212 GCA_035444205.1 Lysobacteraceae bacterium
CAGTATCGACCCGAACACGCCGGTCTCCGTGAACCACGGTTCGACGACGGCCTTCACGATCACGCCGGACGTCGGCTACAGCATCGACGGAGTGGGCGGCACCTGCGGCGGTTCGCTGGTGGACGGCTCCTTTACCACGAACGCGGTGACGGCGGATTGCACGGTGGAAGCGAGCTTCACGCTCAACACCTACACCCTGACCTACACGGCGGGTGCCAACGGTTCGATCGACGGCGACAGCCCGCAGACGGTGAATCACGGTGAGGATGGCAGTGCGGTCGAGGCGGTGCCGGATACCGGCTACCACTTCGTGCAGTGGAGCGACGAAAGCACCGACAATCCGCGTACCGACGCCGGCGTGCAGGGCGACATCACGGTCGAGGCAAGCTTCGCCATCAATGCCTACGTGGTGACCACCACCGCGGTCAACGGCACCATCACCTCGGTGGTCGATCCGGAAGTGGGTCACGGCCAGACCACGACGGTCACCGGCGAAGCCGACGCGGATCATTACTTCGCGTCCGTTTCCGGATGCGGCGGCGAGCCTCAGTCCAATACCGACCAGTCGGTGACGACCTTCGTCTACGAAACTGGCGAGGTAACGGCAGCCTGCGAGGTGACGGCGTCCTTCCTGATCCGTACCGAGTCGAGCACCAGCATCACCGGCATCGATCCGCCGGCAAGCCAGGCCGTCGGCCAGGCTTACATGGTGAGCGTGGCGGTCGAGGGTGTCGGCCCGACCGGCACGGTGACGGTCAGCGATGGTGACGCAAGCTGCGATGCCGTCCTCGCCGCGGGTACGGGAAGCTGCGAACTGGTTTCCACCACGGTGGGCGCGAAGTCGATCACCGCCAGCTACCCGGGCGACGGCAACACCGATCCGAGTGATGCCGTTCCGGTGCCTTATGAGATCGTCCGCATCGAGACCACGCTCGACGAACTGGATGCCGATTCGGGCTTCCCCGATTTCCGCGTGGGCGACAACGTCACCTTCTCCTGGACCCTGAGCGCGGCGAGCACGTTCGGCACGCTGGATGGCGACGTCACCGTCGGTAACGGCACTGACCAGTGCAGTGCAGCGTGGTCGGCGGGAAGCTGCGAGATGACCCTCACGGTGGGCGGGCCGGCCCTGACGTTCGACTTCAGCTATCCGGGCAACGACTGGTATGCGCCGTCCGCCAACGGCATGACGCTCGAGGTTCTGGAAACCCCGCGCGAAATCACGCTGGATGCCGCGATCCGCAAGCGGGTGACGGCAAGCCTGGTGCTGCTGGACAATGCCGGCGATCTGGTGCGCTTCGAACTGTTGGTGCAGAACCTGGGCGGCGACCCGATCGTCGGCGCGCAGGTGGTGGACATGCTGCCGGATGAGATGGTGGTGTCGTCCTGGACCTGTGAGGAGTTCGATGGCGGCGAGTGCGCCAATGCCAGCGGCATGGGCGATCTCGACGAACTGGTCAATCTGCCGCTGGGTGCCTCGGTACGCTTCCTGGTGGAGGGCCTGCTGGACTCGGTGCCGGACAAGGGTGTGGTCAATATCGCCCTGGTGGTGGCCGAGGACGACGTGGACGAGTCCAACAATGAATCCGGCACCACCTACCAGCGCTGCACCGCCAGCAACCTGCAGACCGATCCGCTCGACGAGAAGCTGCTGGAGCACGCCTGCGTGTTCCGTGACGGTTTCGAGGCGGAGTAGGCGATCCGGAGGTCCGCGCCTTCCCCTGCTCTGGGAAGGCGCGGTTGTTTCCTTTTCCTCCTCCGCTTGCGGGGTACCCTTTTTCTGTTCCCTCCTCCGCTTGCGGGGTGCCCTTTTTCTGTTCCCTCCTCCGCTTGCGGGGGAGGGGTAGGGGAGGGGGCAAGCTCGAAGCCG
>DAOMOD010000230.1:0-6209 GCA_035444205.1 Lysobacteraceae bacterium
GTGGACTTGCCGACGTTGGGCAGGCCGACGATGCCGCATTGCAGGCTCATGGAACTCCTTTTGGATCAACCCCGTTTCGCGCCATCGCACCGATTACCGGCGCGGCCAAAGTGCTGACCTGCGTGCGGCGCGACGGGCCAATCAGCCGGGGCTTGTGTTCGGATCTATCGAGGCGGTTGCCTCTTGTGCTGCCGAAAAGACGCGAGGGCGATTGTACTGAGGCCGAAGTACCCGCCGCAGTGCGATACCACCGGTCAGGACCGCGGCGTCTGAGATCAGAGCCGGTCTGTCACGACTGCGTTCATGCCATCGCTTGCCCGGATCACGGAGTGACGCTGACGCCGACCCGAACGGCAGAGCAGCTGCCAACGACCATCCCTGGGGCGGACTGCGAAGCCGTTCCTCGTCCAAAAATAGTCCATTCCAGTGACATAGTGCACAACTTCACCCTCTGCAGGAATAAGAGAATCCATGTGTAGATAAGTCTCCGAGAACCTTGGGCGACCGGGTTCTCAGGAGACACGGAAGACAGGGAGCAGGAGCAGGAGCGGAGTTGCGTTGCGCTGCGCCGGAGGGTTACGCAGGTTGCAACTCGTCGTTCCGTGGTTGGAATGGAGGGTTGTTCATGTGCTCTGTGCTTCTTTCCGCCGATAAGGCGCGGCGTCGCACCAGCGATCGTGCCAGGAACCACTGGTCGCGTTTGATCGTGGCTTTAGGCTTGGTAGCCAGTACTTTGATGGTCACAGTGGCGCAAGCTGCCCCGGCGATACAGGTGACGCATGCGGCAGACGACGGGAGCGAGGGCTCATTGCGTTGGGCCATTGAAAAGGCCAACAAGGACGCCGGACCAGACACTGTCGTGTTCGCGCCCAGCGTGAACACGACCCCTATCGTCATTAGTCCGACGGCGTCGCCCATTATCATTACCGAAGCTCTGGTCATTCAGGGTAACGGGGTGGGCAACACCATCATCTCCGGCGGCGGCAAGACGCGCATCCTGGCCAGCATTGCCGACTTGACCCTGAAGGACATCACGCTGAAGAACGGGTATGACTTCGAGGTGATTGGGCTTGGAGCCGCACTGTTGGCAATACCGAACCCGGATTCAACTGCACCCCCTCCTATCAGCATCACACTGGACAACGTCTTGGTTTCCGACCACCAAGCCCGAGAGGTTGGCGGCGTGGCGCTACTGAGCTTCAGCAGTTCACCATCGACACTCAGCATCCGGAACAGCACCTTCCAGGGAAACGAAGCCGAGAACACCGATCCCCAGTGGGGCAATGCGTCCGCCGTGTTCACACTCGGCGCCAACCTGACCATCGAGAAGTCCGTCATCCGGGACAACCGTGGCGGACCCACGGTTCTGGCCTGGTACGCGCCAGCCTTGCGCATCGACCAGTCGGTTCTCAGCGGCAACACGGTCAGTTCGGAATTCGACAATCTTCATCACTGCAGCGCGGTGGTCTGTGGCTTCGGCATCGTGCCGGTTGAAGCGGAACCGGCATCGATGGGAACGGCCGCGATCACGCGCTCCCTGTTCGCCGACAACCGCGCGCTGGACAACATCGTCGTGCTGGAAGAGTTCGGGACGACCCAGGTGGTCAACAACACCATGACCGCCAACACCATCACGGACCCCAGCTGGGTATCGGGGATGCTGAGCATCACCGGCGGACGCGATGACCGGGCAAGCAACACGCTCGTGTCGTTCAACACGATCCATGCCAACAGCTACAACAGCACGGACTCTTGGCCACCATTGACGGGGATGGTGTTCTTTGATCACCCCCAACTTTCCACCTGGACCGTCAGCAGCAACATCGTCGATGACAGCCTGCTCAAAGCCGATGGGCTCCAGAGTTTGCTGACGATGCTCGACCGCAACCTGCTTCAGAACATTGAAGCCGATTGGGCGGGCACTCCGCCGGGACAGAACATGTACTGGTCCGACGCGAGGCTCGGCTCACTGGCCACCAATGGCGCAACCATGGTCGGTGCAACAGGCCATCAGGCGGCGGCGCTGTCGTTCATGCCGCCGCCTGGCAGCCCAGCCATCGATGCTGGCGATGCGGCACGTTCCCCCGACACTGACCAACCAGGTACTGCGCGACCCACGGACCTCGGTCCGGAAATCGGCGCCGTGGAGGCGCCCTCGTCGGTGCTCCCTGCACCGGTGTCGCACCTGCCGGCCGTGACCGGCGTGACTGTCAATGTCGGCAGCATGAGCCAGAGCGCCAGTTTCGAAGACGGCAGCGACACCGTCACGCTGACGTTCGACGTCAGTTCGCTGTTGCGCGCCGGGCAGGACCTTTCGCTGACGATCAAGGCGATCCCGACGCTGCTGGCCGATGCCTGCGGCTGCAATGCCAACACCTTGATCAGGTCGTTGGGCGCCGGTCCGACACCGATCCCGACGCTGAGCCAGTTCGCGCTGGTGCTGCTGGGCGGCCTGATGCTGCTCGTGGCACTGCGCGGTGGTGCGGGCAAACGCGGCATCAAGCTGCTGGCCACCGTCGGTCTGGGCGTCGCATTGATCCAGCCCACAGGGGATCTGCGCGCAGCCAGCACCAACGCCTTGCTGGACATGCAGGTGAGTCTGTCGGGCACCACCCTCACGGTGACGGTCAAGCGCAACATGGCGTGCGTGACGGATCTGGCGCCGGTGCTGCCCTCTCCTGTCGTGATGCAGACCAAGTGGTGGGTGGATGAATGGCCGCAACCCGTCGTCCTGCCACCCGCCACCGATCCGGAAAACGATACGCTGACTTACTCGGTATCGGGAATCCCTGATGACTGGAGCTTCGATGCGGCGACGCGCACGCTGACGGGTCCCCGGGCGGACAGCTGCCATGACGATCGGTACGAAGCGCCGCCCGTCGACGACCGGACCTCGATCGTGCAGTTCCAGTACTCGGCCGCTGGCAGTTGCAAGGCGGTGACCGTCAGCATGACATGTCAGTTCGGCAGTGGCGGCGGATCGTGACCCAAATCGGCGGAAGCCAATGCAATGCTCCGCCGGTGTGGCACCCATCCGATCCAGCTTCCCGGGGTGCGCCGTCCTGACCCGGCTTCACGGGCCGCCGCCAGCCGGCGCCCCGGGGTAACGATCATCGTGGCTCCAAGGCCAGCTTGGTCGCTCGGCTGAACCCATCGTCGGCCGCAGCAGACGACAGCTCGGTTGGCGTTCGTGTGACAGCACGCCAACGACCCGTCGCACCCGGCACGCGGACAGGGCTGCCGAGTGCCGACTGTCTGCTGCGGCGGCGGCTCTGGTACCGCGCCCGATCCCCCATCGCTTGACAATCACCGTGGCCCTGGCGCACGAGGCCAACCCCGGCATGGTCGACCGACGCACGACGCCAGTCCGATCCGGCATCAACGATCCGCCGACTAACCGTGAAAGCCAGACCGGCGGGCTCACGCGCCCCTTGCGGTCGATCGTTTGCGCGTTCACAAGGCATGACGCCGCACAGCCAGTCCTACAGACGATGCTGGCGGCACATTGCCGAAGGCGCCTCTGTGACCGACGGCTCGGATGGCTGACGGCGAGCACCCGAGTCGCTTGCGACGGCGCAGGTGGACGTCGTCAACTTGCAGATGGACTCGATGCGTACCCACTGCGGGTTAGGGCCGCAAGGACCGTGCGAGCCCTGAATCGGCGCACGCGGCTGTAAACCGGTATCCGGCCGTGCCAGGCACTCTGCGGGCTGGCGCCCGCAAACGAATGGCAACCCCCGTTCGACAGCGGGATCGAGTCAGGCGGCGCGAGGCCGGGCTCTCGACAACCGAACCTAACGCCGACCGCGCCGCTTGCGGGCCGCGACACCGGCCGCGCCGAACACCAGCAATCCCAGCGCCGCCAGGCCAGCAGGCGAGGTGGTCGGCACGGACGCTGGCGGTGCACTGACGCAGCTGACACTGATGCGGACGGTGCTGTCATCCGGTGTCAGATCATCAATGAAGACACCCGATTTTACGATTCCGGATGCCGGAATCCGGTAGTTGATCTCGCCAGGAACGGCCTGACTTTGCATGATCGGCGTCCAAACCCAATCACCGGTGCTGACGTCACCTTGCACCAAGCTCCACCGACCGCCAGTGGCTGCTGGCCCGCTGCTGCCGCTCGTCACCCGCACCTTGAAAACATCACCAGTCGTCGCGATCAGGCTTGTGTCCCATCCGAACTGACCTTGTGCGGTTTCCCACGGCAAGGTGTGCCAGCTGCTGCCATACGCGGCACAGCTCTCGGACGACTCGCCCGACGCCATCGCCGCTCCCCCGAGCCCGAGTCCGAACGCCGCGACGGCTACCGCCAGCATCAGTTTCTTCAGCGCGGTGGGCCGCGATGGACCACCGGGCAGCGGCCC
Source organism: Lysobacteraceae bacterium (assembly GCA_035444205.1). Lineage (GTDB taxonomy): Bacteria > Pseudomonadota > Gammaproteobacteria > Xanthomonadales > BPKI01 > DAOMOD01. The sequence continues at coordinate 4,371 of DAOMOD010000230.1, forward strand.
GAACGCACGTGCGGCCGCTCCTTGCTCACACCATGCCCCACTCAAACGCTTGTCGCTCACCAGATCGATCGCCCGCATGTCCGCCTCATTTCCATTCAACCCGACTCCCGGGAAAGTAATCCGTCGCTCGTCAGCCCGCAACACGGCCGGCGGCATGGCAACCGACAGATCACGCAAAAGTGTGAAAAACTTGGTTTTGCGCACTCATCCGCCCTTGATTGCCCACATGAAACCAGCGTAGGGTAGCCCCGACCGCCACCGCAGCAGGCCGCCAGGGCGGTCAAAGACAATGCCCGGCACATCGAGGGCGGGAAGCAGGCGCTGAAGTGAATCAAGGCAGGCACCGATCGATCTGGTGGGCGGCTCCCCCGATCAACCAGGGGCGACTGGAATTCATCCAGTGGCTTGCGCTGGCGGCCATGGCGATCGACCACGTGGGGCGCTTTCTGCTGGCCAACGCAAGCTGGATGCGTGCCATCGGCCGGTTCGCCTTTCCCCTGTTTGCATTGGTACTCGCCTGGCGGGTGAGCGACATGCTGTGGCGCAATCCGCTGCGCGATTTCCGGCCGATGCTGGCGCGACTGCTGGCGTCGGGCATCGCGGCGGAGATCCTGTTTCGCCTGATGACGCGGCCAAGCATCCTGAACGTCATGTTCAGCTTCATGCTGGCGCTGCTGCTGATCCTGTTGAGCCTGCCGGACGAAGGGACGAGCTCGTTGCTGGATCTGGGGCGGCTCGGCAGGCTGGTCCTGGCCTTGGTGCTGTTTCTGGTGGCCGGCAGATACGTGGACTACAAGTGGGCTGGGGTGGCGATGATCTGCTGCCTGTTCGTCTACTTCCACCACCGTAGCGGCCTGGCGCTGCTGGGCGCGCTGATCGCGCTGGGCGTGCTGACATTCGACCACCCGGCGCACCTGGCATGGGCCTCGGCGCCGGTCGCCGCGCTGCTGGTCTGGGTCAAGGCGCCGTGGCTGCGCGTGAAGCGGCCGATCCGCTATCTCTTCTACTGGGTCTATCCGGCCCACCTGCTGCTGATCTGGATCTGCTTCGCGCTGGGCTTGCGGATGGCGAGTTCACCTTGGATCCAGTTCAAGCCGCAGCCGAAGCGGCCGGCCGCCGTCTGGCAATCGCCGCAGCCGGCGACGCCGAATGAGGCGCCGACGCGTTCGCCGCCAGCCGTCGCGCCCGGGCGCTGAGGTCGCGCGCGGCGAACCACCACCGCGAGGCCGTCAATCCAGGTCGTCGCGCAGGTCCGGATCGTCGCCCTCGCCGGCGATCTGGCGCGTCGCAACGGCCTGCTGCTCGAGCCAGTCGGCGAACGCCTTGACCTCGGGCCGCACCGCGCTGCGCGGCGCCATCAGCAGCCAGTAGGCCATCGGCGAATGCAGCCGGGTGCCGGGAAACAGCTCGACCAGTTCACCGCGCGTCAGGCTCTCGGCCACCAGCGGCGGGCGCGCCAGCACGATGCCCTGGCCGCTGAGCGCGGCCTGCACCATCTGGTAGGCGTAGTTGAAGCTGAGCCAGCGCTTGGGCTGCACGCGCTCGAGGCCCTGCGTGTCGAGCCAGCGGCGCCAGGTCAGCCACTGCAGGTGCGGCGTGTAGGCGTCGCCGGCCTCGATCAGGGTGTGCTGGAGCACGTCGGCGGGCTGGCGCAGCGGCACGGCGCCCTTGAGCAGCCAGGGGCTGGCCATCGGCGTGACGTACTCGCCGAACAGCCGCCGCGTGCCCGGCGGCAGGCGCGCCGCCGGCGCGTAGCGGATCGCGATGTCGATGTCCGACAGTTCGAGATCGAAGCTGGTGTCGGAGGCGTCGATGCGGATGTCGATGTCCGGATAGGCG
>DAOMOD010000231.1:0-6186 GCA_035444205.1 Lysobacteraceae bacterium
CACCTTCGGCGCCGCCCGCGCCCTCGTGCAGGGCCTGCAGCAGTCCGGCCAACCGTTCGTGGCTGTCGGATGCGAGAAACCGCGTCAAGGGATGCCCGGCGATTTCCTCGCGAGCCAGGCCCAGCAGGCTGGCGCCGGCAAGATTGACTTCGAGCACGGTGCCATCGGGAGACAGGACGAAGTAGGCGAACGGCGCCAGTTCGTACATCGCCCGGTAGCGCGTCAAGACCTGGTCCAGCTCACGCTCGTTGGCTTCAAGCTGGGCGTACTGAAGGTCCAGTTCCACCTGGTGCACCTGCAGCTCGTGCAGCAGCTTGAGCGCGTCGCCCGCGCCATCGGGCGAACTGGCGAGGCGGTGGAGCAGGGCCAGGGTCTCGACGCTGATGCCCCAGCCCTGCATGGTGGGCGCGGTACCGGCCTTGAGCTGGCGCTGGGCGTCCAGGCGCAGCGCGGCCTGCGGTCCCGAATCATTTCCGGCTGCGTTCATGGGGCCCTCTTGGTCGAGTGAAGGAGATGAGGAATCATTCTAGCGCGCCGAGGTGAACGCCCGGCCCGTCGCGATCGGATCCGGCGCGCCCGCAATCAGACGGTGCCGTTGCGAAGTCCTTCGGCCAGCGTCCTGCTCGGTCGCTTGGAAGCGGTTCGCCGCGACGTTCTTGCGCACATGGGCCGGACCACGCGGAGTGAAAGAGTGCCAGCGCACCGACGCGGCGAGGCCGCGCCGGTAGGGTGCGGGTTCGGTTCCTGATCATGAGTCCACCCGCTTCCCGCGGGTGCAGTGAGCCGACGGAGATCCCCCATGAGCAAGCAACACGACTATCCGAACAAGGCCTCGGCCAAGGTCGGCGACAACCGCTCGACGAAGGAGTGGGCAGGCGTGAAGTCCGCCAAGCCCGCCAAGGACAAGGACAAGCTGCAGACCATCGTGCAGCCGGGCGCTTCGACCGCCGGCAAGCCCGGGCAGAAGGCCTGACGCATCGCGGGCTGTGCGGGGGCGGCGATGCACCCGACACGGCCAGACCGCGTCGTCATGAACGGACTTCAGGCCTGTCGCCCGAAGTCACCTGGCGCTCAACGCGCCGCATTGAACCACGTGCGCCCCTCGCGGATGGTCGGACGACGCGCCCTGCGCCTCCTCCGGTTCACCGCTTCGGTACCCGTCCTCATCGGCTTCCAGCGGAACGATCGACTTGCTGATCGCAACGCCGTGCCGCCGTCCGACGACCCGCCCACGGGGTGGCACCCTGCAGGAGTACGCAATGAACTACGAACAACGCGACAGCCATGGCATCTACAAGGCCCGTCCGGGCAGTGGCCCCGGCCCCAGTACCGACACCGGCCCGGGTCCGCGACTGATGGGTGCCGAGACCCTCATCGGTAACGACGTGGTCAACCGGGCCAACGAGAACCTGGGCGACATCAAGGAGATCATGCTCGACGTCAAGGAAGGCAGGGTGAGCTATGCGGTACTCGCCTTCGGCGGTTTCCTCGGCATGGGCGAGAAGCTGTTCGCCGTGCCGTGGGATGCCCTGACCCTGGACACGGCCGAGAAGCGCTTCGTGCTCGACGTCACCAAGGACCGACTCAAGGACGCGCCTGGCTTCGACAAGGGTCATTGGCCCGACATGGCCGACCCCGGCTGGCGCAAGGGCATCCAGGACTTCTACCGGACCACCACCACCAGCAGCAGCGCACCGCGCCACTGAGGCCCTGCTGTCGACCGAGGCAGCGACCTCGGGACCAGGCAACACCAGGTGCCGCATGAGCGGCACCTGGCACCTGCCCGCTTGCCGGCTTCGTGGCACCTGCGGTGAAGCGAACAAGGCACGCGTGCGGTGGACCGGCCGGTCCGCCCCTACCGCATTTCACCCGGAATGGCCCACGCCCGTCCGTCCGAATCTCGCGCCCACGTCCACGGGCCGTGCCAGCGCCCTCTGAGCGCTGCGCCTGCATCGCGCAATCCCGCCTATGCGTCTGTCGCCGAACGGCTTTCGTCTCTGAGTCACAGAAACCCGCAGGGCGGCATCCCAATGCCGCCGTCTCAGGGCGAGTCCGGCAGATTCGAATGAATCATGTCCGCGGCTTCAGCGAGTTGCCTGGGAGAAACCTGAACCCGCTCTCGACGCTGAGCCTCTCCGCCTGGATCGTGTGATTTACCCTTTCGACGTTCGGCGCCATCAAGTACTGCGCGTTGAGGCGGGCCTATGGTCTTGCCCGAGGTTCCCTGAACCGAGTTGAATGTTGGGCATCCATGGGGATGGTGTGCGGTGTGCGCGTGGAAGAAGTCGAAGACCCGCCGATGCAGAAGACTCGCCGGCTGGACCAGCTGATCGACGAGTTTGCCAAGGGCAGGAAAATGGAGACAATTCTTCCGCTGTAACCTGGTGGCCAATGGGCCCTGCCCGTGCGACTGATGCACACTTGGTCTTGCCATGGACCCACAGGGGGCGTCTCGTTGAGTCGATTTCCTGCCAGGCAACTTCGATCGAGGACTTGACCGTGTCGGCAATGGAAAAAGTAAAAGCACTGCTGGGGATCGCCGGCATCGAGATCGGTGGCGGGCAGCACTGGGACATGGTGGTGCACGACGAGCGCCTGTTCGGCCGGATCCTGGCCGAGGGATCGCTGGGCACCGGTGAGGCGTACATGGACGGCTGGTGGGACGTGGAGCGGCTGGATGAGTTCTTTTTCCGGCTGCTACGGGCACGGTTGGAGCGCAAGGTGCGCACGCCGGGCATGCTGTGGCAGGTGGCGTTGAGCAAGCTGGCCAACCGGCAGAGCCGGCGCCATGCAATGCGGGTGGCCGAGCAGCACTACGATCTGTCCATCCGGCTCTACCAGGCCATGCTGGGACCGACCATGCAGTACACCTGCGCCTATTACGGCGCCGAAGGCGACGCGATGACGCTGGACGAGGCCCAGCGCTCCAAGCTGTCGTTGATTGCTCGCAAGCTCTACCTCAAGCCGGGCATGAAGGTGCTCGAACTCGGCGGCGGCTTTGGCGAGCTGGCCCGGTTCCTGGCTGCCGAGCACGGGTGCGAGGTGGTCAGCTACAACATCAGCCAGCGGCAGGTCGAGTTCGCGCGGTCGATTTGCCAGGGACTGCCGGTGGAGATCCGGCACCAGGACTATCGCGATGCGGCCGCTGAATCCGTTCAGTACGACCGGGTGGTCAGCATCGGCTTGATGGAGCACGTTGGCCCGAAGAACTACCGTGGCTTCTTCGACCTGGCCCGCGCCCGCCTCAAGCCCGGCGGGCTGGCGCTGGTGCACACCATCGGTGGCAATGCCAGCCGCACCAGTGTTGATCCCTGGATCGGGAAACACATCTTTCCTTGCGGCGTGATCCCTTCGGCCGCACAACTGACCGCGGCCATGGAAGACCGCTTCGTGCTCGAGGACTGGCACAACTTCGGGCCGGACTACGACCGCACCCTGATGGCCTGGGAGGCCAATTTCCGCGCCGCCTGGCCGGAACTGAAGGCAAGCGAAGCGCTGGACGAGCGCTTCTACCGCATGTGGCGCTACTACTTGTTGAGTTGCGCCGGCGCGTTCCGGGCGCGCGGTCTGAACCTGTGGCAGATCGTGCTCAGCCAAGGCGATGTGTCGCGCTACGTGCCGGTGCGCTGATGGCCGATCACGACAAGGCGCTTTCCACGTGGGCTGCCCATCGCGAGCGGGTGGCGCTGCTGAGCGAAGCGCTGGCCGCATCCAGCGGGCCCGTGCGGCTGAGAAAACGTACCAGCAACCTGTTTCGGCCGCGTACCGGCCTGCGGCGCACCGAGCTGGACGTGACCGGCCTGCATCACGTCATCGAAATCGACCAGCAGGCCCGGGTGGCCGAAGTGGAGGGCATGATCACTTACGCCGACCTGGTCGACGCCACCTTGCCGCACGGCTTTGCGCCGGCGGTCGTGCCGGAGCTCAAGAGCATCACCGTGGGCGGCGCCGTGACCGGACTGGGCATCGAGTCGAGTTCGTTTCGCTACGGGCTGGTTCACGAAGCGGTGCACGAACTGGAGGTGCTGGTCGCCGACGGCCGCGTGCTGACCTGCTCGCCGGACAGGAACCCTGAACTGTTCTTCGGTTTCCCCAACTCCTACGGCAGCCTGGGCTATGCCACGCGGGTGCGCGTCGGGCTGATCCCGGTGACGCCCTACGTGCGACTCGAACACACTCGTTACAGTGATCCCGATGCCTTGTTCGAGGCGATCGGCAAGGAGTGCGCCGAACCGACCTGCGCCTATCTGGACGGCGTGTACTTCGCGCCGGGCGATTTCGTGCTCACGCGCGCCCATTTCGTTGATGCGCTGCCATCGGGTGTCGATGTCAGCGACTACACCTGGATGCGCCAGTACTGGAAAAGCCTGCGCGAGCGAGGCGAGGATTATCTGACCATCCACGACTACCTGTGGCGCTGGGACACCGACTGGTTCTGGTGCAGCAGGAACGTCGGTGCGCATCTCAAACCCGTTCGCCTGCTGCTGGGGCGCAAGCGCCTGTCGAGCATCACCTACCAGAAGATCATGCGTGCCAGCCGGCACTTTCCGCTGAGCCTGTTGCAGCTCGTTCGCCCGCGCACCGAGTCGGTCATCCAGGATGTCGATATTCCCATCGCCAACGCAGCGGCATTCCTGGCCGACTTCGAGGCCGACGTCGGCATCCGCCCGGTATGGATCTGCCCGTTCGTGGTGCCTGACGAGCGGTTTTCGCTGGTCGGATTGCGCGCCGAATCCCCCTACATCAACTTCGGCTTCTGGGACATGGTCCGCTCCAGCGAACCCGAAGGCCACTACAACGCACGCGTCGAGGAACTGGTAGCCCAATACGGCGGCAGGAAGGGCCTGTATTCGCAAAGCACCTACGACGAGCCGACCTTCTGGTCGCTTTACGACCGCGCCAGCTACGAAACCCTCAAGCGCGAGTGCGACCCCGACGGCCGCTTCCCCGGCCTGTATCAGAAGGTAGTACGGCTCGCGTAAACATCCCCAAACACTTCGAGGTGGGGCTATGCGAATTGATCGCTGAACACACCGTCGGGTTGTTCGTGGGTACCCAGATCATCGCGGATCAAGCGGCGAAGCCGCGGACCCGCTGCTGACCGACCGATTCGCACCGGCACCAGGTTAAGCGGCTCCGGTCCTGACGGGCTTGACCGTTGTTCCAGGACAGCCATGATTCTATACGGCAATGTGGCAAATCAAGACTTGACCCGGCGCTCCCTTGACGCGGCGCTCCCTCAAGCGAGGCACGCACCACGGCGCAACTGCCAAGGATGGTGGATAGCATTGCTGGAAGGATCAGGCACCTCATGTGACACCTAATGCCTGAACCAGGCCGACCCGTGAAGCGGGCTTGGGCTGAACTGTTAGGCCGCGGCCAGTTTGAGCTTGCGAACCCCTTGCAGGTTCACATGCTGGCGGGCAACCCAAAGGTCATGGGCATCTTGCATTGCGAGCCAGCTCTCGGGAGAGCGGCCGACGGCCTTGGATAGGCGGAGTGCCATCTCCGGAGTGACGCGGCTCGAACCCTTGAGGATGCGGCTGATAGTGGAGGCGGACACATCCAGCTTCTCTGCAAGCTCGCGACCGCTGATGCCATTGGGCTCAAGGTAAATCTCAGTGATGAACTCGCCGGGATGGGGAGGGTTGTACATGGCCATCAGTGATAGTCCTCATAGTTCAGGACGTAAGCGTTTCCATCCTGGAACTCGAACGTCAGCCGCCAATTGCCATTGACCGTTATGGACCAGCGCCCGCGCATTCGTCCTTTGAGCGGATGCAGCCGGAAGCCGGGAACGTCCATGTCCTCGACAGCCTGCGCAGTGTCCAAGGCAGCCAGTTGCATCCGAAGCCGATTGGCATGGCTGGCTTGGATGCCTGAGGTGCTTCCGGTCAAAAAAAGAGCTTGCGCAGGCCTTTGTGCCGGAACGGCTTGATCATGGGGTCACTGTATCACGTTGCGCATCACGCAACACGCGGCCAAGCGAAGCTGGGAAAATGGACTACGATTCAGAGAACAGGCCAATTCAGGGAGTCCCTCGACCCCTTCTCGAGTGCCGATCGTCGATCCTGGGACGATTGGCGAGGCTGACGCCTGGCGTAGCTGTTCACGACACACAGATTGCGGCTGCACCGGACTCGACAGCTCCTCACCACGAACGGGAATCCCCAAACTCCGTTCGCC
>DAOMOD010000232.1:0-6166 GCA_035444205.1 Lysobacteraceae bacterium
CTCTCTTTTGGTTACTTTTCTCTGGACGAGCAGAGAAAAGTGACTCGGCCGCCGGGAGGCGGACGAAACCAAGTCATGGACGACACAAACATCCCGCGCCGCAGGCGCTCCGAACAAGAACTGGCAAATACCGCCACGCCGCGGTCGCAGCTTTCGCAGCTCCTACATGAGCAAGCGAGCACATCGCCGTGACCCGGCCGCCGGGAGGCGGACGGAACCCTCGTCATGGATGACACAAACAATCCGCGCCGCAGGCGCACCGACAACGGGAAATCCAAGCCGAATCCGGCATCCCACCCCCGATGCTATGATCGCCAAGTTCAACCACCATCCCCCACTGCATGAACGCACGCGTGCCCCGTTCCTCCGGTTTCACCCTGATCGAAGTCCTGGTCGTTGTCGTGATCCTCGGTATCCTCGCTGCCGTGGTGGTGCCGCGGCTCATGGATCGCCCCGATGAGGCGCGGGTGACGCGCGCCAGACAGGACATCCAGGCGATCTCGACCGCACTCAACCTGTACCGGCTCGACAATTACGTGTACCCGAGTACCCAGCAGGGGCTCGAAGCGCTGGTGCGCAAGCCTTCGGGGCACCCGGAAGCGCCGAACTGGCCCGAGGGCGGCTATCTCGAGCGTGTGCCCAAGGATCCCTGGGGCCGCGAGTATCTATACCTCTATCCAGGCAGCCGCGGGGAGTTCGATGTCTATTCGCTGGGTGCCGATGGCCAGCCTGGCGGTAGCGGTGTCAACGCCGATATCGGCAACTGGGGCGACTGAGAAGGAAGGCCGGGTCGCGACGATGCACCCCGCGCGCGGTTTCACTTTGATCGAACTGCTGGTCGTCGTGGTCATCATCGCGGTGCTGGCCGGCGCATTGGCTTTGGCGGTCGGCGTGGCGACCGGACCCCTGGTTGCAGAACGCGAAGCCAGGCGCATGGAACGCCTGCTCGGCCTGGCCTGCGAACGCGCGGTGCTGAGCGGGCGCGACTACGGGCTGGTGATTCATGCACACGGCTACCGCTTCGCAGTACGTCAGGCGGAAGGCTGGATGAGCTTCGCCGCCTGCGCGGACGCGGTGTTTGCGCCGCGAGAGTTGCCCGAGGGACTGGCGCTCCACCTGGATCGGGACGGGCGCACGGTGGCGATTCCGGAGGAGCCGCCGCAACTGCCGCAGCTGGGATGCGTGGCCTCGGGAGAAATGACGCCGTTCACGCTTCAGTTCGAGCACGGTGTCGATCCGCGCTGGCGCCTTGTCGGCCAGTTCGACGGCACGCTTCGCGTCGAGCCGGAGGATGCATGAACCCGCGCGGCTTCACCCTGCTGGAAGTTCTGGTGGCGCTGGTCGTGCTGGCGTTGAGTCTGACCGCACTGGTGCGCCTCAGCGGTCTGGAAGCGCGCGCGCTTGCCGACCTGCGCGAGCGCACGGTGGCGCACTGGGTGGCGGCCAACGTGCTCGAGGAAACGCGCCTTGCCGAGGACTGGCCGGCCACCGGAAGGCGCAGCGGCAGCGCGCGCATGGGTGGTCGAGACTGGCGCTGGGAACTGGTGGTGCAGGACACCGAGGAGCCGGCCATCCGCCGCCTCGACGTGACCGTGCGGCTCGCCGAAGGCGGGCGAGGCGGCGCTGTGCTGAGCGGTTTCGTGGGACGGCGATGAGGACGCGCGGCTTCACCCTGATCGAGCTGCTGGTTGCGCTTGCCGTGTTCGCTTCGATGGCCGCACTGGCCTACGGAGGGCTGAACGGCGTGGTGCGTGCGCGCCAGGCGCTGGCCGAGGAGGGCGCGGCGCTGGGGCGGCTGCAGTTCGCCATCGGCGTGGTGGAGCGCGATCTGCGCAGCGCGGTGGACCGCCCGGTGCGCGACGCGTTCGGCGCCGAACGTCCGGCTGTGGTCGGCACACGTTCGTCGCTGGAACTGACCCGACTGGGAGCGGGGCTCGGCACCCTTTCCGGCGCGCCCCAGGTCGAACGGGTCGGCTATCGGGTAGAGGGACGCAGCCTGGATCGTCTGAGCTGGGCGATGCTCGATCGTGCCCCGGGCAGCGTGCCCGTAGCGCGCAACCTGCTCGACGAAAGCGACGATCTTGAATTTCGTTTTCTTGATGGCAGTGGACGCTGGCATGCGCAGTGGCCGCCCGCCGCCGGTGGCGATGGCCGGACACCGCGCGCGGTGGAACTGCGCCTGACGCACTCCCGTCTTGGCGAGCTGCGTCGGGTGGTGGTGCTTCCGTTGTCCGGAGCATCGCCATGAAACGCCAGCGTGGCGTGGCCCTGTTGATCGCGATCCTGGCGGTCGCGCTGGCGGCCCTGCTGGTTGCGGCGCTGCTTGAAACCGGCGAGGATGCGCGCGCGCGAACGCGCAACACCCTTCGTGCCGAACAGGCACATGCCTATGCGCTGGGCCTGGAAGCCTGGGCGATCGAACTCTTGCGTCGCGATGCGGCCGAAGGCCCGGGGTTCGACTCGCACGCAAGCGCCTGGGCACAGGATCTGCCGCCGCTGCCGGTACCGGGTGGTCGCGTGACCGGTGCGCTGCGTGACCGCAACGGCTGTCTCAATCTGAACGATCTGGTCGTCGACGGTCAGCCGCAGCCCGTGCCGCGGCAGCGGCTGGAGCGCCTGCTCGAGGTGCTTGGACTCGATCTCGCCATCGCCGCGCAGGTTGTGGACTGGATCGATATCGACAGCACCCCTGAGTCGGGTGGTGCCGAGGATCTGCAGTACCTGCTCGAACGCCCGCCCTATCGTGCCGCCAACCGACCGTTCGTGCATGTCTCCGAGCTGCGTCTTCTGCGCGCTGTGAACGGGGAGGTGTACCAGCGCCTGCGACCGCATGTATGCGCGCTGCCGGCGCCCGGACCTGAAATCAACGTCAACACCGCCTCGGTGCCGGTGCTGATGGCGCTCGATCCGGCCATCACCGAGCCGGTGGCGCGACGGTTGCACCAGGACGGACGGGCGCGATTCTCCAGCGTAGAGGACTTCAAGCAGGCACTGGCGCGCGCCGGTGTGGAACTTCCCCAGATGCCGATTGGAATCGGTGTGCGCAGCACCCATTTCGTCGCGCGTGCCGACATCCTGATCGACGACCTGCCGATCGTCTGGTACAGCCTGGTGCAACGCGACGGGCAGCAAGTGGCCGTCCATTGGCGCACGCAAAGCGACGATTGAATCGACCCGCGTCGCGCTTTCTGGCATCGTTCGCTCCCATGTCACGCACCCTCCACATGTACATCGATGCCGAGCGCGTGCTCGGTCTGCCCGCCGGGGCGCGCAGCGCGATCTCCGATCCCGGACGTCTGCGCGAGGAAGCACGGCGTGCGGACGACATCGTGGTCATGGTGCCGGGCGAGGCGGTGACCCTGCTGGAAGTGCCGCGTATCGCCCGCCAGCGTTCGCGCCTGCTGCAGGCGCTGCCCTATGCGGTGGAGGAGCAATTGGCGCAGCCGGTGGAGGACATGCACATTGCGGCGCCGGCGCGTGTCGAAGGCGAACGCGTGGCTGTCGCCTGCGTGGCCCACGCCGACATGCAGCGCTGGCTCTCGAAGCTGGCGGAACTCGACATCCTGCCCGACCGCATGCTTCCCGACACGCTGGCGCTGCCGCTCGAGGGGACCGCGGCTGCGCTGGTGCGGGTGGGCCCACGTGTACTGGTGCGCAGCGGGAAGGATGCCGGCTTTGCGCTCGAAGCGGATGCGCTGGGCCTGTTGAGCGATCGCCTCGGCGCCATGCACGAAGCGTTCGCGGTGGACGACGAGGCCGCGCTGTTGGTGGCGCTGGCGCCGCATCTCGGTGGCGCTTCACGGCTCGATCTGCTGGATGGGCCGTATCGCCCGCGGCGTCGCGCAAGCGCCTCCGGTCCCTGGCGCCTGGTGGCGGCGCTGGCGCTGGGGGCGTTGCTGGTCGCCGTGCTGTACCAGTGGCTCGACTATCGAGCCTTGCGCCAGGCCCATGCCCAGCTCCAGCAGGAAGCGCAGCACCTGTATAGACAGGTGGTGCCCGGTGAGGGCGCGGTGCCCGATCCGGTGCGCATGCTGCGAGCGGAGAGCGCGCAGCGTGGCGGCGCTGGCCGCGATGGTGCGCTGGCCCTGCTTGCGCGGGTGGCGCCGCTCGTCGCCGGCGGCACCACCACAGTGCGCATGGACGCTCTGGAGTATCGTGCCGGTAGCCTGGAACTCAGCATCACGACTCCCGACGTTCCCACCCTCGATGGACTGCGCGAGCGTCTTGACACACTCCCCGGACTGCGCGTAGAGCTGACCGGCGCCAGCCCGGGCGATGCCGGCGTGCAGGGGCGGATCCGGGTGCAGGAGGTGTCTCCGTGAAGGACTGGTTCGGCCGACTCGCCCCGCGCGAGCAACGCATGATCCTGCTCGCACTGCCGCTGCTGGTGCTGATGATCGGCTGGGCCTTCATCTGGCATCCCCTTGCCGAGGGGCGCAGCGAGTGGCGCCAGCGCAGCGGCGAACTTGCCCGCGACGTGGCGTGGATGCGCCAGACGGTGCCAGGCCTGGTCGGCGCAACGCTCCAGCCGCGCGAGAGCCTGGGCCCGCGTTCTTTGCTGGCGGTGGCCGACAGCAGTCTGCGCGAGGCCGGCCTCGGGCCCACCCTGCGCCGCATCGAGCCGGCCAGCGAGCGCCGTGTGCGCGTATGGTTCGAGCAAGCCGCCTTCGACCCGGTGGTGACATGGCTCGAGGGCCTCGACCGGCGCTATGGCGTGCAGGTGGTGGAACTGGCCGCCACCCGTCGCGATGGCGCCGGCGTCGTCGATGTCCGTCTGACCCTGGAACTCCCGGCGAGCCCATGAGATTCGTTCGAGGCCTGGGCATATTCCTGTTGTTTCTGTTCGCCATCGGCATCGCCGTGGTGTGGACCTTTCCGGCCAACGTCGCCTACCGCTGGTTTGCAGGCGATCATGGCGCGGTGCGCCTGGAGGGCATCGAGGGGCGTGTCTGGAACGGTCGTGCGGCGCAGGTCTGGTACGAGGACGAATATCTGGGCGCCCTGGAGTGGACGCTGCCGCTCGGCAGCGTGCTGCGCAGGGAGCCGGACCTGAGCTTCTTCCTCAGCGGTGGGGCGGTCACCGCATCGGGCCAGGCCATCCGCGGCGCCGATCGCAGGATCCGCCTGCCGCGCCTGCAGGTCGATATGCCGGCGCGCATGGCTGAAAGTGCGCTGGATATTCCGGCCCTGGTGTTGCAGGGTGTGATCGAAATCGAGCTCAAGGATGTCGAACTCAGCCGATTCGGGCTGGAACGCGCGCGCGGGCGGCTGATGTGGCGCGATGCCGCGGTCGCCGGCGCCGCCGAGGCGCTGCTTGGCGACCTGTTCGCCGACGTCGAGGCGCCATCGCTCGGGCTGATCGAGGGCCGCCTTTATGACGGCGGCGGACCGCTGTCCATGGACGGCTGGTTCCGGCTGCGCGTCACCACTTTCGATGCCGAGGTGCGACTGGCCGCGCGCGACGACCAGCCGCAGGTGATCGAGGCCCTGCGCTACGCAGGCGAGCCGCAGCCCGATGGCAGTGTGGTCCTGCGCGTCGAAGGCACGGCGCGGGGGGCGTGGTAATGAACACACTGGATCCCAAGTTTCTCGATCGCGCCGTGCAGGTCGCGCGTTCGGCGGCAGACGCCGCAGCGGTGGAGATCCGGCGCTGGTACCGGCGTGGCGTCGACGTGGAGATCAAGGCTGACGAGACGCCGGTTACGGTCGCCGACCGCGCCGCCGAAGCGGCGATCGTCGCCACCCTGCGCGAGTCCTTTCCCGACCACGCCTTCCATGGCGAAGAGGGTGGCCTCCAGGGTGGAGGCAGCGACTACCTGTGGTTGATCGATCCGATCGACGGCACGCGCAGCTTCGTGCGCGGCTACCCCTTCTTTTCCACCCAGATTGCGCTGATGTATCGCGGCACGCTGGTGGCGGGTGTGTCCAAGGCCAGCGAGTTCTGCGAGACCGCCTGGGCGCGTCACGGCGGCGGCGCGTTCCTCAACGGCGAGCGCGTGCAGGTGGGCAGGGTGCGGGCCCTGAAGGCAGCGGCGATCAGCTTTGGCAACCTCAAGACCATGGCCGCAGGTGCGGTCTGGCCGCGACTCGCCGAATTGGTGCGTGAGGCCGAGCGCACCCGCGGCTATGGCGACTTCTATCACTATCACCTGCTGGCGCGCGGCGC
>DAOMOD010000233.1:0-6094 GCA_035444205.1 Lysobacteraceae bacterium
GGCTGTAGGCGCGCAGTGCGCCCTCCACCCGCTGCACCGGGATGCGCGAATCCTGGCGCGAGCTGTCGTAAAGGATCTCCACCAGCGCCGGGCGGCTGTCGCGCCACTGCTCGCCGTAACCTTCCGGGATGCGCAGGATCACGTCGTGATCCTGGTCGCGGATGCTCGCCTCGGGATCGTCCGGTGGATCGATGGTTTCGATGTTCGCGGTGGCCAGATAGGCCAGCAGGTTGGGCGCATGTTGCGCGCCGATCACCGGCAGCTCCAGCGTGCTCTCGAGCTGGGTGCGCGCGCGCTGCTCGGCCATGATGCCCATGCCGAGGATCAGCAACGGAAACAGCAGTGGCGCCATGAACAGGCCGAGCATCACGGTGCGGCGGTCGCGGAACAGGTCGAGCAGCTCCTTGACCATGACGGTCCACACGGTCTTCATGCCGCCAGCCCCTCTTCGGTTCCGATCAGTTTGACGAAGGCGTCCTCGAGATTGTCCTCGCCGCTGATGCGACGCAACTCGTCCGGAGAGCCCTGCGCGGTCACCCTGCCCTTGGCGATGATCACGATGTGGTCGCAGAGCATGCCGACCTCCTGCATGATGTGGCTGGAGAAGATCACGCAGCGGCCCTGCGCCTTCAGGGTCTTGAGGAACTCGCGCAGGCCACGCGTCGTCATCACGTCGAGGCCGTTGGTGGGTTCGTCGAGGATCACGTTCTTGGGGTCGTGGATCAGCGCACGGGCGATCGCGGTCTTGGTGCGCTGGCCCTGCGAGTAGCCCTCGCCCTGGCGTTCCATGAAGTCCTGCATGCCGAGCGCCTCGGACAGGCGCTCCGTGCGCTCGGCGATGGTGCGCTCATCCAGCCCGTGCAGGCGGCCGAAGTAGGCGATGTTCTCGCGCGCGGTGAGGCGCTTGTAGATGCCACGCGCGTCCGGCAGCACGCCCAGGCTGCGCCGCACCGCTTCCGCCTCGCGCATGGCATCGCGGCCGTCGACGCGCACCGAGCCCTCATCGGGGCGCATCAGCGTGTAGAGCATGCGCAGCGTGGTGGTCTTGCCGGCGCCGTTGGGCCCGAGCAGGCCGGTGATGTGACCGTCTTCGGCGCGGAAGCCGACGCCGTCGACCGCGCGCACCGGCCCGGTCTTGGCCTTGAAGGTCTTGTGCAGGTTGTGAACTTCGATCATCGGGGGTGTCCAAAAGAGCCGAAATACGTTGAACCGCAGAGCACACAGAGAACACAGAGAAAAACTGTACGACTGCTCCCAGCCAACGGATTACCCTTCGTACTCATGAACCAGTCGTCGTACGCCATTCTTCAGCAGCTTTACATTGAAGTTGATGAGGAGTCCGACATTGAGCCGCGCCAGTCGAAGGTAAGTAAGCAGCTGAGCTTCGTGAATGGGCAAGAGCGCCTCGACAGCCTTCAGCTCCACGGCGACGCAATCCTCGACCAGCAGATCCAGTCTGTAGCCGCAGTCCACGGGGTGACCCTTGTAGACGAGCGGGAGGGTCTTTTGGCGCTCGAACGCCAGACCGCGTGCGGCAAGTTCCACGCCCAAGCACGCTTCGTAGGTCGACTCCAGCAATCCGGGCCCCAGTTCGCGATGGACTTCTATCGCCGCACCGATAACCAGCTCGGTCATCCTGGTCCTGTCCATCTCTGCGTTCTCTGCGTGCTCTGCGGTTCAATATTCTTCCCTGCGTCATCAAGGCTCCCAGCCGTAGAGGCCGGAAAAGGGTGGTGGGGCGGCGAGGCGGTCGAGGCATTCGGCGTCGAGGCCGCGGGCCTCGGCGCGCTCGATGAACTGGGCGAGCAGCTTGGGCATGCAGCCGGCCGTGAGCAGGCTGTGACCCTGGCCCTTCAGCACCAGATGGCGGGCGTTGTCGAGGTGTGCGGCCACTTCGTCGCCGTAGCGCGGCGGGGTGACCGGATCGAATTCGCCGGAGATCAGCAGCACCGGCAGCGCGCCCGCCAGCGGTTCACGGAAGTGGGCGGCGCGCACGCCACGCGGCCACACCGCGCATTGCGTCTCCAGCAGATCGATGAAGGCGTCGCCGAGCAGGGTGTCGGCGTTGGCCGGGTCACGAGCCAGTTCATCGGCATCCTCGGTACAGATCACCGATAGCTGCATGCCGAAGGCCATCTGCCCGCCGATGTCGCGCAGCATCATGCGCGCCATGGCGAGGATGGCGGTGTCGTCGCCGCTGGCCGACTGATGCACGAGCAGCGGCAGCAGACTGGCGGTAAGCGGCGTGTAGGCGTACATGCGCAGCACCGCCGAGAGCTGGTGGACGGTCGGCGCCTCATCGATCCATTCGCCGCTCGTCGGTTCCCGGTAGCGCACTTCTGCCTGCGCGCCTTCACGGAATCGTGCGCGCGCAGCGGCCAGCTTCTCGGTCGGATCGGCGAAGGCCGCGGCGCAGGCCGGCGTCTCGCGACAGCGCGCGAAATGTGCCTCCAGCGCATCCTGCAGGTTGCGTGCGTGCTCGTTGCCGAGCGGCAGGGAATCGGGCACCACACTGTCCAGCACTACCGTGCGGGTGTGCGTCGGATGGGTCTTGGCGTACTGCTGCGCCACCCGCGTGCCGTACGACACGCCGATCAGATTGACCTGTTCGGCGCCGACCAGGCGCCGCACCCGATCGAGGTCGGCGACGGCTTCGGCGGTGCCGTAGAAGCGCAGGTCAGCCTTTTCGGCCAGCGTAGCGCGGCAGCGCTCGGTGAAGGCGCGCACGCGCTCCGGAGAGAACTCCTCCATGCCGAACGCTGCCTCCGTCTCCTCACTATCCTCGCAATCGAGCGGGTGCGAGCCGCCGGTGCCGCGCTGGTCGAGCAGCAGGATGTGGCGTGCGCGAT
Organism: Lysobacteraceae bacterium; assembly: GCA_035444205.1. Taxonomy (GTDB): domain Bacteria; phylum Pseudomonadota; class Gammaproteobacteria; order Xanthomonadales; family BPKI01; genus DAOMOD01. Next base: position 2,850 of record DAOMOD010000233.1, read on the forward strand.
GCACGTCGTCGAAGGCCGGCGCCACCATCGGGTAGCTGTCACGCGCCGATTGCCCGGGACCGCCGGCGATGAAGAACACCGGGTCCGGTTCGGCCTCGCCGTCGACCGGAATCCAGGCCAGCGCCAGTTCGATCTGCCGCCCATCCGGATCGGCCGGATTCTCCGGCACCGCGATGGAGGTGCACTGTGCTTCGGTGGGGCGCGGCAGGCCGACGGCCGTGAGCACGCAGGGCTCGAAACCGAGTTCGCCAAGCCGCTGCGCATGGGCGGCCATCGGCAGCGTCAGCAGCAGCGCCGGGACAAGGAGGGCAGGGAGCGTGGTCGATTTCATGGTGTCGGCAGCATAGAGGGGTGGGGCGGGGCTCATAAGTGACAGTCGTCAGGCGCTGGCCTTGATGGAGCGAGCGTCAGCGCGAGCTTACGTACTTCTCGCGGCGGACATGCGGGATCGCCAGGCCGCAGTCCTTGAGCAGTGCGAAGCAGGCATCCACCATGTTCGGATTGCCGCACAGGTAGGCGATGTCGCCTTGCGGGTCGGGGTGCAACTCGGGCAGCACGTTCTGGACGTATCCCTGGCGGTCGTCGGCGCGCGCCGGCTGGCGTGGCTGGCGCGAAAAACAGGGTAGGAAGCGGAAGCGCGGGTGAGTGGCGGCAAAGGCCTCGAACTCGGCGCCGTACAGCAGTTCGCCCTCGTTGCGTGCGCCAAACAGCAACACCACCTCGACGCCGCGCGTCGCCATCAGCCGCTCGAGCTCGGGCAGCATGGCGCGATAGGGCGTGATGCCGGTACCGGTGGCCACCAGCAGGTAGCGCCGGTTCTCGTCCTTCTCCATCAGGCAGAAGCGGCCGTAGGGGCCGCTGGCCTGGATGCTTTCGCCTTCCTTCAGCGCGGCGAAAAGTGCGGTGGCCGCGCCGCCCTCGACGTAGGACACGGCGATCTCGATGCGCTGCACCGGCGCTCCCGGTGTCGCCTGCACCGTGGCTACCGAATAGCTGCGCTTGGTCGCTCTGCCGTCGTCGTAGTGGAAGTGCACCTGGATGAACTGCCCCGGTTCGAACGAGAACGGCCCGCCATCGTCGCGCTGGAACGAGAGATGGCGCACGCCGGGGGCGATCATGCGGCTGTCGACGAGTGTGAGTGGGTAGATCTCGGGCATGATGGCGGCAACAGGGGTCGACGCGGCGGCGGGGCCGCCCGCAGGGGGCCGCTATACTACGCGCCCGCTTCTTGCCATGTCTTGTCACCCCCCACCCATGAGCGACACGCCCGCGCTGGAAGTGGTCGATCTGCAGAAGACCTACGACAACGGCGTCGACGCGCTGAAAGGCGTTTCCCTGCGCGTCGAGGCGGGCGATTTCTTCGCCTTGCTCGGCCCCAACGGCGCCGGCAAGTCGACCCTGATCGGCATCGTGTCGTCGCTGGTCAACGCCAGCGCCGGTCAGGCGCGGGTGTTCGGCGTCGACATCCACCGCCAGCGCAGCGCGGCGATGCGACTGATCGGCCTGGTGCCGCAGGAGATCAACTTCAACCAGTTCGAATCGCCGTTCGACATTGTGCTCAACTACGCCGGCTTCTACGGCGTGCCGCGCAGGGTGGCGAGACCGCGGGTGGAGAAGTACCTCAAGCAGTTGCAGCTGTGGGAAAAGGCGCGACAGCCTTCGCGCAGCCTGTCCGGCGGCATGAAGCGGCGGCTGATGATCGCGCGCGCCATGGTCACCGAGCCGCGCCTGCTGATACTCGACGAGCCCACCGCCGGCGTCGACATCGAGATCCGTCGTTCGATGTGGAAGTTCATCCGCGAGATCAACCGGTCCGGCACCACGGTGATCCTCACCACGCACTATCTGGAGGAAGCCGAGCAACTGTGCCGCAACATCGCCATCATCGATCGCGGCAGCATCATCGAGAACACCAGCATGAAGCGCCTGCTCGCCAAGCTCGACGTGGAGACTTTCGTGCTCGATCTCGCGGCGCCGGCAACCTCGTTGCCGCACTTTGACGGCGGCATCCGCCTGCACGCGCTGGACGAACACACCCTGGAAGTGGAGGTGCCCAAGGAGAAGGCGCTGAACGGAGTGTTCGCCGCACTCGGTGCGCACGGCATCGAAGTGAAGTCCATGCGCAACAAGGCCAACCGCCTGGAGGAGCTGTTCATGCGCCTGGTCGAGACCGGTGGAGGCAACTGACGTGCATCCGAATGTGGTCGCCCTGGGCACCATCTACCGTCGCGAGCTGAACCGGATCCTGCGCATCTGGGGCCAGACCCTGGTGCCGCCGGCGATCACCATGACGCTGTACTTCATCATCTTCGGCAACCTGATCGGACGCCGCATCGGCGAAATGGGCGGCCTGCCCTACATCGACTTCATCGTACCGGGCCTGATCATGATGGCCATCATCACCAACAGCTACGGCAATATTTCCAGTTCCTTCTTCGGCGCCAAGTTCGGTCGCCACGTGGAGGAACTGCTGGTGTCGCCGATGCCGAGCTGGGTGATCCTCACCGGCTATGTCGCCGGTGCAGTCATGCGCGGACTCATGGTGGGCGCCATCGTGCTGGTGGTGGCCTTCTTCTTCACCCGCGTGCAGGTGCACAGCGTTGTGGTGACGCTGAGTTCGGTCCTGCTGGCCAGCGTGGTGTTCTCGCTGGCGGGGTTCGTCAATGCCGTGTACGCGAAGAAGTTCGACGACATCGCCATCGTCCCCACCTTCGTGCTGACTCCGCTGACCTATCTCGGCGGCGTGTTCTACTCGGTTTCCCTGTTGCCCGACTTCTGGCGCAACGCCTCGCTGGGCAACCCCATCCTGTACATGGTGAACGCCTTCCGCTATGGGCTGCTCGGAGTGAGCGACGTGTCGCTGTGGGTGTCGTATGCGGTGATGCTGGCGTTTGCCGTGGCGCTGGCGGCGTTCGGCATGTTCCTGTTGAACCGCGGGGTCGGGCTTCGCAGTTGATTTTTCCGCCGGCGGGCGGGTGACTTCGACGTGCTCGTGCGGTTCTCTCTATGTAGGAGCGGCGATAGCCGCGATCGCGACGTGTCGGTGTTTCTCTGTTTTTGTCCGGTGCGCCTGCGGCGCGGGTTGTTGTGTCGTCCATGACTTGGGTTCCGTCCGCCTCGCGGCGGCCGGGTCACTTCTCTTTGCTCGTCCAGAGAGAAGTAACCAAGAGAAAATCTGCTACTTGCGAGTGGGCGAGGACCGCGGCGAAAACCGTGACGTTCCCGCAAGCAGTTTCCCCGCTTGC
>DAOMOD010000234.1:0-6047 GCA_035444205.1 Lysobacteraceae bacterium
CGAGCCGCGCCGGCACGCATTCCAGCACCAGCAGTTCGGCGCCGGCCGCGGCCACCGCCTGGGCGTCGGCGAGCAGTTGCTCGGCGGCTTCGGCGTCGCGGCCCTGCACCTTGTAGCCGCCCAGTCGATGTACCGACTGCGGCGTCAGACCAAGATGGGCGCAGACCGGCACGTCGCGTTCGACCAGGTGGCGGATGACATCGACCACGTAGCCGGCACCCTCCAGCTTGACCATGCGCGCGCCGCCCTCGCCCAGCAGACGCCGCGCGGCATCCACGGCGCGGCTCGTGTCGGCATAGCTGAGGAAGGGCATGTCGGCAATGAGCAGCGCGCGGCGCAGGCCGCGTGCCACGGCGGCGCAGTGATAGACCACATGGTCGAGCGTCACCGGCAGGGTGCTGTCGTGACCCTGCACCACCATGCCCAGCGAATCGCCCACCAGCACCGCATCCACACCCTGCCCATCGGCCAATGCGGCGAAACTGGCGTCGTAGGCGGTAAGCATGGCGATCTTCTCGCCGCGCTGCTTGAACTTGCGAAGCTCAGGGACGGTGATGGGTTTGCCGCTGCTGGGTTTGTACATCGTGGCTGCGTGGCTGCGTAGCTCGGGGCGGCGATTCTCGCAGAGTCAGCCCGCCGGCGCGATGCAATCCAGTCGCAGCGCGGCGGGATCCAGCGCCGCGCAGGCCTCGGCGACGGTGCCGCCGCCGGGAAGCGGCCAGTCGCCGGCGATTTCGGCCAACGGCACCAGCACGAAGGCGCGCCCGCCCATGCGCGGGTGCGGCACGGTCAGCGATGGCGTGTCGATCACCAGGTCGCCATACAGCAGCAAGTCGAGATCGAGAATGCGCGGCCCCCAGCGCGGACCGTCGCGGCGGCGCCCGACGGCGTCCTCAAGACCCTTGAGCGCGGCATGGAGCACGGGGGCCGGAAGCTCCGTTTCGACGGTGGCGGCGGCATTGACGAACCAGGGTTGCTCGGCAAGACCCCACGGTGGCGAGCTGTACAGGCGGGACTGGCGAAGCAGGCGGGTGTGCGGAAGTTCGTCCAGCGCGCGCATGGCGTCCAGCACCTGCCGGCGCGGATCGTCGAGATTGCTGCCGAGACCGATGGCTGCGCGAATCGATCGGGTCGTCGCATGGCGGCCGCCGTTCATGGCGTGGTCGCGATCAGTCGGCAGCGCCTTGCCCTGCATCCACAGGGGCGCCACTGTCCTCGCCACCACGGCCACGCCGGCGTCCACCGCGCCGGCGCCGCTTGCGCTTGCGCTTGGGTTCGGCGCCGGGTTGACCGGTGCCGGCCAGGAGATCGTCGAGTTCGCTGTCGCCGGCGCTCTGCGCGGCTTCCCACCAGGCGGCAAGATCGGCGATCTCGGCCGATTCCTCGCGGCGCAGGGCCAGGAAGTCGTAACCGGCGCGGAACCGTGGATGCGACAGCAGACGCAGCACGCGCTTGCGGCTGCGCTGCTCAAGGCGCCACTGCAGCGACCAGACCTCCTGCATGGGGATGCTGAAGCGCTTGGGCAGGGCGACATGGCGCATCTGCCGCCGGGTCGCTTCTTCGGCCGCAAGTTCGTGCGCATCTCCTTCTTCCTGGCCACGCGCCAGCAGGTCGCGACGGCGCACCAGGTACGCCGGCCACAGCAGGGCTGCGAACAGGAAGGACGGGGTCACCGGACGGTCTTCGCGCACGCGGGCGTCGGTATTGGCAAGCGCACGCAGCACCAGCCCGCGCAGTGTGCCGCTCTCATCGGCCTGCATGGCTTGGGCGCTTTCCGGAAAGACTTCCGCCCAAAGACCGTATCGTTCAAGTCCCAGGAAGCTCGCCACGGCGTAACCGCCGAGGAACAGCTTGAGCGATTCGTCGAACAGGCGCGCCGGCGGTACGTCGCCGAGCAGCGGCGCAAGGCGCGCGATCGGCGCGCACGTGGCGGGCTCGATATCGAAACCCAGCTTGGCGGCGAGGCGCACTGCGCGCAGCATGCGCACGGGATCCTCGGGATAGCGCGCTTCGGGGTCGCCGATCAGGCGCAGACGCCGCGCACGCAGATCATCCATGCCTCCGACGAAATCGCGCACGGCGAAATCGCGCACACCGTAGAACAGGGCATTGACGGTGAAGTCGCGGCGCAGCGCATCGTCCTTCTGGTCGCCCCAGACGTTATCGCGTACCAGACGACCGTCGACGAACTCGCGGTCGCCGTCATCATCGGCGTGCTGGGCGCGGAAGGTGGCGACCTCGATGATTTCGGGACCGAACACGACATGCGCCAGGCGGAAGCGACGGCCGATCAGGCGGCAATTGCGGAACAGCGCCTTGACCTGCTCCGGCGTGGCGCTGGTGGCGATGTCGAAATCCTTGGGCGCGCCACCCAGAAGCAGGTCGCGCACCGCGCCACCGACCAGAAAGGCCTCGTAGCCGGCGTCGTTCAGTCGATACAGCACCTTGAGCGCGGCGTTGCTGATCTGGCGCCGCGAGATGCCGTGCTCGGCACGCGGAACGACCTGCGGGTGATGCACTGTGGCAGCGCCGTGCGCAGTGGCGACGGGCGCGTCTTCGGCGCGGGAAGATTGTTCTGATTCCATCGGCTGTTTATACTAGCAGTCTTGCTTGCAAGAACCGCGCTCCCTTCGTCTAGCGGTCCAGGACACCGCCCTCTCAAGGCGGGAACAGGGGTTCGAGTCCCCTAGGGAGCGCCACCCCCCTACCTTCTGCACAGACCCATTCTCGATCCGGGCCATGACCTTCGTCGTCACCGAGAACTGCATCAACTGCAAGTACATGGACTGTGTGGAGGTGTGTCCGGTGGACTGTTTCCACGAGGGGCCCAATTTCCTGGTGATCGACCCCGACGAGTGCATCGACTGCACCCTGTGCGAGCCCGAATGCCCGGCCAATGCGATCTTCCCCGAAGACGACGTACCCGCAGGCCAGGAACACTTCATCGCATTGAACGCCGAACTGGCCAGGGAATGGCCGGTGATCACCGAGCGCAAGGAGCCGCCCGCCGACGCCAAGGAATGGGACGGCCAGGGCGACAAGCTCCAGCACCTCAAGCGCTGACCGCCTCGCCCGACGCCCGGGCCTCCATGACCCGGCCGCGCCATTCCTCGACATCCGCACCTGCCAGCAGGCGAATGCACGGCGCCACGAACGCATCCGGCTCGGGCACCGTGGCGGGATCCTCGGCAAACCAGGCGCGCGCGCGCAGCATGGTGCGCATCGGTCCCGGGCGCAGGCCATGCACGCGCACCGGCGTGCGTTCCAGTTCGGCCGCAAGCATCGCCACCATCTTCTCCAGCCCGGCCTTGGCGATGCCGTAGGCGCCCCAATAGGCACGGCCCTGCAACTCGACTGCGTCGAGCATGAACACCACAGCGGCATCATGCTGGCGCCGCATCAGCGGCAGGCAGCCCAGCGTCAGGAAAAGCGGCGCGGTCAGATTGACGTGCAGACCCTTGAGCCAGTCCTCGGGCGATGTCTGCTCCAGCGAAGTCAGGCCCTGAAAGCTGGCGGCCGCGTGGACGATGCCGTCCAGGCGCCCACATTCACGTTCGATGTCCTCGCCGACCCGCTGATAGTCCTCCGGTGCGGCACCTTCCAGATTCATCGGGTAGATGCCGGGACGGCGTCCGCACGACTCCTCGATCTCATCATGCAGCCGGCCCAGCGCCGGCACCCGGCGCCCGAGCAGGATCGGGGTCGCGCCCAGAGAGGCGATGCGACGCGCCAGGGCGCTGCCGAAACCGCCGCAGGCTCCGGATACCAGGATATGACGCCCTTCGAGGCTGTCCGCCCCGCCCTGCCCTGCGGCCGACATGGACTGCCGCCTCAAGCCGCCTGCGCGTCGCGCACCATGCGCTCGAGTTCGCCACGGTCGTACAGCTCCATGGTGATGTCGCAGCCGCCGATAAGCTCGCCCTTGATGAACAATTGCGGAAAGGTGGGCCAGCTCGAGAAGCGCGGCAGATTGGCGCGTACCTCGGGATCCTCCAGCACGTTCACCGAGTGGAATTCGGCGCCCAGCGCCTTCAGTGCCTGCGCGGTGCGGCTGGAGAAACCGCACATGGGAAACTGCGGCGTGCCCTTCATGAAGAGCACGACGGGATGGGCATCGACGATGCCTCGAATGCGTTCGATGACTTCCATGGGATGACCTTTCGTTCTGGGGTGGGGGCGGCCGACCTGCGCCGTCCGCGACGCATAGAATAACGTGCCCGCGTGAATACAGGCTTGCCCATGGCTCGAAACGGTCTTTAGACTGGCGTGCTGAACATGGCGATTCCCGCCCCGACGCCGCAAGGAGATCCACATGCCTATCCAACTCCCCGCCCTGCCCTACGCGCGCGACGCACTGGCTCCGCACATTTCCGCCGAGACCATCGACTTCCATTACGGCAAGCATCACCAGACCTACGTGGACAACCTGAACAGGATGATTGCGGGCACCGAGTTCGAGGATGCCGACCTTGAGAGCATCATCCGCAAGGCCTCCGGTGGGTTGTTCAACAACGCCGCCCAGGTGTGGAACCACACGTTCTACTGGAACTGCCTGAAACCGAACGGCGGTGGCGCACCCACCGGCAAGCTGGGCGATGCCATCGACAAGGCGTTCGGCTCCTTCGACAAGTTCAAGGAACAGTTCACCCAGACCGCGATCACCACGTTCGGCTCCGGGTGGGCCTGGCTGGTGCAGCGTCCCGACGGTGGCCTGGCCCTGGCCAGCACCTCCAATGCCGCCACCCCCCTGACCGGCGATGACCGTGCCCTGCTCACCTGCGATGTCTGGGAGCACGCCTACTACATCGACTACCGCAACGCACGGCCAAAGTACGTGGAGGCGTTCTGGAACCTGGTCAACTGGGACTTCGTCGCCGACCAGATGCGCTGACGGCGGCGGTGAACGTCGCCGCACCCCTGCTCCTCGACATCCGCCACCTGAGCGTCCGCCTGGGCGACACGCTGGCGGTCGACGACCTCAGCCTGCGCCTGGCGCCGGGCGAACTGGCCTGCCTTCTCGGGCCGAGCGGCTGCGGCAAGACCAGTGTGCTGCGCGTGGTGGCCGGCCTGCAGGAAGCGCACAGCGGGCAGGTGCTGCTGCGCGGCAGGAACATGGCCGGGGTGCAGCCGGAAGCGCGCGGCATCGGATTGGTGTTCCAGGATCTCGCACTGTTTCCGCACCTCGATGTTGCAGGCAACGTGGCGTTCGGACTGCGTCGGATGTCGCGCCCCGAGCGTGAACAGCGCGTGCGCAGCGCTCTTTCCCTACTCGATCTGGGCGACCTGGCGGGGCGCTGGCCGCACGAGCTGTCGGGCGGCCAGCAACAACGCGTGGCGCTGGCGCGCACCCTGTCCACGCAGCCCGACCTGGTGCTGCTCGATGAACCCTTCGCCGCGCTCGATACCCATCTGCGCCAACGTCTGCGCGAGGAATTGCGCAACCTGCTCAAGCGTCTCGGCATCGCCGCCCTGCTGGTCACCCACGACCAGGACGAGGCCTTCGCCTTCGCCGACAGCGTCGGCGTGATGCGTGCGGGCCGACTGGAGCAGTGGGGCAGTCCCTACGAGATCTATCACCAGCCGGTGACGCCTTTCGTCGCCGGTTTCGTCGGCGAAGGCCGTCTGTTGCCGGGGCGCGTAGTGTCCGGTGGACGCGTGCAGACCGAACTCGGCATCGTCGCCCACTCCGGCGCCGCCACGCTGGCGCCGGACAGCGAGGTGCGGGTGCTGCTGCGGCCCGACGACATCCAGCCCGATCCGGAGTCGCCGCTGTCGGCGGTGGTGGCGCGGGTCGCCTTCCGCGGCGCCGAGACCCTGTATGACCTGGTACTGCCCAGCGGCAACATCGTGTGCGCATTGTTTCCGAGCCATCTCTCCTACCACCCCGGCGACCGCGTCGGCATCCGCACCGATATCGCCCACGGCGTGGTGTTTCCGGGCGCCGCGGAGGCGCTGCCGACCGTATAGGCGCTGCGCTGCGGGGATGCTGGTCAGGACGCTGAGCGGTCGTTCGAGTCGGCCCGTGGGGCACGATGTCGGCACAGTGG
>DAOMOD010000235.1:0-6014 GCA_035444205.1 Lysobacteraceae bacterium
ATGCCCTCGTCGCCCACAAGGTGGGCTCCTACAGGGGAAAATGTTGCGACGGGCGGCCTCCGTGGCGCGGCGGGCACCTTGCTCGCGCGCAGGGGTATCATGGACGGGATTTTCCTGCGCTCAGCATCATGTCCATCAAGGGCAAGGCCACGTCCCTCGACATCGCCCACCTCGCCGGCGTCTCGCAGCCGACGGTATCGCGTGCCCTGCGCAACAGCCCGCTGGTCAGCGAGGAGACGCGCGAGAAGGTGCAGCGCATCGCCCGCGAGCTGAACTACAAGGTCGACAAGAACGCCTCCAACCTGCGCTGCCAGACCTCCGGCACGCTGGCCCTGCTGCTGTTCGAGGATCCCGGCCTCGACGATTCGCTGATCAATCCCTTCTTCGTGTCGATGCTGAGTTCGATCACCCGCGCCTGCGGCCAGCGCGGTTTCGACCTGCTGATCTCCTTCCAGCAACTCTCCGACGACTGGCACGCCGACTACGAGGACAGCAAGAAGGCCGATGGCCTCATCCTGCTCGGCTACGGCGACTACCTGGAATACCAGGCACGACTGGAACAACTGGTGAGGCAGAAGACCCACTTCGTGCGCTGGGGCGCGGTGCTGCCAGGGCAGCCCGGTATTTCCATCGGCTCCGACAATCGCCAGGGCGGCCGTGACATCACCGCCCACCTGATCGCGCGGGGTCGTTCGCGCATCGCCTTCATCGGCAATGCCACCGACCATTACCCCGAGTTCTTCGGGCGCTACCGTGGCTACCTGGATGCGTTGCAGGCCGCGGGCATCACGGCCGATCCCCTGCTGCAGGTGGACGCCAGGCAGTCCTCCGAGGAGGCCGGCCAGGAAGCGATCGAGAACCTGAAAAAGCGCGGCGTGCAGTTCGATGCCATCTTCGCCGCCAGCGACCTGATCGCCATCGGTGCCATGCGCGCGCTTCGCGAACGTGCCATCGACGTCCCCGGCGACGTCGCCGTGGCCGGCTTCGACGACCTGCCGATGGCCGCCATGACCAACCCGGCGCTGACCACCGTGCAGCAGGACACGCGTCTGGCCGGCCAGGTGCTGGTCGAAACGCTGATCGCCTCCATTCGCGGCGAGGAGGTGCAGGCGCGCACGATTCCCACACGCCTGGCCATCCGGCGCTCCTGCGGTGCCGCATAATCCGGATGCCGGATGCCGGATGCCGTTGCCGACACCATCGTAGGTTGGGGTAAGCGCAAGCGCACCCCAACGGCTCTTGCGTCTCGCCGGCGACTCCCGGCTTCGTTGGGGTGCGCTGCGCTTATTCCAACCTACGGACTGAAGCGGAGCAAGCTCCGCTCTACGAAATGCGGGCTAAGGAACGCGGCGCTTTCGCTGCATCAGGCCGTCCAGGCGTTGCAGCGTGTCGGCACGGGTGAGTGGGGCATCAAGAAAGAACACGCGCACGCCGTGCGCGGGCACCTCGGCCTCGATGCGTTCGCCGACTTCGACAAGCTCGCCGCTGAAACCATCGTGCCAGGCGCCCGCCTGCAGATACTCGGTCACCGAGAACGTGGCGGGAGCATCGCCCTTGTTCAGCATCACCAACGCGGTCTGCGCCACGCCTTCGTGCTGGTACACGCGGTAGAACACGGCCTCGTCCCCGGCCAGCCGCACGTTCAGTTGCAGACCGCGCTGCAGCGCCACCGAGTCGCGACGCAGGCGGGCAACGCGGGTCAGCGCCTGATGGATGCGGTGAGCGGGCGCGGCGTCGATGCGCGCCTGGCCGAAGTAGTTGCGGTTGCCGGCGTGCTCGGCGCGCCCGCGCATGAAGCCGATCTCGGAGCCGTAGTACACCACCGGAATGCCGCGTGCAGTGAACAGCCAGTGATGCGCATCGATGAAGCCCTCGTCGCTGGCGTCCATGCGCGCCATGTCGTGGTTGTCGTAGAAGCTGCCGAGATCGTAGGGATTGTGGTACGGGCCGTCCTTCAGGTGCAGGGCCTCGGCCAGCCGCCCGAAATCGCTGCCCGGATTCTCGAACACCTCGGTCAGCGCCGCCTTCAGCGGGAAGTCGAGCACGTTGATGGCGCCGTGCTCGGGCCAGGTGAAGGGGCCGAGGTTCTCGGCCTCGTAGTCGAAGGCCTCGCCCAGGAAATACATGCCCGGATGATGCTCACGGATGCGGCCGGTGAACTCGCGCCAGAATGGGAGCGGCTGGTGGCGAAGTGTGTCCACGCGCAGCGCGTGCGCGCCCTGGTCGATCCACTGCAGGTAGGCGCCGACCAGATAGTCCATGACCTCGTCATTGTCGGGATCGAAGCTGCCAAGTTGGGCGAGATCCGGCTCGGTGTTGTAGAAGCGATGCAGCAGGTTGTTCGCCGGATCGAGTTCGCCCGGATGCAGGTTGTCGTGATCGGCGACCAGGCGGCCGTCGGCGTCGAACACCTGGCCGAATCGGGGCTGCCGCTCGGGCATGGTCCATGCGGGCGAGCTGTGGTTGGCGACGATGTCGAGCATGGTCTTGAGACCGCGCGCTTCGAGCTCGCGGGTGAGGTCGGCGAAGCGCAGGTCGGGGCTCTCCAGGTGCTCGTCTACGCGGTAGAAGTTCATGCCCCAGTAGCCGTGATAGCCGGTCTTGCCGCGGTCGGTCAGCGAGCTGCCGCAGGCGATCTCGTCGCCGCCGGTGAAGGCCTGGTCGGGGTTGTCGACGATCGGCGTGATCCACACCGCGGTGAAACCCATGTCGCGGATGTAATCGGCGTTGTCCAGCAGGCCGCGGAAATCGCCGCCCAGGTAACCGATGTTGGCCACCACGCCGTCGGGGCATTCGATCGGGATGTCGAAAGTCGGATGCGCGCCACCCTGATCGCGCTGGTCGTTGTCGGGATCGCCGTTGACGAAGCGGTCGGTGATGACGAAATACACCGCCTCGGAAGCGGACGGCTCCAGCGTGCCGTAATAGCTCGGCGCCGCCCGCCGCGGCGCCGGAGGCTGGCCGCAAGCGGCCAGCAGGAGTGAAGCCAGAAGGCCTAGAGTTTGATAACCACGCATGACGACACTCGCTCCGGTCAGTCGCCTATTGGGCTGCATTCACAGGTGCGGGCACCGCCCGCGCCTCGGGTTCGGCGACTCTCAGCACGCACAGGCCGGCCACCACAAGGCACACGGCGCCGATCAGCAGTGCATAGATCGGCTGGTTGCCGAAGGCGCTCTTCAGCAGCACGCCCAGCACGCTGGCCGCCATCAACTGCGGAATGACGATGAAGAAGTTGAAGATGCCCATGTACACGCCCATCTTCTTCGCCGGCAACGCATCGCACAGCAGCGCATAAGGCAGCGACAGGATCGAGGCCCAGGCGAAGCCGATGCCCACCATCGACAACAGCAGCCAGTCGGGATCGCGGATGATCAGGAACGACGCCAGCGCCAGTGCACCTATCCACAGGTTCACCAGGTGCGTGATGCGAAGACCGAGCAGGGCCGCCATGCGCGGGATGAAGATCGCTGCCAGCGCGGCGAAACCGTTGTAGGCGGCGAACAGCACGCCCACCCAGTTGGCGCCGTCGTTGTAGGCCGCCGAGGTGGTATCGCTGGTACCGAAGTGCACCTGGGTGACCGCCGCCGTGGTGTAGATCCACATGGCGAACAGCGCGAACCAGGAGAAGAACTGCACCACCGCCAGCCGGCGCATGGCATCGGGCATCGAGTGCAGGTCGGACATGATGGTGACGAAGGCGTTCTCCGCGCGCGAGCGCGCGATCACCAGCAGGGCCACGCCATAGGTCGCCAGCATGCCGGCCAGCAGGAACAGCTCGTTGGCCAGCTCGAACACTACGATGGCGCCGGCCAGCCCGAAACCGCCGATGAGCCACAGCGAGGCATCGGACGCCTGCGGCCTGCGCACCGGGCGCGGCGGCTGCGCCGGTTCCGCGTCATCGAAGGACTCCAGCACCTCGGGCGGATACTCGCGGCTGCTGACGACGGTCCAGCCGATGGCACCGAGCAGCACGACCGCGCCGGCGTAGAAGGCATAGCGCACGGTGTCGGGAATCGCGCCCCCTTCGGCGGTGTTGGATACGCCGGCATGGGCCAGCAGCCACGGCAGCATGCTGGCCACCACCGCACCGATGCCGATGAAGAAGCTCTGCATGGCATAGCCGGTAGGGCGCTGTTTCTGCGGAAGCTGGTCGCCGACGTAGGCGCGGAACGGCTCCATCGAGACGTTGATGGAGGCATCGAGGATCCACAGCATGCCGGCGGCGATCCATAGCGACGGCGAGTTGGGCATGAAGACCAGGGCGACACTGGTGGCCAGCGCGCCGTACAGGAAGTACGGGCGACGCCGGCCGAGCCGGGTCCAGGTGCGATCCGAGTAGTAGCCGACGATCGGCTGCACGAGCAGGCCGGTGAGCGGCGCGGCGATCCACAGCAGCGGGATCTGGTCCATCTCCGCGCCGAGCGTCTGGAAGATGCGGCTGACGTTGGCGTTCTGCAGGGCGAATCCGAACTGGATGCCGAGGAAGCCGAAGCACATGTTCCAGATCTGCCAGAACGACAGGGTGGGTTTGCTTTTCATCGGGCGAAGGGCCCCTCCCCAGGACGGATGCCGACGGTGCCGGCAAAGCGACCGCTATGGCTGCGGCCGATGGTAGGCCGCCACGGCGACCGCGGGCAGCCCCTGCATACGTATTCAGCGCAGGCGCCCGCTTTTACATGTGCGGCGCCAGGCCGCATCATGCGCGCTTCCCCTGGGGGGCCACGCGCCAGTCGCCATGCAGATCAGCACCACCGAACTGTTCCTGATCGCCATGGCGATCATCTTCACCGTGCCCTGGCTGGTTTGGCGACTGGGGCGCACCGACTACTTCGCGCCGCTGGTGGTGGTGCAGATCATCATGGGGATCCTGCTCGGACCCGGCGTGCTCGGCGCCGCGTTTCCCGACTACTACGGTTTCGTGTTTACCACCGACGTAGTGCAGGCGCTGAACGGTGTCGCCACCTGGGCGGTGATGCTGTTCGTGTGGATTGCCGGCATCGAGCTCAATCTCGGGCTGGCCTGGAAGAACCGCGTCGAGACCGCGACCACCGCCGGTCTCGCCCTGCTGCTGCCACTGATCGCGGGCAGTGTCGCCGCCGTGCTGCTGCTGGCGCACAGTCCATCGTGGATGGGCGCGTCGGCCATGCGCTGGCAGTTCGTGCTGGGCATCGGCATGGCCTGCGCGGTCACCGCGCTGCCGATCCTGATCCTGTTCATGGAGAAGCTCGACATGCTCAGGCGCCAGCTCGGCCAGCGCGTGCTGCGTTATGCCAGCCTCGACGACATCGCCATCTGGGCGGTGCTGGCGCTGATCCTGCTCGACATCGAACGCATCGGCCGGCAGTTCGGCTTCATCGCGGGATTCGCGGTCGCTGCGATCGCGTTGCGCGCGCTGATGCGGCGCATCGGCGAAACCGACCGCTGGTTTGTCGGCCTGATCTGGCTGATCCTCTGCGCGCTGGCCGCCGACTGGGCCGGCCTGCATTTCATGGTGGGGGCCTTCCTCGCTGGCGTAGTGATCGACGGACACTGGTTCGACACCGCGCGCATGGACCAGCTGCGCCACCACGTGTTGCTGGTGGTGATGCCGGTGTTCTTCCTCAGCACCGGGCTGCGCACCGAGTGGAGCATGGGCGGCGCCGCAGTATTCATGGCCGCGGGCGCGATGCTGGTAGCCTCGGTCGGCGGCAAGCTGGCCGGCACCCATGTCGCCGGACGAATACTCGGCTGGCGACCGGGCGAAGCCTCGCTGATCGGCTGGCTGCTGCAGACCAAGGCGCTGATCATGATCATCTTCGCCAACATCCTGCTCGACAAGGAGATCATCACCGCCGAGACCTTCACCGCCCTGCTGCTGATGGCGGTCGCCAGCACCATGCTGACCATCCCGATGGTCGCGCCGCGCCTGCGGCATATCGAAGAGCCGGAACCGGGGACCCGGGACCCGGGACCCGGCGCGAAACGCAGCCCCCTGTAGGAGAGGCTTCAGCCCCGACATGGGCATGGCCACG
>DAOMOD010000236.1:0-5964 GCA_035444205.1 Lysobacteraceae bacterium
CCGACGACGTGGGCATCAAGAACCGGGTCTTCGTTGCCCGCGGCCACGAGCCCAGCTGGCCGGTGTGGAAGTGCCACGAGATCAAGGACCTCAGCGGCTTGCCCGCTCTGGTCGGTCTCTGAGCGACGCGCGCGACACAGCCCGGATACAAGGAAAGACCATGAGACTCGATTCCTACTGGCTCGACACGGCACCCCTCTTCACCGGCGGTGAGCGCGAGCCGGTGTCCGGGCGTGTCGATGTCGCCGTGGTCGGCGGCGGTTTCACCGGCCTGTCGACCGCACTGGCGCTCGCCCGACGCGGCGCGTCCGTTGTCGTGTTCGAGGCCGGCCGCGTGATCGGCGAGGCTTCGGGGCGCAACGGCGGCCACTGCAACAGCGGTCTCGCCCACGACTACGGCGCGCTCGCGGCGAAGATCGGCACCGAGCGAGCCCGCGCCTACTACCGCGCCTACGACTCGGCAGTGCAGACCGTCGAACAGCTCGTGGCGCGAGAGCGTATCGACTGCGACTTCGTTCGCTGCGGCAAGCTCAAGCTCGCGGCCAAGCCGGAGCACTACGGCAAGCTCGCGCGGGCCTGTGAGCGCGTCGCCCGCGAGGTCGACCCCGCGGTGGAGATGATCCCGCCCGAGCGCATCCGCGACGAGGTCGGCTCGGACGCCTTCTTCGGCGGCCTGCTGCAAAAGACGAGTGCCCAGATGCACATGGGCAAGTTCGGCGTCGGGCTCGCCGAGGCGGCGGTCCGCCACGGGGCAAGGATTCTGGAGCGCGCCCCGGTGACCGCAATCGAGCGGCGCGGTGACGGCAGCTACGACGTGGTGTCGGCCCGAGGCAGCGTGCGCGCCACGCAGGTCGTGCTGGCAAGCGGCAACTCCATGGTCGGCCCCTTCGGCTGGTTCCGCCGCCGCATGGTGTCGGTGGGAAGCTTCATCATCACCACCGAGCCGCTGGACCGCGCCCTGCTCGACCGCCTGCTGCCCCACCGGCGCGGCTACGTCACCTCCAAGAACGTGGGCAACTACTTCCGCACCACCGCCGACAACCGGCTCGTGTTCGGCGGCCGGGCACGCTTCGCGATGTCCAACCCGCGCTCCGACCAGAAGAGCGGACGCATCCTGCAGGCGACGCTGGCAGCGACCTTCCCCGAGCTCGCCGATGCGCGCATCGACTACTGCTGGGGTGGCCTGGTGGACATGACGGCCGACCGCCTGCCGCGCGCCGGTCAGCACGAAGGGATGTTCTATTCCATGGGCTACAGTGGCCACGGCGTGCAGATGTCGGTCCACATGGGCGAGATCATGGCCGACGTGATGGCCGGCAAAGGCGACGCGAATCCGTGGCGCGAACTCGCGTGGCCAGCCATTCCGGGTCATTTCGGCAAGCCGTGGTTCCTCCCCTTCGTCGGGGCGTACTACCGGTTTCAGGACTTGATTCACTGATCAAGGCGACTAAGGAGAAGGTAGAGACACAGAAGAGCCGCATTCAAGGAGTGTTCGCACCACCATAGGCGACCCTGACCCAGGCGAGTTGCGCCCTGATCGAGGACGTTGCCAGAAAGCGATCTACTTTCAGAGGAGACATCAATCATGAAAGACAACAATCAAATGATTGGCGCGCACCACCAGCTGGTGGAGCGCATCACCGAAGACCTGGGCCGCGGCGTATCGCGCCGCGATGTGCTGCGCGCGCTGCTTGCGAGCGGCGTCCTCGCCACCACCGCGGGCGGCCTGCTGACCACGGCCACATCGGTCTATGCTCAGACACCTCGCCGCGGCGGCCGCATCAAGGTGGCGGTTTCGACCGGCTCGACCGCCGACACCCTCGACCCGGCCAGGGGCGCCCATTTTGGCGACTACACGCGGCATTACACCTTCTACAACGGCCTGACCGTGCTGGACGAAAAACTCGCCCCGCAGATGTCGCTGGCCGAATCCTTTTCGACCGACGACGCGCAGCTGTGGACCGTGAAGCTGCGCAAGGACGTGCGCTTCCACGACGGCAAGCCCTTTACCTCGGCCGACGTGGTCTACTCCCTGCTGCGCCACAAGAACCCGGAACTGGGCTCGAGGATGCGCGTGATCGCCGACGGGTTCGAGGAGGTCGTGGCGACCGGGCCGCACGAGGTGCAGATCAGGCTCGCCGCCGCGAACGCCGACCTGCCGGCCGTCCTCGGCGTCTCGCACTTCCTCATCGTGCGCGACGGCACCACCGACTTCAGCACAGCCAACGGTACCGGCCCCTTCAAGTGCAAGGAGTTTCGTCCCGGCGAGCGTGCCGTGGCGGTCCGCAACGAGGAGTACTGGATACCCGGCAAGCCCTATCTGGACGAGATCGAATCCATCTCGATTCCAGATGAGGGCGCTCGCATCAATGCCCTGCTTTCCGGCGACGTCCATCTCATCAACCCGGTCAATCCGCGTTCGGCCGCGCGCATCGCTGACGCTCCGGGCATCAACCTGTCGGTGTCCCAGACGGGCGGCTACACCGACCTCATCATGCGCGAGGAACTCGGCCCCGTCAGCAATCCGGACTTCGTGCTCGCCATGAAGTACCTGCTCGACCGGCAGCAGATCAACAAGGCGGCGTTCAGAGGCTACGGCGTGATCGCCAACGACCAGCCCATCCAGCCCAATCATCGCTATTACTTCGATGGCCTGCCGCAACGCGCCTTCGACCCCGAGAAGGCCAAGTTCCACCTTCAGAAGTCGGGCATGGCCGGCAAGACCATCCCGATGGTCGCATCGCCCGCCGCAACGGGCTCGGTCGACATCGCGCAGTTGCTGCAGCTATCGGCCCAGGGAATCGGCCTCAAGCTCGACATCAAGCAGATGCCTGCCGACGGTTACTGGTCCAATCACTGGGCAAAGCACCCCCTCGGCTTCGGCAACGTTGGCGCGCGACCCACCGCCGACATGCTGTTCACCCTGTTCTTCAAGTCGGATGCGGCGTGGAACGAATCCGGCTGGAAGAGCGAGCAGTTCGACCAGCTGCTGCTCGCCTCCCGCGGCGAAACGGACGACGCCAAACGCAAGCAGATGTATGCGGACATGCAGGTGTTGATCCACGAAAAGGGTGGCATCGGCATCCCGCAGTTCAATGCCAGCCTCGACGGTTACACCGACCGTATCAAGGGTTACGGCCAACACCCGCTCGGCGGCCTCATGGGCTACATGTACGCCGAACACATCTGGCTCGAAACCTAAGCGAGATCGAACTCGCCGGCTTCGAAGACGAAGGCGACGGCCATGCCGCGTGCCTGCACGACCCACCGGCACGGCCGTGACGAGGTGTCGCGCGGGGTGCCTCGAATCGCAGTCCTGTTGCGTGTTCGAGGCGTGCCCGCGCCCGTCACGCCGACACGCCGCGCCAACGGAGCCTTTGTGAAATTGGGGGTACCATGAACAGCACTATTGCACGACTCGTCGTGAATCGGCTCGGCTCAGGAGCGTTGACGCTTCTGATCGTGTCACTGGTGATCTTCACGATCACCGTTCTGTTGCCGGGCGACGCCGCCCAGGCACTTCTCGGCCAGGAGGTCACCCCGGAGGCCGTGGAGGCACTGCGGGCCAAATTCGGGCTGGACCAGCCGGCCCACCTGCGCTACATGCAGTGGCTGGGTGGCCTGGTGACGGGCGACCCGGGGACCTCGCTGGTGAACGGCATGCCGGTCGCCGAGCTGATCGCCGGCCGCCTGCCCAACACCCTGAAGCTCGCGGCGATCACTGCGTTGGTCGCGGTGCCGCTGGCGCTGACGATCGGCATCCTGTCGGCGATGTATCGCGGCTCTCTGTTCGATCGCACGATGAACATGGCGGCGGTCTCAGCCGTTTCAGTGCCGGAGTTCCTGATCGCCTCCCTTGCAGTGCTGCTCTTCGCAGTCCATTTGCAGTGGCTGCCAGCGCTGTCGCACATGTCCGAGATCCGCTCCTTCACCGACCTGCTGCGGGCCTACGCCATGCCGGTCGTGACTTTGTGCTGCGTACTGGTCGCCCAGATGGCACGCATGACGCGCGCGGCGGTGATCGACCAGTTGAGCTCGCCCTATGTGGAGATGGCAACGCTCAAAGGTGCGAGACCGATGCGCGTGGTACTCACCCACGCGCTGCCGAATGCGGTCGGCCCGATCGCCAACGCAGTCGCGCTGAGCCTCTCCTACCTGCTCGGCGGGGTGATCATCGTCGAATCGATCTTCCACTACCCGGGCATCGCGACCCTGATGCTCGACGCCGTGGCCACCCGCGACATACCGCTGGTGCAGGCCTGCGCGATGCTGTTCTGCTTGGGCTACATGGTGCTGGTCCTCGTGGCCGACGTGAGTGCAATCGTTTCGAATCCGAGGCTACGCAAATGACATCTTCCATCACTCCCGCCGCGCCCAAGGGTGACCGCCAGATCGCGCCTTCGATGAGCACGCGGCTGTCAAGGCGCCGAGCCCGGCATCTTTTCCGTCACCGGCTTGATCGGCCTCCTCATCGTCGGCTTCTGGCTGGTGATGGCGGTGGTGGGCCCCTCGCTCGCCCCGCACCCGGCCAACGCGCTGGTCAGCGACGATTACTTCGGCCCCTTGAGCGGCGCGTATCCGCTGGGAACCGACTATCTCGGGCGCGACATCCTGAGCCGCGTCCTGCACGGCGCCCCCTACACCATCGGCGTGGCGCTGATCGGCACCGTGTTCGCATGCCTGCTCGGCACCGTGCTGGGCCTTGCCGGGGCCGCGGCCGGCACCGGCGGCAGGGTGGGACGCTGGGTCGACGAGCTGTTGAGCCGCAGCATGGACGCGCTGATCGCGATCCCGAACAAGCTGTTCGCGCTCATCATGGTTGCCTCCTTCGGCTCCTCGGTGCCGCTGCTGATCCTGACCGCCGCGCTGTGCTACATGCCAGGGTCCTACCGGATCGTGCGCGCGCTGGCCGTCAATGTGATGACCCTGGATTTCATCCAGTCGGCGCGTGCCCGCGGTGAAGGCACGGCCTACATCATCTTCATCGAGGTCCTGCCCAACATGTTCCGACCGGTGCTCACGGACTTCGGCATGCGCTTCGTGTACGTGGTGCTGCTGCTGGCCGCGATGAGCTTCCTCGGCCTGGGCGTGCAACCGCCCGACGCCGACTGGGGTTCGCTGGTGCGCGAGAACATCCTGGGCCTGGGCGAAGGCGCTCCGGCCGTGCTGGCCCCCGCGGTCGCGATCGCGACCCTCACCATCGGCGTGAACCTGCTCATCGACAGCCTCGGCGGGCGTGGCAAGCGCGAGAAGGACGGTGTCTGACCATGAATGAGATCGTAAAGGTAAGCGGCCTGCAGGTCGCGGCGCGCAACGCCCAGGGTGAAGACCTAGCCATCGTGCACGGCGTGGATTTCGCGCTCGAGAAGGGCGAGGTACTCGCGCTCATCGGCGAGTCCGGCTCGGGCAAGACCACGATCGCCCTGTCGCTGATGGGCTACGCCCGCAAGGGCTGCCGGATCGTCGGCGGGTCGGTGCGCATCGGAGACGTGGACGTGCTCAAACTCGATCCGGACGATCTGGCCCGACTGCGTGGCCGCACGGTGTCCTATATCGCCCAGAGCGCGGCGGCGGCGTTCAATCCGTCCAAGACCATCATGGACCAGGTGATCGAAAGCGCCCTCATCCACAAGACGATGTCGCGCCAGCAGGCGCAGGCCAAGGCGGTGCAGCTCTTCCACGAGCTGGCCCTGCCCGATCCGGAGGGCATCGGCTCGCGCTATCCGCACCAGGTGTCCGGCGGTCAGCTGCAGCGCCTGATGGCGGCCATGGCCCTCATCAGTGATCCCGCCCTGGTGGTGCTCGATGAGCCGACCACGGCGCTGGACGTCACGACCCAGATCGAAGTCCTGCGCGCATTCAAGAAAGTGGTGCGCGAGCGCGGCACCACGGCGGTCTACGTGTCTCACGACCTCGCGGTGGTCGCGGAGATGGCGCAGCGCGTGGCGCTGATGTACGCCGGGC
>DAOMOD010000237.1:0-5915 GCA_035444205.1 Lysobacteraceae bacterium
GAGTCCCGAGTCCCGAGTCCCGAGTCCCGAGTCCCGAGTCCCGAGTCCCGAGTCCGTTCTTCAGGCCGCCACCGAGCGGATCTTGGTGCGTGCCCGGTACAGCGAGGCAGCTTCCAGATCGGCCGGGTCGAAGTCGTCGACGGCGATCACTTCGGCCGTCAGGGAGCGGGCCTCGGCCAGCAGCTTGCGTTCCTCCTCGGAGATCACACCGAACTTCACCGCTTCCTCGAACTGCGCATCGGGGTCGAGCGCGGTGATGGTGCCGGCCTTCAGTGCCTTGAGGAATTTCCGCTCGACCGGTTCGGCGGCGATGATGGTGGGCAGGGCGGCGATCATGCGGCCGGCCGGGTTGTGCTCGCTGGGGGTGAGGAACACGCCTTCGGCGAGGCGGTCGCGTGCCTCGGAAGGGCTGAGCAGCAGGCTGGCGACGCGGTGGGCGAGGCGGTCGGACGGCGGGCGCTCGCGCAGGCCGAGCGGGAAGATCAGCAACCTGAGTGCCCAGGCCACCGGGCGCACCGGGAAGTTCTTCAATACGCCGTCGAGCGCGGTCTGCATGGCATAGACGCTGCGGTGGAACGCATAGGCCAGCAGAGGCCGGTCGGCGCTCGGCGCGCCCTGGTCCTCGAAGCGCTTGAGCATGGCGGCGCTGATGTAGAGCTGGCTCAGCACGTCGCCGAGTCGCGCCGAGATCGACTCCTTCTGCTTCAGTTTGCCGCCCAGCACCAGCATCGAGGTGTCGGCGGCCAGCGCCAGGGCGGCGCTGTAGCGGTTGAGCTTGCGGTAGAAGCGGCGCGTGTAGCGCTCGCCGGCGGCGTTGCCCAGGCGACCCAGGGCAAGACCCTTGATCAGGCTGCGCGCGGCGTTGGAAATGGCGAAGCCGACGTGTCCGAACAGCGCGCGGTCGAAGGTGTGCAGGCGCTCGTCGTAGTCCTCGATGGCGAGCGCATTCATCTCCTTCAGTACGTAGGGATGGCAGCGGATGGCACCCTGCCCGAAGATCATCATGCTGCGGGTGAGGATGTTGGCGCCTTCCACGGTGATGGTGGTGGGTGCCACTTGCCAGGAGCGGCCGATGAAGTTCCTCGGGCCGAGGATGATGCCCTTGCCGCCGACGATGTCCATGGCGTCGGTGACCGTCTCGCGGCCCATCTCGGTGGCGTGGTACTTGGCAATCGCCGAGGGCACCGAGGGCTTCTCGCCCATGTCCACCGCGGCAGCGGTCATGCGCGCCAGCGAGGCCACCGCGTAAGCGTTGCCGCCGATGCGTGCCAACGCTTCCTCGACCCCCTCGAAACGGCCGATGGGCAGGCCGAACTGCTTGCGGATGCGGGCATAGCTGCCTACCGCAATGGCGCCCATCCTGACGCCGCCGGCGGCGGTCGACGGCAGCGAGATGGCGCGGCCCACCGACAGGCATTCGATCAGCATGCGCCAGCCCTGGCCGGCCATGGCGGTTCCGCCGATCAGCGCCTCTACCGGCACGAACACATCCTTGCCGCGCACCGGGCCATTCTGGAACGGTACGTTCAAGGGGAAATGCCGGCGGCCGATCTCGAGCCCCGGCGTGCCGCGCGGAATCAGCGCCAGTGTGATGCCGATGTCCTCCTTGTCGCCCAGCAGGTGATCGGGGTCGTACATGCGGAAGGCCAGGCCAATGACCGTGGCCACCGGGGCCAGCGTGATGTAGCGCTTGTCGAAGGTGAGGCGGATGCCGAGCACGTCCTTGCCGTCGACCTTGCGACGGCAGACGATGCCGTAGTCGGGAATGGAGGTGGCGTCGGAGCCGGCGCTGGGACCGGTCAGCGCAAAGCAGGGGATCTCCTCGCCGACGGCCAGTCGCGGCAGGTAGTGCTGCTTCTGTTCCTCGGTGCCGTAGTGCAGCAGCAACTCGGCCGGGCCCAGGGAGTTCGGCACGCAGACCGTCGAGGACACCGTGCCGGACAGGCTGGCGATCTTCTGCAGCACCGCCGAATGCGCCATCGCCGAGAAGCCGAGGCCGCCGTATTCCTTCGGGATGATCATGCCGAAGAAGCGTTCCTTCTTGAGGTAGTCCCACACCTCCGGCGTCAGATCGGCGTGTTCGTGGGTGATCTTCCAGTCGTCGACCATCTGGCAGAGCGTGTCGCAGGGGCCGTCGAGGAAGGCCTTTTCCTCCACCGACAGTTCCGGGAACTCGCTGCGGATCAGCTTCTTCCAGGCCGGGCGACCGGAGAACAGCTCGCCCTCGAAGCCCACCGTGCCGGCCTCCAGCGCCACCTGTTCGGTGGGCGAAAGCTGCGGGCGGATGCGCTGGTACAGCGCCAGCATCGGCGCGGTCAGGTAGCGCCGCCGCCATGGCAGCCAGTTGAGTGGGACGGCGACGGCCAGGAACAGGACCCAGGTCAGTCCGATGGCCAGCCAGTGCGCGCCGCCGAACAGCGATGCGATGACGAGCGCGGCGGCGAGCAGTCCGGTGGCCGGTTTGAGCGGCATCCTGAAATAGGCCGCCAGCAGTCCGGCAAGGACCAGGGAGAACAGGGGCAGGAGCTGGATCATGGGGGAGATCTCCGGGTCGTCATGCCGCCGAGGACAGCACGGTGTGGCGCAGGAAGTCGGTCACAGCGCCGGTGAAAGCGGTATTGGCGTCGCCCACCACCATGTGGGTGGCGCCGGGAATGCGCACGTGCCGCGCATGCGGCACCAGTGCCAGGAACTCTTCGATGGTGTGCTCGGATACCACGTCGGAACGGTCGCCGGACACCAGCAGCAGCGGCGCCTCGACGCGCTGCGCTGCCGCCATCAGGCGTGCCTGATAGGCAGAGGCGTCGCGCGGGATATCTTCCAGCAGGCGCGGGTCCCAGTGCCAGCGCAGGCGTCCGTCGGGACCTTGCGCCAGCAAGGGGCGCAGCCGTTCCGGGTCGCGCTCGCGGCCGCGGTGTGGAAGGTAGCGCAGCACCGCATCGGCGGCTTCGTCCAGCGAAGCGAATCCCTCCGGGTGCGCACCCATGAAATCGAGGATGCGCTCCACGCCCTGCTGTTCCCAACGCGGCGTGATGTCGACCAGCACCAGGGCACTGAACAGTCCGTCGTCGGACTCGCCTTCGGTGAGCAGGCCGAGCAGGCCGCCCATGGAGGCACCGACCAGGGCCGGTTTCCCGGGCAGATTTGCGGCCACCTCGATCATGTCGGTGGCGAAGTCCTCGAACTGGTAGGGTCGCGCGTCGGATCGCCAGCCGCTTTCGCCATGGCCGCGGCCGTCGAGGCACAAGGCGTGAAAGCCTTCGGCGGCGATGGCCTGCGCGCTGGCGCGCCATGACAGTCGAGTCTGCCCGAAGCCATGCGCGAACAGCACCGCGGGCGACGTGGGCGAACCGAAGCGTTCCGCGGCCAGCACCAGACCGTCCCGGGTCGGGATATCTACGCGTGCGGAGGCGGGCGAGGGAGTCACCATACGGCAGAGTATGGAAGGGTCGGGAAGGACATGTCAATACGGGGGCGTATGGTGGGGATGACGACACCGGTGAAATGCATACATTGTTGTGAAAACAATAGCTTGAGGCGGACTCGCTGGCCGACATGGAACTGCAGGTTGCCAGTGTAGGAGCCCACCGTGTGGGCGACCAGGTGATCGACTCGGTAACGGCGGACGGTCGCCCACAGGGTGGGCTCCTACAAATGCACGGTGCGATCGGTTGATCCGTTTCGGAGGGACTTGCAGCGCGACGTATTCCCGGCCATCCCTTCACCCCATCGCCCCCACTGGCTACCATGCCCCGATGTCCGATGCCGTCACCAAGCTGGAACGCCCGCGCCTCAGTCCCGAGGACTGGGCGCAGGCTGCGCTCGATCTGATCGCCGAGCAGGGCGTGGCGGCGCTTGCCGTAGAGACGCTGGCCAAGCGCCTCGGTGTCACCAAGGGGAGCTTCTACTGGCATTTCCCGTCGCGCGACGCATTGCTGACCATGGCCCTGGAGCGCTGGGAGGCGGTCGAGGTGGAGACCGTGCTGGGTCCGGTCGAGGCCATCGCCGATCCGCGCGAGCGCCTGCGCGAACTGTTTCTGCGCACCAGCCGCGAGGTCAAGTCGCACGCCATCTACTCGGCACTGATCCGCGCCGTCGATCATGCGCTGGTGGCGCCGGTGGTGGAGCGCGTGTCGCGGCGGCGCATGGACTATCTGATGATGGCCTTCCTGCACGCCGGCATGCCCCGCCGCGAAGCGGTGCAGCGCGCGCGTCTGACCTACGCCGCCTACGTGGGCTTCCTGCAGATGTCGCTGCAACTGCACCTGCCGCGCCTGACCGCCGAGGAGTTCGAGGCCTACGTCGACCATGTGATCGTGACCTTGATTCCGGTGTAGGGCCGTAGGTTGGGCTGAGCGCAGCGATGCCCAACGTCGTGCTGCCGGCAGGGGCCGACTTGTTGGGGTGCGCTGCGCTTACCCCAACCTACCCATTGCGCGGCGTGTGCATTGTGGGTTCGCTCCGGCATGCGCTTCGCAGTACGTGCTTCCAATAGGCCCTAGGCCCTAGGCCCTGAACAGACAACCCCCATTGGTCATGTCCCCTGGGCGGGGCGCTTGGCTTACCCTGTTCCGTTCTTCGCAACGTCATCGGGAGATTTGCAGTGGAGAGGATTCGAATCGCAATGGTCGCCCTGGCCCTGGCCCTGGCCGGGATGCTTGGCGCCTGTGCGCAGACGCCGATGCGCGCCAGCGCCGCGCAGTCGCCAACCGCGCCCGCCGCGCCGGAATTCGTCACCGAGGTCGAGGGCATCCGCGAGTACCGCCTCGAAAATGGTATGCAGGTGCTGCTGGTGGCGGATGACTCGCGCCCCACCACCACCGTCAACATCACCTACTTCGTCGGCTCCAAGCACGAAGGCTATGGCGAGTCGGGCATGGCCCATCTGCTGGAGCACCTGGTGTTCAAGGGCTCGGAAAAGTTTCCCGAGATCACCCAGGAGATCAGCCGCCGTGGCGGCCGCGCCAACGGCACCACCTGGTACGACCGCACCAACTACTTCCAGACGTTTCCCTACAACGAGGAGAACCTGGAATGGTCGCTCAGCATGGAAGCCGATCGCATGGTCAACAGCTTCATCCGCAAGGAAGACCTCGATTCGGAAATGACCGTGGTGCGCAACGAGTTCGAGGGCGGCGAGAACAACCCGTTCCGTGTTCTCATGCAGCGCACCCTTTCCGTCGCCTATGAATGGCACGGTTACGGCCGCACCACCATCGGCGCGCGCGCCGATCTTGAAAACGTGCCGATCGAGCGTCTGCAGAATTTCTATCGCAAGTACTACCAGCCGGACAACG
The DNA here is from genome assembly GCA_035444205.1 of Lysobacteraceae bacterium. Classification (GTDB taxonomy): domain Bacteria; phylum Pseudomonadota; class Gammaproteobacteria; order Xanthomonadales; family BPKI01; genus DAOMOD01. Next base: position 5,298 of record DAOMOD010000237.1, read on the forward strand.
CCATGCTGGTGGTGTCCGGACGATTCGACGAAAACGACGTGCTGGCGCGCATCCAGCGCAGCTTCGGCGCGATTCCGGCGCCCGAGCGCGAAGGTGAGATGATCCTTTGGCCGACCTACACCCGTGAGCCGGCGCAGGACGGCGAGCGTCGCACCACGGTGCGTCGCGTGGGCGACACCCAACTGGTGATGGTCAGCCACCATGTGCCGGCGGCGGCGCATCCGGACATGGCAGGCGTCAGCCTGCTGGCGCATGTGCTCGGCAATGCGCCCTCCGGACGTCTGTACCAGGCACTGGTGGAGCCGGGGTTGGCATCGAGAGTCGGCGCCTTTCCTTTCGTCCTCGCCGAGCCCGGCGTGCTGATGCTGTTCGCCGAGGTGCGGATGGAGCAGGACCTTGCCGAGGTCGAGCGGGTGCTGCTCGACACCATCGCCGAACTGGCGGACGCCCCCCCTGTGGAGGAGGAAGTCGAGCGCGCACGTGCCGCCACCCTGCGCGGCATCGAGCTGACCCTGAACGACTCGCAGCGCATCGGCATCGAGCTCACCGAATGGGGCGCGCGCGGCGACTGGCGCCTGATGTTCCTGGCACGCGATCTGCTGGCCGAAGCGACGGTCG
>DAOMOD010000238.1:0-5831 GCA_035444205.1 Lysobacteraceae bacterium
GTTCCACTCGCCAGTCCGGCAAGGGTTCGGGATCACCGAAAGGGCGGAACGGCGGCGGATCGGGCTCGGCGGGTGCGGCATCCAGCGACACGTCGACTTCGGCCACCAGCCGATTGCCGAGTCGCAGCGCGAGGAAGCCGCTCAGCCCGTCGGTCTCGTCGTCCAGGCGCACGCGGCGCCCCACCCGCAGCAGTCCATGCGACTGCCGCCAACCCATCAGCAGAAGGGGCTCGACCTCGCCGAGGCCCTGCATGCGCTGCCAAGCGCGGGCAAGACGCAACCGCCTGTCCTCGACCCGGAAGAAATCCACTGGCGGAGTGTCCTCGTCGTCGAAGCGCATCAGCGTGCGGGCGCTGCGCGGGGCGCGGCTGCGGTGGGCGGAGGGCCAGGCATCTTCGGCGACGGCATCGAGCTGGCGGAACAGGATCAGTTCCACCTGGTAGAGCTGCGGTCGGGCATTCTCAGCCGGCAATGACAGCGGCAGGAGCAACGCGAGGCACAGGGCGACAAGACGGAGTCGGTTCATGGGCGTGAGCATAGCCGCGGTCCGCGCCGCCGGCCAGACGCGGCCGCGCATTGCCTGCGTTCCGTCATCCCGGGCATCCTCCGCTAGTCGGAGAGCAAGCGTGCCGTAGCCCACGCCCAGCGGGAAAGTATCCGGTCGAGATCATCGCGCGCCTCCAGGGCATGACGTCGACGCAGCTCCACATCGTCGCGCGAGGCGGCGCGGTCGCGGACCTGTGCCAGCTCCGCTCCACTCGCGGCATCCTCCACCACGAGGCCGTAGGTTGCACGGGCGGTCTGCCGGGTGAAGGTGGCGGTACGCTGGGGCGTGTCATGAAACGCAGGGCTGAGATACACGTGCTCCAGCTTCACCTTGAGCAGCAGAGTGCCGGCGCCGGACTCATCGACCGGCGTGATGCCGCGGTCGCCGAGCGCCGCTGTCAGGCGCTCCACCATCAGGGCGGCGATCTCGGTGCGCAGGCGCTCCGCCGCGCTGTCCGCCATGCCCATGCGCGTGCCCGTCTGCGTCGAAACGATGTCGCGCGAGAGCACGACTTCGACCGGTGCCAGCTTCACCTGGCGGTAGTTTTCCAGTGCGGCGTGCGGACTGCGCCACACTTCTTCGAAACCGTACTGTTGATCCGCGGGCGCAGACCCATGGCGCACGCCGGCGCAGCCGCCCAGCAGGAGGGCGACCAGCCAGGTGGTCAGAATGCGTGGGAACGTGTCTGGCATGTGCGGTCCGATTCCGGGGTGGTGAGATGCAAGACGCGACAGCGCGGCACGCTGTCGCAGTCCGTTCATGTGCGCAGACTCCTGTCCTCGAAATGCACCCTCAGCGCCATGAGTCCAGCGGTCAGCCGCCGAGTTCGCCCAGCAAGGTCTCGGCCGCGCGCAGGCGGGTGAGGCGTTCCGGGTGTCCGCCCTTGATGCGAAGCTTGTCCGGACCGTCCATGGCGTACATGCGTGGGTGCGCCTGCAGGAGGCGTATGACCCTGGCCGGGTCGATGGTGGGCTGCGCGTGGAACAGGATTCGACCGGCGCTTTCTCCGAGTTCCAGCTTGCGGATGCCGAGCGTGGAGGCACGCTGTTTGATGCGGGCAACGGCGAACAGGTGCTTGACCGGGTCGGGCAGCAGGCCAAAGCGATCGATCATCTCCACCTGCAGTTCGCGCAACGCGGTTTCGTCGCGCGCGCTGGCGATGCGCTTGTACAGCACCAGACGCGTGTGCACGTCGGGCAGGTAGTCGTCGGGGATCAGCGCCGGCAGGTGCAACTCGACTTCGCAACGTTCGCCGCCTCCGAGCAGGTCGAAGTCGGCGACCTTGCCGGACTTCAGGGCGCGTACGGCGCGTTCGATCAGCTCGGTGTAGAGCGAGAAGCCGATCTCCTGGATCTGCCCGGACTGCTCCTCGCCCAGCAATTCGCCGGCGCCGCGGATCTCCAGATCGTGCGTGGCCAGTGTGAAGCCGGCGCCCAGTTCCTCCAGCGAGGCGATCGCCTCGATGCGCTTGGCGGCGTCGGCGGTCATGCTGCGGCGGTCGGGCACCACCAGGTAGGCGTAGGCGCGATGGTGGCTGCGACCGACGCGGCCGCGCAACTGGTGCAACTGCGCCAGGCCGAACCTGTCGGCGCGGTGGATGATGATGGTGTTGGCGCTGGGGATGTCGATGCCGGACTCGATGATGGTGGTACACAGCAGCACGTTGAAACGCTGCCGGTAGAAGTCGAGCATCACCTGTTCGAGTTCGCGCTCGGGCATCTGGCCATGGGCGATGCGGATGCGCGCGTCCGGCGCCAGCACCTCCAGTTCGCGCTGCATGCGCACGATGCTTTCCACCTCGTTGTGCAGGAAGAACACCTGGCCGCCACGCTGCAGTTCGCGCTGGAAGGCTTCACGCAGCAGGCCCGGTTCCCATTGGGTGACGAAGGTCTTGACCGCGATGCGGTTGGGCGGTGGCGTGGCGATCAGCGACAGGTCGCGCAGGCCGCTCATCGCCATGTTCAAGGTGCGCGGAATGGGTGTGGCAGTGAGAGTCAAAAGGTTGACCTCGGCGCGCAGCGCCTTCAGGCGTTCCTTCTGGCGCACGCCGAAGCGCTGCTCCTCGTCGACGATGACGAGGCCCAGGCGCTTGAAGGCAAGATCGCCCTGCAACAGGCGGTGGGTTCCGATGACGATGTCGACCTTGCCGGCCTCGACATCGGCCAGCACGCCGCCGGTCTCGCCCTTGCTGCGGAAGCGCGACAGCACTTCGACACGCAGCGGCCAGTCGGCGAGGCGGTCGCGGAAGTTCTGGAAATGTTGCTGCGCGAGCAGCGTGGTCGGCACCAGTACAGCCACCTGGGCGCCGGCGCTGGCGGCGGCGAAGGCTGCGCGCAGCGCGACTTCGGTCTTGCCGAAGCCGACGTCGCCGCACACCACCCGGTCCATCGGTCGCACGCTCTCCAGATCAGCGATGACCGCCTCGATGGCGTTCTGCTGGTCGGGCGTTTCCTCGAAGGGAAAGCCGGCCGCAAACTGCGCCAGCAAGGCGCGATCGACCCTGAGCGGCGTGCCCGGATGCGCTTCGCGCTGCGCCTGGATGGCCAACAGTTCGGCAGCAACATCGCGCACCTTCTCGGCAGCCCGGCGCTTGGCGCGTTCCCATTGCTCACCGCCGAGACGGTGCAGTGGCGCGGCTTCCGGCGAGGCGCCGCTGTAGCGGCTGACCAGTTCCAATTGCGCCACCGGAACGTACAACTTGTCGCCGTCGGCGTATTCGATGGTGAGGAATTCGGCCGCTGCGCCGCCGACGTCCAGCGTGGTCAGTCCGCGATAGCGACCGACGCCATGGTCCTCGTGCACCACCGGCGCCCCCAGGTTGAGCTCGGTGAGGTCGCGAATGATGGTGTCCGGATCGCGTCCGACGCGGCGGCGCTGGCGCCTGGCCGGCGCGCGTTCGCCGAGCAGTTCGCGCTCGGCCAGGACGGCGATGCTTTCCGTGGGCAGCGTGAAGCCGGCCTCGATTGGAGCGACCACCACGGCCAGGCGCATGTTTCCGCTGTGGAATGCCTGCCAGTCTTCAACGATCTCCGCGTGCAGGTCGCTTTCGCGCCAGCGCTCCAGCAGAGCCTCGCGGCGGCCCGGCGATTCGGCTGCGACCAGCAGGCGCAGCGGTGTCGCTTCAAGCAGCGTGCGCATGCGCACGCCAGCGTCCTCGCCCAGCGGCACCTGCGGTGCGGCGGCGGTGCCGGTGTCGCTGGCTGTAGCCTCGTTGGACAATTCGATGCGGCGACCGCGGTTCAGGCTTTCGCGCAGCGCGTCGACCCCGAGATACAGCTCGGCCACCGGGAACACCGGTCGGCTGGAGTCGTCCTTGCGATCGTCGTAGCGGCGCGCGGCCTGGTCGAGGAAGGTGGTCGCAGCGTCGAATGCGCCGTCCTCCACCAGCACCAGCGGCGCGCCGCCCAGGTAGTCGAACAGGGTCTCGGTGCGCTCGAAGAACAGCGGCAGGTAGTACTCCAGCCCGGCGGGCACGGTGCCGGACTTGAGGTCCTGGTACAGGGTGCTGTGGCGAATGTCGACGGCGAAACGGTCGAGCAGGGCATTGCGCGCGTTCCTGAGCGCACTTTCGTCGGTGGGGAATTCACGCGCGGGCAGCAGGTCGATGCGCTCGACCTTGTCGATCGAGCGCTGGGTGTCGGGGTCAAAGCTGCGGATGGAATCGATTTCGTCGTCCAGCAATTCGATGCGGAAGGGCCGCAAGGCGCCGGAGGGGAACACGTCGAGAAGGGCGCCGCGCACGGCGAACTCGCCGGGGTCCATCACCTGCGGCAGGCAGCGGTAGCCGGCACCTTCCAGGCGGCGGCGTTCCGCTTCCAGATCAAGCTTTTGCCCCACTTCCAGCTTGAGCCCGGTGCCGCCGATGAAGCGCTGCGGGGCAAGCCGCGTGAGCAGGGTGGCCACCGGCACGATCAGTACGCCTCGGCGTACCCCGGGCAGGCGGAACAGCGTGGCGATACGCTGCGAGACGATGTCGGGATGCGGTGCGAAGGCGTCGTAGGGCAGGGTCTCCCAATCGGGAAAGTGCAGCACGTCGAGATGCTCGGGCGCGAACAGGCGCAGGTCTTCCTCCAGCAAGTGGGCGCCATGCGTATCGCGGGTCACCGCCAGGAGCACTCCGTCATGGCGTGCCGCGGTCTCGGCCAGGAGCAGGGCCAGCGCACTGCCGTGCGGGCGCCGCCAGCGCCGGAAGCGGTCGGGGCCGGAGGGCAGCGGCAGGTGGCTGAAGGTAGGCATGCTCACGGGGGCGCGGAGTGTAGCGCGGTGGGTTGTGCCTTGGGGACAGGGTGTGACGGAAGGATCCGTTCGTAAAGGTCGTATTGGAGTAGCCAGGGAGCGAAGCACTGCACCAGCATTCGGACGGTTTCCCCCTCGTCGCCATGGTGGTAGCTCGAGGGAGGCTCTGAACAACCCCGAGCGGCAAGCCCGGACTGGTTCAGAGGGTCCCTGGGAGCGCCCCGGCCGGGATGGCATGTCCCCTGCGGCAGGGCTACACGCGGGGTCGCTGCGACCTTCCTTTGCGCTCCTTGCGTCCCTTGCGGACCACCGGCCCCCTGTTCCGCCCGGGTCCGTCGAGCTTGCTTCGCGGCTCACGCGCGGCCGCGCCGAGGGGCATGTACACGCGCACCATGCCAGGCTCGTCGGGACGTGGCAGGCGGCGGAATCCCAGGTGGTCGGCGACCCGCAGCATGGCGTGATTGTCCACCAGAACGTCGCCGTAGATCGCCTGAAGGCGCTTGCGCCGACACCACTCGATCAGCCTGCGCAGCATGTACGTGCCGAGACCGTGACCGCCCAGTGCGCTGGCAACGATGATGGCGAACTCGGCCTCGCGACCGGTATCGTCGATGGCCACCCGCGCCACTGCGCCGGTGACGCGCTTGCCGGCGGCATCGGACTCGCGCAGCGCCAGGGCGAATTCGCGGCGGCGGTCGATATCGGCCAGCGACAGGGCGCGCGCCGGGGTCAGTTCACTCATCGGATGCAGAAAGCGAAAGCGCACCTCTTCCGGAGTGAGCGTCTTGAAGCCCTCGCGCAGGGCCGCCGCATCGGACTTGCGAAGCGGCCGCAGCAAGAGTTCGCGGCCATCGCTCAGCGTGAGCGTTTCCGACCACGGCTCCTGCAGCCGGCGTCGGCTGAAGCCTGGCTTGCGCAGCTTGTAGGGCTTGTGGATCATGGCCCGCATCCTGCCACGCAGCGGCGGAGTCCAGGCTCTAATCGGTTCATGAAAGAGACAGCTTTGCAATCCCGCGCGCGGCTGACCAGGAAGCTGCAACGCGAATTC
>DAOMOD010000239.1:0-5829 GCA_035444205.1 Lysobacteraceae bacterium
GTCATCACCGCCAACAGCCCCACCCTGTACGCCATCGCCGGCGGCACCGTGCGCCTGGACGTGGTCGCCGGCGACGCCGTAAGTGCGGGACAGACGCTGGCCAGCATCGACAGCCCGGAACTGCGCAGCCGGCTGGTGCAGGAGGAATCCACCCTGGCCAGCCTGGAAGGCGAATCGCGCCGCGCCGGCCTGGATGCACGGCTGGCCCGCTTCGAGGCGCGCAAGCTGCTCGACCAGGCCCGGGTGGAACAGACCGCCGCCCAGCGCGACCTGGAGCGCATGCAGCGCGCCTTCGACCTGGGCGCGCTGCCGCGCAACGATCTGGATCGCGCCCGCGACAACCTGCGCAAGGCCGAGATCGGCGTCGCCGCCGCGCGCGAAAGCCACGAGTTGCAGTTGCAGGGCACAAAGATCGATGCCGAGAACAAGCGTCTGCTGGCGATCCGCCAGAAGGCCGTGGTCGATGAGCTGCAACGCCAGGTCGATGCCTTGACCCTGCGTGCGCCCTTCGACGGACAGGTCGGCCAGGTGCAGGTGGTGCAGGGCGCCAACGTCGCCATCAATGCGCCGATCCTGAGCGTGGTGGACCTGTCGGAATTCGAGGTGGAAGTGCGCGTGCCCGAAAGTTTCGCGCGTGACCTTGCCATCGGCATTCCCGCCGAAGTGCGCGGCAACGCCGCGATGTACACCGCGAGCGTGGCGGCGGTATCACCCGAAGTGGTCAATGGCGAAGTGACCGCACGGCTGCGCTTCGACGAGGGCGAACAGCCGCCGGGCCTGCGCCAGAACCAGCGCCTTTCCGCCCGCATCGTGCTGGACCGTCGCGATGACATCCTGCGGATCGAGCGCGGCCCCTTCCTGGAGCAGGGTGGTGGCCGCCAGGCCTGGGTGGTCGAGGGCAGCAGCGCGGTGCGCCGCCCGGTACAGCTCGGCGTGGCCGGGCTCGATGCGGTGGAAGTGCTATCCGGTTTGCAGGCCGGCGACCGGGTGGTGATTTCCGGTGCCGACCGCTTCGACAACGCGGACAGGGTCCGCATCACGGGAGACTGAGCCATGCTCAACATGCAAGACGTCAGCAAGATCTATCGCACCGAACTGGTCGAAACCCACGCCCTGCGCGCGCTCGACCTCGTCGTGAAGGAAGGCGAGTTCGTCGCCGTCACCGGCCCGTCCGGTTCGGGCAAGACCACCTTCCTCAACATCGCCGGCCTGCTGGAGGAGTTCACCAGCGGCAGCTACGTGCTCGATGGCGTGGACGTCAAAGGGCTCGACGACAACGCCCGCTCGAAGCTGCGCAACCGCAAGATCGGCTTCATCTTCCAGAGCTTCAACCTGATCCCCGACCTCAACCTGTTCGACAATGTCGACGTGCCGCTGCGCTATCGCGGCATGGGCGCGGCCGAGCGCCGCCAACGCATCGAAAAGGCGCTGACCGACGTGGGCCTGGGCTCGCGCATGAAGCACTACCCGGCGGAACTGTCCGGCGGCCAGCAGCAGCGCGCCGCCATCGCCCGCGCCCTGGCCGGCGACCCGCGCCTGCTGCTGGCGGACGAGCCCACCGGCAACCTCGATTCGCAAATGGCCCGCAGCGTGATGGAGCTGCTGGAGGACATCAACGCGCGCGGCACCACCATCGTGATGGTCACCCACGACCCCGAACTGGCCGCCCGCGCCCAGCGCAACGTGCATATCGTCGATGGCATGGCGACCGACCTGCAGCGTGGTTCGGTGCTGGCCTCGGCCTGACCATGTTTGCCTACTACCTCAAACTGGCCCTGCGCAGTTTGCGCCGTCACCCGGTGTTGACCGCGTTGATGGTGCTGTCGATTGCCGTGGGCATCGGCGCGGCGATGACCACGCTGACGGTGATGCACCTGCTTTCCGGCGATCCGCTGCCGGGCCGCAGCCAGCACATCTTCTACCCGCAGGTGGACGCGCTTTCGACCGATCGCGCACGACGCGATCCGCCAGACATGCTCGACTACACCTCCGCGATGGACTTGTGGCGCGCCCAACGCGCCGACCGCCAGGCACTGGTGAACGACAGCCGGATCAAGTTGCAGGCACCGGATACCGGGCATCCGTCGCTGATGACGACGATGCTGTCCACCCACGCGGATTTCTTCCCGATGTTTGCCGTGCCCTTCGCCTTCGGGGGCGCCTGGACGGCCGAGGATGACGAGCGCCATGCGCGAGTCGCGGTGATTTCGGCGGATCTCAACGAAAAACTCTTCGGCGGCGACAACAGCGTCGGGCGAACGCTGCGCATCCGCGATGCCGAGGTCCGCATCGTCGGTGTGCTCGCACCGTGGCGGCCCTCGCCGCAGTTCCACTCCCTGGCCGGTGGCAACTTTTCGCAAGGTGATACCGCCAGCTTCTACGACACGCCGGAGGATGTGATGGTGCCGTTCCAGACGGGGCTGGAAATCAACGACGGCCACTTCACCCAGTTCACCTGCAATGCCCTGCCGGCCACGCCCGGTAGCCTGCGGAACACCGATTGCGTGTGGTTGCAGTTGTGGGTGGAACTGGACAGTCAGGCGAAAGTGGTCGATTACCGCCGTTTCGTCACCGACTACGCCGCGCAGCAGAAGGCGCTGGGACGCATGCCGTTTCCGGAGAATGCCCGTCTGCTGTCGCTGATGGAATGGCTGGACTACAACCGGGTGGTGCCACGCGACGTGCGCCTGCAAAGCTGGTTGGCGCTGGCCTTCCTGCTGGTTTGCCTGTTCAACACGGTCGGCCTGCTGCTGGCGAAGTTCATGCGCCGTGGCGGTGAAATCGGCGTGCGTCGTGCGCTGGGTGCATCGAGGCGTTCGATCTTCGCCCAATGCCTGACCGAGGCGGGATTGACCGGTGTGATCGGCGGCGCGTTCGGACTGTTGCTGACCCTGCTCGGTCTTTGGGCGGTGCGCCGCCAGCCGGTGGAGTACGCCGACCTGATACACCTGGACATGCCGATGTTTGTGGCCACCTTCGCGCTTGCGCTGGCCACCAGTGGGATCGCCGGGCTGTTCCCCGCCTTGCGTGCCAGCCGCATCGCGCCGGCCATGCAACTGAAAACACTCTGAGCGGAGCCGATACATGGACATCAAGCCAATCCTCTCCGCACTGCGTCGCCACCGTGTTGCCGCGGCACTGATCACGCTGGAAATCGCGTTGGCCTGCGCGGTGCTGTGCAATGCGTTCTTCCTGATCAACAATCGCCAGGAACTGATGCGCATCGTCAGCGGGGTGGATGAAAGTGCCACCGGCGTGATCGCGTTGAGTGGTTGCGAGGGTTGCGGCAACGCCGACTTCAATGCGCGTGTGCTCGGCGCACTGCGTGCGATTCCCGGACTGCGTGCCGCCGGCACCGCAAACAGCACCCCGTTCGGCCCGCGTGCCGGCTACATGGGTGCCAGCCTCGACCGCGAGGAACAGCACTGGGCTGGCGTGCTGCACTTCTATCTGTTCGATGCCGCGGCGATCGAGGCGCTCGACCTGCATCCGGTGCAGGGCAGCCCCTTTGCTTCCGACGACTTCCAGCCCGTCGAGAACTTCATACCGACCGAGGCTCCGGTGTGGGTCACGCGTGCCTTGGCCGAGCATCTGTGGCCGGGGGAGAACCCGCTGGGCAGGGAATTGTGGAGCGGCGGGCATTTCCGTGTGACCGGCGTGGTGGAAAACTTCGCGGTCACCTCGCCGGGGCGCAGCGAAGAGGGTGTGGCCGGCGCGCAATGGTCGGTGATCGTGCCGGTGCGCGACGATGCACAATCGGGCAGCTACGTGCTGCGCGCCGATGCGCTCGACCTGCCCCGGGTGATGCAGGCCGCGCGCGAAGCGGTGGCGCGGGCCGTGCCCGAAGCGGTGCTTGACCTGCAGCAGAGCCGGGAACTGTCGGAGCTGCGCGAACGCTACTTCCGCAGTGACCGCGCGATGGCCTGGCTGTTGATCGGCGTGATCGCCGCAATGCTGCTGGTCACCGCGCTGGGCATCATCGGCCTGGCCAGCTTCTGGGTGCAGCAGCGCACTCGCCAGATCGGCGTGCGGCGCGCGCTCGGTGCCACGCGCAGCGACATCCTGCGCTATTTCCAGACGGAGAATTTCCTGCTCGCCAGCATGGGCATCGCGCTCGGCATGGGATTGGCCTATGGCGGCAATCTGCTGCTGATGCGCCACTTCGAACTGGCGCGGCTGCCGCTGGCCTACCTTCCGGCCGGTGCCTGCCTGTTGTGGCTCATCGGCCAGATCGCCGTGCTCGGCCCCGCCCTGCGCGCCGCCGCCATTCCCCCCGCCACCGCCACCCGCAGCGCCTGAAATCCCGAGGAGCCGAAATGTTTGCCTATTACCTCAGCTTGGCCCTGCGCAGCTTCCGCCGCAACAAGGTGCTCACCGCGCTGATGGTGCTGGCGATCGCGCTGGGCATCGGCGCGACGATGACCACGTTGACGGTGTTCCATGTGCTGTCGGGTGACCCGATTCCGCAAAAGAGCGCGCGCTTGTTCTACGTGCAGCTCGATCCGCAGACCCGCGAGGGCTACCAGCCCGGCGAAGAGCCGGAGTGGCAGCTGACCCGCTACGACGCCGAGGAGCTGTTGCGCCAGAAGCGTGCGCCGCGCCAGGCGCTGATGACCGGTGGCGGCGGCATCGTGGAGCCGCGCGATACGGGCCTCAAGCCGTTCAGCGTCGGAGCACGCTATGCCTCTGCGGATTTCTTCCCGATGTTCGACACGCCGTTCCTCCATGGCTCGGGCTGGACCACTGCCGAGGATGTGAGCCATGCGCGGGTGGCGGTGATCAGTCGTGCGCTGAATGAAAAACTGTTCGGCGAAAGCAGCGGCGTGGGCCGGGAGGTCCGGTTCGACGGGAACGCGCTGCATGTGGTCGGCGTGCTCGACACCTGGAACCCGCAGCCATTGTTCTACGACCTGCGCGGTTACGACCGCCAGGAGGACGTTTTCATCCCCTTTTCCACTTCGCGAGACCTGAAGCTGGATCGCCGCGGGACGATGAACTGTTTCGGTCGCGAGATCGTCAACGACCAGACCGCGCTGAACGTGCCCTGCGCCTGGATCCAGTACTGGGTGGAACTGGACTCGCCGGCCGATGCGCCCGCGTTCAAGGCCTATCTGGACAACTATTCCGAGCAGCAGCGCGCCGCCGGCCGCTTCGAGCGCCCGGCCAACACCCGCCTGCGCGACGTGATGACGTGGCTGGATCATCGCGGCGTGGTGCCTGGCGACGTGCGGCTGCAGATGTGGCTGGCCTTCGGTTTCCTGCTGGTGTGTCTGGTCAACACGGTGGGTCTGCTGCTGGCCAAGTTCCTGCGCCGCAGTGGCGAGATCGGCGTGCGTCGCGCGCTGGGTGCCAGCCGCGCGGAGATCTTCCGGCAATGCCTGGTCGAGGCCGGAGCCATTGGTCTGGCCGGTGGCGTGCTGGGCCTGCTGCTGGCGTTGGGCGGCCTGTGGGTGGTGCGCCAACGGCCTGCCGACTACGCCTCGCTGGCGCATCTGGATGGCTCGATGCTGCTGCTGACGTTCGCGCTGGCGCTCATCGCCAGCCTGCTGGCTGGCGTGTTGCCGGCGTGGCGTGCGATGCAGGTGCCGCCTGCCCTGCAACTGAAATCCCAGTAGGTCGGGGCTGCGCCTCCGTCGCTTCCACTGGCCGAGGCACGCCCCGACACACCAAAGATCGATGCAGTGTCGCCAATGTTTTCGAACGTCCGCGCCCTTCCAAGCCATCGGGCGCACAGCCCCGATCCACGGCTCTCGACATACCACTGAGGTCACCATGGAAATCCGTCCCATCCTGTCCACCTTGCGCCGCCACAAGACCGCGGCCGGCCTG
>DAOMOD010000240.1:0-5737 GCA_035444205.1 Lysobacteraceae bacterium
GCGAGGTGGAGCGCGTGCTGTCGATGGTCGACTCGGTGCTGCTGCTGGTGGACGCCTTCGACGGGCCCATGCCGCAGACCCGCTTCGTGACCCAGAAGGCGTTCAAGATGGGCTTCAAGCCGATCGTGGTGATCAACAAGGTCGATCGACCCGGAGCGCGCCCGGATTGGGTTCTGAACGCCACGTTCGACCTGTTTGACCGCCTGGGGGCAACCGACGAACAGCTCGACTTTCCGGTGGTGTACGCCTCGGCCCTGCACGGCTATGCCGGCAACGATGCCGAGGTGCGCTCGGGCAACATGGACCCGCTGTTCGAGGCGATCGTCAAGCACGTGGCGCCACCGCCGGTAGATCTCGACGGTCCGTTCCAGATGCGCATCACCTCGCTCGACTACAGCAGCTACGTCGGCATCATCGGTATCGGCCGCGTGCAGCGCGGTCGGATCCGTACCAACATGCCAGTCGCGGTGATCGACCGCGCGGGAAAGCGCCGCCAGGGCAAGGTGCTGCAGGTGCTGGGCTTCCTCGGCCTCGAGCGCCGCGAGGTGCCGGAAGCCCAGGCCGGTGACATCATCGCCGTGTCCGGCATCGAGGGTCTCGGCATCTCCGACACGCTGTGCGACCTGTCCGCGCCGGAGCAGCTTCCGGTGCTGACCGTGGACGAGCCCACCATCAGCATGACCTTCCAGGTCAACAACTCGCCCTTCGCCGGCAAGGAAGGCAAGTTCCTCACCAGCCGCCAATTGCGCGAGCGCCTGTTCCGCGAGGCCAGCCACAACGTGGCGCTCAAGGTCGAGGACACCGCCGAAGCGGAGAAATTCAAGGTCTCCGGTCGTGGCGAGCTGCACCTGTCGATCCTCATCGAAACCATGCGCCGCGAGGGCTACGAACTTGCGGTGTCACGCCCGGAGGTGATCGTCAAGGAGATTGACGGCGAGCTGAAGGAACCCTGGGAGCAGTTGGCGGTAGACTTGGAAGAGTCCTATCAGGGGGGCGTCATGGAACGCCTGGGTGAACGCCGTGGGCAATTGCAGAACATGGAACCGGATGGCAAGGGTCGGGTGCGCCTCGATTACCTGATCCCGGCGCGAGGTCTGATTGGATTCCAGACCGAATTTCGCACCATCACCGCCGGCACCGGCCTCATGTTCCACACCTTCGATCATTACGGCCCTCGTGTCGGAGGCATCGCCAAGCGCCCCAATGGCGTGATGATCTCGAACGGCGCTGGCGAAGCCCCGGCCTACGCCCTGTTCGGCCTGCAGGAGCGCGGCCGCCTGATGGTCAGCCCCGGCGACCCCATCTACGAAGGGCAGATCGTCGGCATCCATGCCAAGGACAATGACCTGACAGTCAACGCCCTGCGCGCCAAGCAGCTCACCAATTTCCGTGCCGCGGGCAAGGACGACAACCTGCTGCTGACCCCGGCGCTCAAGTTCACACTGGAACAAGCCCTTGAATTCATTGAGGATGATGAGCTGGTCGAGGTGACGCCAGGGGGTATCCGCCTGCGCAAGAAGCGGCTCACCGAAGTCGAGCGCAAGCAGGCTTCACGACGAACCGAGAGCGCCTGAGAGACCTGAGCGCGCCCACTGTCGCAAACGATTGATTTGAAAGGACTCCGCCGGTCCGGTATCATGGTCCGGTTACGCAGAGGTGTCCCAATGCCCAAGGCAGCCAGCAAGAGCGGCTCCACCGCCAAGACCAAGACCACCGCGCGTCGCGTCAGCGCCGCCCGAGCCACGCCCGCGCGCGGGAAATCGGCGACGCCGATGAAAAAGTCGACGCCCGTGAAGAAGGCAAAGCCCGCGAAGAAGGTGACGCCTGTGAAGAAGGCAGCACCCGCGAAGAAGGCGACGCCTGTGAAGAAGGCAGTACCCGCGAAGAAGGCGATGCCTGTGAAGAAGGCGGCGCCCGCGAAAAAGGCGACGCCTGCAGGGAAGGCAGCGCCTGCTGGAAAGCCAGTGCCGCGCCACGCGCCCGTATCCAGCGTCGCCGTGAAGCGGAAGGCCCCTGCCAAGGCCGCGTCGAACAAGACCCCGGCCGTGGCAAGACCGGTCGCGAACAAGGCCGCACTCAAGAACGCGGCTGCCAGGGTTGCACCGAGAAAGACTGCGGCGCCCAAGGTCGCATCGAGAAAAGCCGTGGTGGCGACGCCCAGCGCTGCACCCGGTCGCTTGGCCGGGAAGGCCGCTGCACCAGCGCGCAAGGCCGACCCGGTCGCGAAACCGCGTGCCGACGCCAAGCAAGTCGCCGCAACACCGCGTCCTGGCACCGCCAAGCGTGCGGCGCACCGTCCGAGCAGCGGCGCACGTCGCCCTCTGGTCATGCGCCCATCGGCCCGTACCGCACAGGCGCCATCGGCACCCCTGCCCACACCACGCAAGCACGTGGTCAAGGTCGGCACCTTCGAGCAGCTCATCGCACCCTTCCCGATGCAGGTGCAGACCCTGTGCATGGCCCTGCGCGAGCTGGTCGGTCGCGCTCTTCCGGAAGCGCGCGAGACCATTTTCCCGGCGGTACGGGTTGCCATCGTCGAGGCACGCGGACCCATCGGTTTCATCGAGCCACGCCGTGACCACGCCCGCCTCTACTTCACGCGCGGCGTGGAACTCGACGACCAGGACAAGCTGCTGCAGAGCGGCGGCAAGCCCTTCCCCTATGTGAAGCTTTGGCACCTCGACACGCTGCAGGCACCGGCATTGCGCGCCCTGCTGCAATCGGCGGAAGCGCTGAACCGGGCCAAGCCGGTCAGCGCCAGCTAGGACCGCTCGGTTTCACCCCCACAACATGCCGTTGGGGGAGACCGTCGGTGAGTTGGTGGGGAGCCTGCTGCGCATCCTTGCGCGGGTGATCGTTGAAGGCGTGCTGGAGTTATTGGTGCAGGGGACCGGTCGGGTCTTGCTGCGCCTGCTGCGACCCAAACGCGAACCCAGCGAGGCCGCTGCCATTGTCGCCGGCGTGATCGTCTGGGCGGCCGCGATCGCCTTCGCCATCACCGTCTGGCTGTGGCCTCACTCAGCCTGAACCGGGCGGATGGCGTTGGGCTTCGCTGCGCTCAGCCCAACCTTCGATTCTGCTCGCCACTCCCCACTCCCTACTCCCCGACCCCCAGCTGGCGCTGCTTTTCCAGGTACTTCTCATAGAGCCGGCCATGGCGATTGGCAAGGTCGATCTGACGGCCGCCGATCCACGCGGCGACCACCGATGAGCGGATCTCCAGCGGATCGCCCTCGACCAGCATGAAGGTGGCATCCTTGCCGGGCTCCAGACTGCCCAAGCGGTCGCCGACGCCGAGTAGCTGCGCCGGATACAGAGTGATCGCCTTGAGCGCCTCCTCGCGCGGCAGTCCGTAGGCGACCGCAGTGGCGGCGTCGAAGGGCAGGTTGCGTTCGTTGGTGGAGTCGCGTCCCGAAGAGGCCAGGGCGAAAGGAACGCCAGCCCGGTGCAGCACTGACAGCAGTTCGAACGGAGTCTGCACCGCATCGCCGCGACGGCGCGGCAGCCAGTGGGTGCCGTTGACGATGACGGCGACCCCCTGCTCGCGCAGGCGCTCGACCACGCGCCCGGCGTCCTGGCCGCCGACCAGCACCATGCGCAACGCTTCCCTGCGGGCGAAATCCAGTACGGCCAGGATGTCGGCGATATCGTCGGCATGCACGAACAGCGGCACGTCTCCGGCGAGCACCGGACGCATGGCCTCCCAGCGCAGATCGATCGCGGCCAGCGCTCCCGCATCGGCGGCACCGGCGTAGGCGCGTGCGTCGAGTATCGCCTTCTCCAGCGCCTTGTGCTTGGCGCGAGCAGCTTCCTCCGCCTGCCTGCGCACAGCGTCCGGAAGCCACGGCGGCAAGCGCACGCTCGGCCAGTACAGGTGCATGGCGACCGGGGCGCGAAGGCTCATGTCGTCCCATGTCCAACCGTCGAGCTGCACCAGTGCGGAGGTGCCGGCGATGACGCCATGCTGGCCGGCCTGCGGCACCACCAGTGCGCTGAGCACGCCGCCCGCGCGTGCCACCGGAATCAGTTCACTGTCCGGGTTGATGCCGACCTCGGCGCGGATGTTGGGGTTGATGGCACCGGTCTCGGCGAGGTCCACCGTGGCCCGAACCGCGCCCACTTCGACCAGACCCAGCGTGGTGTGCGCGGAAATGAATCCGGGGTAGAGATGCAGGCCGTCGCCATCGATGGACTCGGCGCCTTCCGTCGATACCTCGCTGCCGCCCACCGCCTCGATGCGGCCGTCGACGAAACGCACGCGTCCGAGGGCGATCGGCTCGCCGACGATGGTGTGAACGGTGACATTGTGGATGACCACGGACCCTTCCTGCGCGGGCGCCGGGAAGGTAAGCACGTTCTGCGCCGCCAGCGGGGAAGCGAGGACGGCGGCAAGGAGGCCGCTGATGGCAGATGCGATTCGCGTCGTCATGGTCGTGGCCTCAGTGCCGATGACCCTGCATGGAGCAGGTGTCGAGGTCGTGGCCGTCGTGGTAGAGGCCGCGCAGGTGACTGAAATGGCTCTCGAAACCCTGGTGGAGGCTGAAGTTCCACCATCCGCCACGACGCTCGCTGCCATCCTCTGCGTTCCTTGCGGGCGTCCCGGCCATGTCGATGCGTTCGGCCAGCACCTTTTGCAGGAGCCGCTCGCGTTCGGCGGCGTCGCGCATGCGCAGGGCGCGGTCCTCGTCGAGGTCGAAGTAGCGGCGGCCGTCTATCCAGGTCTGCTCGACGCGGCTGTAGCCCGACAGCGGGTGGCCGTTCCAGATCGCCAGGTCGGCATCGAGGCCCTCACGCAGGGCACCGACGCGGTCGGCGATTCCGAGCTGGATGGCGGGATTCAGCGTCACCAGCTTGAGCGCCTCGGCCTCGTCCATACCACCGTAACGAACCGCCTTGGCCGCTTCGGTATTGAGCCGGCGCGCGTGCTCGTTGGAATCGGAGTTGACCGAAGTGACAACGCCGGCGCGCGCCAGCAGGGCACTGTTGTAGGGAATCGCGTCATATACCTCCATCTTGTATCCCCACCAGTCGGAGAAGCCCGACGCGCCGGCGCCGATACGCGCGAGTTCGTCGGCCACCTTGTAGCCCTCGAGGATGTGCTGGAAGGTGGCCACGCGGAAGCCGAGCCGTTCGGACAGACGCGCGAACATGAAGATCTCGCTCTGCACGTAACTGTGGATATGCACCAGGCGACGTCCCTCGAGGATCTCCAGCACGGCTTCCAGGCGCAGATCGCGGCGCAGCGGCGGTCCGCCGCGGCGCTTGAGCGCATCGCCGTAGGCGCGCGCAGCGGTGAAGGTGTCGAGCATGATCTGCTCGACGCCCATGCGCGACTGCGGATAGCGGCTGCGGAAATTGTCGCCCCAGTTGGACTGCTTGACGTTCTCGCCCAGCGCGAACTTGACTCCGGGCGGCGCGCCCTCGAATCTGAGTCCACGCGGGTCGCTGCCCCAGCGCATCTTGATCACCGCGTTCTGGCCGCCCATGGGATTGGCCGAGCCGTGCAGAAGGTTGGCGGCGGTAACGCCACCCGCCAGTTGGCGATAGATGTTGACGTCGGTGGCGTCGACCACATCGCCGATGCGCACCTCGGTGGTCACCGCGTGACTGCCCTCGTTGACGCCACGCGCAATGGCGGTGTGCGAATGCGCATCGATGATGCCTGCGGTGACGTGACGTCCCGCAGCGTCGATGACCTCGGCGTTGGCTGGAACGCGCAAGCCCTTTCCTACCGCCG
>DAOMOD010000241.1:0-5659 GCA_035444205.1 Lysobacteraceae bacterium
CCCACGCATGCCGAAACCGGCTTCGGCTACATCGAGATGGGCAACCCGCTGGGCGACGACGGCAACGAGGTCGCGGCCTTCGTGGAAAAGCCGGACCTGGCGCGCGCCGAAGCTTTTCTGGCCAGCGGCCGCTTCCTGTGGAACTCCGGCATGTTCTGCTTGCGCGTCGGCAGCCTGCTCGATGCAGCGAAGGCGGTGGCGCCCGAACTGCTGACGGCGGCCCGTGCCGCGCACGCCGCCGCCACCGACAACGGCGTCGACATCGCTTTCGAGCCGGTCAGTTTCGCCGCCATGCCCGACATCTCGATCGACTACGCCATCATGGAGCGCGCCAAGCACCGTGCCGTGGTGCCGGCATCCATCGGCTGGAGCGACATCGGCTCGTGGAACGCGGTCGGCGAACTCAAGCCCGCCGATGCCGAAGGCAACCGCGTGCAGGGTCAGGCGATCCTGGTCGAGGCGCGTGGCTGCATCGTGCAGGGCGCCGGTCGCATGGTGGCCCTGGTCGGCACCGAAGACCTGGTGGTGGTGGACACCGGCGATGCCGTACTGGTCGCGCACCGCAGCCAGACGCAATCGGTGAAGGAGGTTGTCGAGCGCCTGCGCGCCGAGGATCACCAGGCTGCCAGCGTGCACCGCACCGCGCACCGTCCGTGGGGCAGCTACACCGTGCTGGAGGACGCCGACGACTGCAAGGTCAAGCGTCTCAGCGTGAAGCCGGGTGGGGTGCTCTCGCTGCAGCGCCACCAGCGCCGCAGCGAGCATTGGACCGTGGTGCAGGGCACCGCCAGGGTGCGCGTGGGCGAGGAGGAATTCCTGCTTGAACGCAACCAGAGCACGTTCATCCCCATGGGTACGTTGCACCGCCTGGAGAATCCCGGGACGGAGATGCTGCACTTGATCGAGACGCAGTGCGGGGACTATTTCGGCGAGGACGATATCGAGCGGCTGGAGGATGTGTATGGGAGGGCGTAGGGCTTGGGCCCGAGGGCTTAGGGCCTAGGGCCTAGAGCCTAGGGGGAAACGCTCGCGGTCTGCTTCGGCGCTGCACCCCTCGAACTCGGCAATATCCCGAACCCTTTCCCGAAAGGACGAATGAGCTTCGATCTGGCCACCCCTAGGCCCTAGGCCCTGAGCCCTTCACGGCTATACTGCCGCCCTTTCGCCGGGGGAAATCGACATGGCCAAGGGCTTCCGCGTCCCGCATACGCTGGTGCTGCTGTTCGGCATCATGGTCGCGGCCTGGGTGGCGACCTGGACGCTTCCGCAGGGCAACTTCGAGCGTGTGGCCAACGAGCAGGGCCGGCAGGTGGTGGTGCCCGGGACCTACACCGCAGCCGAAGAGCCCGTGCGGCTGGCGCCGACCTCCCTGCTGACGGTGATCCCGCGTTCGCTGGAAGCGGCGCAGGACATCATCTTCTTCGTGTTGATCGTCGGTGGTGCCATCAGCGTGCTGCGCGCCACCGGCATGATCGATGCCGTGCTCGGTTCGGTGCTCAAGCACATCGGGCACAGTCCGGCCTTGCTGATCGGCATCGGCATCGCCCTGTTCGCCGCGGGCTCGGGTGCCATCGGCGTGGCCGAGGAATACATACCCTTTGCGGCCCTGCTGATTGCGCTTTGTCTGGCCATGCGCATGGACGTGATGACCGCGATGGGCATCATGGTGGTCGGCTACGGCATCGGCTATGGCGTGGCCGCCCTCAATCCCTTCACCGTGCTGGTGGCGCAGGGCGTGGCCGAGCTACCGCCGACCTCGGGCTGGGAATACCGGGTGATCCTGTTCTTTCCCTTCGTGGCCATCGGCATCCACCACGTATGGTCGTACGCACGCCGCGTGCAGGCCGATCCCGCCACCAGTCTCATGGCCGGCATCGAGTCGAAGCACCTGCCGCCGACCGAGTTCCCGCCGCTGGACGGCCGCCGCCTGCTGGTGCTGATCGCGGCATTGCTGACGCTGGCGCTGATGGTGTGGGGCATCGCCAAGCCGGGCTGGTATCTGGTGGAGCTGGGCGCGCTGTTTCTCGGCCTTGCCATCGTCGCCGGCATCGTCGGTGGCCTGGGTCTCGACAACACCGCCAAGCGTTTCTCCGAAGGCGCCTGCGAGCTCGCTGGTACGGCACTGCTGATCGGTTTCGCCCGCTCGATTGCCATGATTCTCGAGGACGGCCAGGTGCTCGACACCGTCGTCAGCGGACTGGCCGCGCCGCTCGCCTCGATCGGCGCCTATGGCGCCGCCATCGGCATGCTGTTCATCCAGACCATCCTCAATTTCTTCATCCCCTCCGGCTCGGGTCAGGCCTACGCCACCATGCCGATCATGGCGCCCTTGTCCGACCTGGTCGGCGTCACCCGCCAGACTGCCGTGCTGGCGTTCCAGTTCGGCGATGGCCTTGCCAACATGATCGTGCCCACCAACGTGGTGCTGATGAGCATCCTCGGCATCGCCGGCATCCCCTTCGACCGCTGGTTCCGCTTCATCTGGCCGCTGATGGTGAAGCTGCTGGTCGCGGCGAGCCTGGCGCTGGTGGTGGCGGTGGCGATTGGTTATTCGTGAGGCAGTAGCGAGGGCGCAGGGCACAGGGCGTAGGGCACAGGGCACAGGGCTTAGGGCCTAGGGCGCAGGGCCTTTCAGGGCCTAGGGCCTAGGGCTTAGGGCCTAGGGGAGAAGCTCGCGGATCGTGATCTGCTCTCACTATCACTGGTTTCGATGTGCCGAAGGCTAGCGGGTAAAGCGACCACGTTGCGAACTCGCCATCCCTAGGCCCTAAGCCCTAGGCCCTAGGCCCTAGGCCCCAGAAAGCTATACTCCCCCGCCTCTCCGTTCCGGCCAGGTCCCATGTCCAAAGCCTTCCGCGTCCCCCATACCCTGGTCCTGCTGTTCGCCATGATGATCGTGGCGCTGGTGATGACCTGGACGCTGCCGCAGGGGCGCTTCGAGATGGTGGCCAACGAGGCCGGGCGGATGATGGTGGTGCCGGGCACCTTCACCCTGGCCGAGGAGCGCGTGTGGCTGCGGCCATGGGCGCTGTTCACGGCGGTGCCGCGCGCGCTGGCGGATGCACAGATCATCATCTTCTTCCTGCTCATCGTCGGCGGCACCATCGCCGTGCTGCGCGCCACCGGTGCGCTGGACGCGCTGCTCGGCTGGATCCTGAAAACCGTCGGCCACAGTCCGGGCCTGCTGATTGCCAGCGCCATGGCGGTGTTCGCCTTCGGATCCGGACACCTTGGCGTATCCACCGAATACATTCCCTTTGCGGCGATGCTGGTGGCACTATGCGTGGCCATGCGGCTCGATGCCATGACCGCCATGGGCATCATGATCGGCGGCTACTGCATCGGCTACGGGGTGGCCACGATCAATCCCTACACGGTGATGGTGGCGCAGGGCATCGCCGAGTTGCCGCCGGCCTCGGGCATCGCCTATCGCTACGCCCTGTTCATTCCCTTTGTGGCGATTGGCGTACACCACGTCTGGCGCTACGCCCAACGCGTGCGCGACAACCCCGAGTCCAGCCTGCTGCATGGCGTCGAGGGCGTCGAGAACGCAGTGCCCGAGGCCTACCCGGAATTCACACGCCGCCATCTGATCGTGTTGGCGCTCACCGGGCTGGCCCTGGCCGGCATCGTGTTCGGCATCCTGCAGATGCGCTGGTACCTGATCGAGGTGGGCGCGGTGTGGCTGGCGCTGGCGCTGGCCGCCGGTCTGGTCGGTGGACTCGGCGTGGACGACATCGCCAAGCGCTTCGCCGCCGGCGCCTCGGCACTCGCTGTCGTGGCGTTGCTGGTGGGCTTCGCCCGCGGCATCGGCCTGATCCTGGAGGATGGCCAGGTGCTGCACACCATCGTGCACGGCATCTCGCTGCCGCTGCAGCAGGTGGGTCCGGAGCTGTCGGCGGTGGGCATGATGCTGGTGCAGACCATCATCAACCTGTTCGTGCCGTCCGGCTCCGGGCAGGCCTTCGTCACCATGCCGATCATGGCGCCGGTGGGCGACATCGTCGGCGTCAGTCGCCAGATTGCGGTACTGGCCTTCCAGTTCGGCGACGGCTTTTCCAACATGATCATCCCCACCAACGTGGTGCTGATGGCCATCCTCGGCGTCGTCGGCGTGCCCTACGACCGCTGGTTCCGCTTCGCCTGGCCGTTGTTCCTGAAGCTCACCGCGGCCTCGGCGGTGGCGCTGGTGGTGGCGGTGTGGATCGGGTATTCGTGAGCTTCAAGGGCCTGGGCCCTACGAAAAACCCTCACGCCCTTGGCGCCAAGTGGCGCCATGCCCTCAACGCTATACTCACCCATCCCTTTGCCCTCGTCCTGCCGCCATGACCCGCAGCCTTCTCGTCCTCCTTGTGTTCCTCCTCGTGCCGGCCGTGCAGGCCGAAACCCGCCCATTCGACGTCGAGGACCTGGTGCGGCTGGAGCGGGTGGGCGATCCGCAGGTGTCGCCGGACGGTCGCCGCATCGCCTACACGCTGCGCGAGACCGACATGGACGGCGACCGCGGTGTGGTCGGCCTCTGGATGGTGCCGGCCGACGGCTCGCGTGCGCCGCGGCGCATGACCGGACCCGGCGCCAGCGCGGTGTCGCCACGCTGGGCACCGGACGGCAACTCGATCTACTTCCTCACCTCGCGCTCGGGCAGCATGCAGGTGTGGAACCTGCCGCTGGTCGGTGGCGAGGCGATGCAGGTCACCGATTATCCGCTGGGCATCGGTGCCTTCGTGGTGGCACCGGACGGCAAGCGGCTGGCGCTGAGTCTGGAGGTCTTCCTCGATTGCGAGGATCTCGACTGCAGCAAGGCGCGCCTCGACGAACGCAGTTCGGCGAAGTCCAGCGGTGTGCTGCACGAGAACCTGTTCGTGCGCCACTGGGATACCTGGAAGGACGGCCGCCGCGCCCAGCTCTTCGTTGCCGACATTGGCGAGAACGGCAGGGCCGGCACGCCGCGGCACCTGAGCGCGGGTCTGGACGCCGACATCCCCTCCAAGCCCTTCGGCGGCGCCGACGAGATTGCCTTCAGTCCGGACGGCGCGCATATCGTGTTCGCGGCGCGCGTGGAAGGGGCCGCGGAGCCGTGGTCGACCAATCTCGATCTCTATCGTGTCGCCATCGAGGGTGACGCTCTTCCGGAGAACATCACCGCCGACAATCCGGCCACGGATACCAATCCGGTGTTTTCGCCCGATGGCCGCTATCTGGCCTGGCTGGCGATGAGCCGCGCAGGATTCGAGGCCGATCGCTACCGCATCCTGCTGCGCGACCTGCGCTCGGGCGACACCCGCGAAGTGGCACCGGACTGGGACCGCTCCGCGCATGGCCTGGCCTTCTCGCGCGACGGCCGCAGCCTGTTCACCTGGTCGGACGACGTCGGCCACCGTCGCCTGTTCGCCATCGACGTGCGCAGTGGTGCCGCAACGGCGATCAGCGGCGACGGCAGCATCGGCGGTTTCAGTGTCGGCGGCGACACCGTGGCCTACAGCCGCGATCACCTCGGTGGTCCGGCGCAGATCCATCGCAGCGATCTGCGCGGTCGCGGTCTGCGCCAGCTCACGTCGCACAACGCCGAGCGGCTTGCGGACGTGGCCTTCGGCGACTACGAGCAGTTCAGCTTCGCCGGTGCCGACGACACCACCGTGTACGGCTGGATCGTGAAACC
>DAOMOD010000242.1:0-207 GCA_035444205.1 Lysobacteraceae bacterium
CCGGCTCGCTGATCCAGACCATCGGCCGCTGCGCGCGCAACCTGCGCGGCAAGGCCATCCTCTACGCCGATACCGTCACCCGTTCGATGCAGGCGGCCATCGACGAAACCGACCGGCGCCGCGCGAAGCAGGAAGCCTACAACGCCGAACATGGCATCACGCCGGCCTCGGTGGTGAGGAAGATCACCGACATCATGGAGGGCGCCC
>DAOMOD010000242.1:284-4615 GCA_035444205.1 Lysobacteraceae bacterium
CGCGCTGGCGCCGGAGCAGATGGCGGCGATGGTGCGCAAGCTGGAGGCGCAGATGTACCGGCACGCGCAGGATCTCGAATTCGAGGAAGCCGCGCGCGTCCGTGACGAGATCCGCCGCATCAAGGATGCCGGGTTGTTTTCGTAGGGACTCGGGACTCGGGACTCGGGACCCGGGACCCGGGACAAAGAGCATATGTCCGCAAAGGCCGCTGAGCGGACATCCATTTTCAGGGCGCCCGTCGAACCACACCCGGGTCGCCCACAAGAGTTGTCGTAGGTCGGCACCACCGTGCCGACATCGTGCCCCGCGGGCCGATGACGGCGGCATGGTGATGTCGCCCAACGGGCTGCGTCGGATGGACTCTACCAACGGCGGGGAACGGGCCTGACTTTCGGCGGGATGGCAGATGCGTGGTTGGGAGTACACTGCTGCTACCGTGGTTGTGGGTGGGAGATTGTGCGCATGTCGATGCGCCGGGTTGCGACAGCGCTGTTGGCACTGCTGGTGACAGGCTTGCCAGCCCCGGATGCGCGCGCCGAATCTGTCTGGCAGGCGGACCTCGTGCTGCCCGCGTTTTCCGGCGAACCCCTGCGCGGCGCCGACCTCGAAGGCCGGCCGCTGTTGCTGCAGTTCTGGGCGAGCTGGTGCCGTAGCTGCATGAGTCTGATGGACGAGGTCGACGAACTCGCCGAGCGCTTTCCCGGCGTGCGCTATCTCGCCATCAGCCTCGACGACGACATCGAATCCGGGCAGCGCTACCTCGATCGGCTGGCACTCTTTGCGAAGCATCCCGGTCGCTTCTACTTCGATCAGGACGGCGACCTGAAGTCGCGACTGGCGGTGCTGACCGTACCCACCTTCATCATCGTCGATGCCACGGGCGATGAGGTGCATCGTCACGTCGGCCACATCAACAGTGCCGAGCTGCAGGCCTTGCGCACCTGGCTCGCGCGCGTGGATATCCGAGAGGTTGCTTCGAAATGAAAAAGTGCCTGTTCCCGTTGGCGCTGGTGCTTGCCGTCCCTGCGGCGGCGCAGGACTACTACGGCGATGTGCGCCCCCTGGTCCAGAAGCACTGTCTGGGATGCCATGCGGCGTCAAGTCTGTCCTTCTCCTTCGAGGACCCCGAGTTCACCTACACGCTCGGTCCTGCCATCGTCTCCGCGGCGACCGAACGGCGCATGCCGCCGTGGCTGGCCGAGCCCGGACATCAGCAGTACGTCGACGACCCTTCGCTCGGGGAGGACGAGCTGCGGATGCTCAGGTCCTGGGCAGCGGCCGGGTTTCCCAAGGGCGAATCCAGACCGGACCACGGTGCCGCGGCGAGCGTGGCATCCACGTTCAAGCCGGACCTCGGCCTCGACGTGCTGCCCGGACGCGCCTACCTGCCGAACCAGGCGCGCAAGGACGACTACCGCTGCTTCGTGCTCGACTGGCCGCTGGACAAACCCGCCTACATCACCGGCTTCCGTGCACTGCCGGGCAACCTGCGCGTGGCGCACCACCTGGTGGTGTTCGCCGTGCAGCCTGAACTCGTGGCGCGATTCAAGGCGCTTGAGGACGAGGAAGACGGGCACGGTTACCAGTGCTTTGGCGGCGCGGTGCCCGACCGCCTGGGCAAGCCGGACGCGCGTGCCGCCTACGATGCGAAGTACCCCGACGGCGTGCGGGAGTTGAACCGTGGCAGCTTCTGGCTGGCGCACTGGGCACCGGGCATGGACGGCTACGCATTTCCGGCGGGTACCGGCATTCCGATGAAGCCGGGCATGGCGGTGGTGGTGCAGATGCACTACTACTCGGCGTTTGCGCCGGGCGAGGGCGATGAGGGATCGCGCATGGAGTTCACCGTGGCCCACCATGTCGACAAGCCGGCCCTGCATGTGCCGGTGACCCGCTTCCAGTGGACCGACGCCGCCGACAACGGCTCCATGGTGATCCCGCCGGGGCAGCGCACGCGCTACGAGGCGGCCTACGATTTCGAAGCCCTGTCCGGCTACATCGGCCGCCACATCGGCCTCGACGAATCGCAGATCGCCGCGCTGGAAGTGCATTCCGCCAACCTGCACATGCACAGCTTCGGCGCCGCCGGCACCATCAGCCTCACCGACCGTCACGGCCACAAGGAGACCCTGCTGCGGGTACCACGCTGGGACCTCAACTGGCAGCGCGACTTCACCTTCGTCTCCCCCAAGCGCACGCCCAGGTCTGCCTTCAAGCAGACCCGCCTTGCCGTGGAGTGCGAATTCGAGAACGCCACCGACCAGCCGGTGCTGGGCGGTTATGGATCGGACGAGGAGATGTGCTTCAACTTTTCGTACGTGGCGGTGGTGAAGGACACGGCGGCGGGAGAGCCGGTCGCGCGGCGATAGGCTGGATCGGGACTCGGGACTCGGGACAAGAATTCGGTCCGCAATGCACGCAAAGCAGTCGTAGGTCGGCACCACCGTGCCGACATTTCGCCCCGCGGACCGAAGACGGCGGCATGGTGATGCCGCCCTGCGGGCTGCGCGGGGCTGGGCTCGGGACGCGGGACCAACCGATCGATCCCCTTTTCCTCCGGAGCGATGAGGCGCGCTTGCGAGCCACTGGCATGTGCGCCGAGAAGCGCCCTCAAGCTCGGGTTCGCAGTACAGTGGTCTCATGCCCGTGCTCACCACCCTCGATACCCGCGGCGTGCCGGTGAAGGTGTGGACCGACGACGTTGATCCGAAGGCGCTCGAACAGCTCGCCAACACCGCCAGTCTGCCCTTCGTGTTCCGCCACGTGGCGGCCATGCCGGACGTGCACGTCGGGTTGGGCGCCACGGTTGGTTCGGTGGTGGCGACACGTGGCGCCATTGTCCCGGCCGCGGTCGGCGTCGACATCGGCTGCGGCATGATGGCGGTGCGCACTACGCTCGGCGCGCGCCAGTTGCCCGATTCGCTGGGGCGATTGCGCGGGGAGATCGAGGCGCGCGTGCCGGTGGGCTTCGCCATGCACCGCGACGACGAGGCCCCGGATACGCCCGACGCGGGGCTGACCCAAGGTTACCGCCGTCTCGCCGAACGCCATCCCGAACTTGCCGAACGCGACGCGCGGCGCTGGCTGCGCCAGCTCGCCACCCTGGGCGGCGGCAATCATTTCATCGAGGTCTGCATCGACGAGTCGCAGCGCGTCTGGGCCATGCTGCACTCCGGTTCGCGTGGCATCGGCAATCGCATCGGCCAGCACTTTATCGCCCGGGCACGCGAACGCATGTTGCGCGAGAACGTGCGCCTGCCCGATCGCGACCTTGCCTGGCTCGACGAGGGCAGCGCGGATTTTTCCGACTACGTTGCGGCCGTCGGCTGGGCGCAGGACTACGCCCTGGCCAACCGGCAACTGATGATGGCGCGCGTGCTCGATGCCATGCGTGCATGCCTGCCGCCCTTCGACACCGAGGCCCGCGCCATCAACTGCCATCACAACTACGTGGTGCGCGAACGCCACTTCGGCGAGGACGTGCTGGTGACGCGCAAGGGCGCGATCCGCGCCGGGGCCGGCGAACTCGGCATCATTCCCGGCAGCATGGGCGCGCGCAGCTACATCGTGCGCGGCAAGGGCCATCCCGAATCCTTCCAATCCTGCGCCCACGGCGCCGGGCGCCGATTCTCCCGCACCGAGGCCAGACGCCGCTTCAAGCCGGCCGACCTCGCGCGCCAGACCGAAGGCGTCGAGTGCCGCAAGGACAAGGGCGTGCTCGACGAACTGCCCGCCGCCTACAAGGACATCGATCAAGTCATGGCCCATCAGACCGACCTGGTCGAGGTGGTGCACACGCTGAAGCAGGTGGTGTGCGTAAAGGGATAGCCCCGCGAGATTCCGCGCTCCCGTAGGAGCGGCGACAGCCGCGATCAGACCGTGCCACGAAGCGAGGCAATGGTCGCGCACAGGGTGCGCTCCTACGGAACGTGACTGTCGTAGGTCCGGGGGAAGCCCGGCGCAGACGCGAAGCGGCCGAACCGACCTTGTGGGCGACAGGGGCGTGGCATCCATGCGAGGGGACTGTCGCGCACAGGGTGCGCTCCTACGGGGCACATCTTTCGTAGGTCCGGGGAAAGCCCTGCGCCAGACAGCGAACCCTGGTTCGAGTCCATCCCCCGTTCCGCGCACAGGAAACGTCCAGGGTCGGGCGCGGGAGTGGCATTCGAGAGAATGGTGGGTCGTGATGGGCGAGGCGGATAAGGGCGAAGCATTGCTTCGCCCCGCCGAGCGCCGGAGCCATGGATGGCGCAGGCCGGACTGTCCAGCAGGGCAGGAAAGCCCTGCGCCAGACAGCGAACCCTGGTTCGAGTCCATCCCCCGTTCCGCG
>DAOMOD010000242.1:4715-5655 GCA_035444205.1 Lysobacteraceae bacterium
CACAGGAAACGTCCAGGGTCGGGCGCGGGAACGGTTTTCGGGAGAATGGTGGGTCGTGATGGACTCGAACCATCGACCTACGGATTAAAAGTCCGCTGCTCTACCAACTGAGCTAACGACCCACGGGAAGCGAAGGGCGCGAAGTTTAGGCCCTTGGGCGAGCGTGGACAAGGAACGATCGTCTGTAGGAGCCCACTGGTGGGCGACCGGTGTGCGGCATTGATGCGCGGGGACGGTCGCGGCTTTCGCCGCTCCTACCTCGGCTGATAGCGCGTAGGATCCGGAACGCCGGCCTCGGTAAAGCCCTGCGCACGCAGGCGACAGGCATCGCAGCGGCCGCAGGCGCGACCTTCTGCGTCGGCCTGGTAGCAGGATACAGTGAGGCCGAAATCGACACCCAGCTCGAGGCCGCGACGCACGATGTCGGCCTTGCTCATGACCATCAGCGGTGCGTGGATGCGCATGTGGTGTCCCTCGACACCGGCCCGGGTGGCAAGGTTGGCAAGCTTTTCGAAGGCTTCGACGAACGCAGGGCGGCAATCGGGATAGCCGGAATAGTCCACGGCGTTGACGCCGACGTAGATGTCGTCCGCGCCCAGCACCTCGGCCCAGCCCAGCGCCAGCGACAGCATGATGGTGTTGCGCGCCGGCACGTAGGTCACCGGGATGCCCTCGCTGGCCTGCTCCGGCACCGCGATGTCGGCGGTCAGCGCCGAGCCGCCGATGGCGCGCAGGTCGAGCGTCAGCACCTTGTGCTCGGCCGCGCCCAGTGCTTTCGCCACCGCCTGCGCTGCCTCAAGTTCCGCCCCATGGCGCTGGCCGTAGGCAATGCTGAGCGCGTGCGCGTCAAAGCCGGCCGCTCGCGCCTCGGCCAGAGCGACTGCGGAATCCATACCACCGGAAAGAAGGATGACTGCCTTGGGGTTCATTGAGGAGCGGG
>DAOMOD010000243.1:0-5613 GCA_035444205.1 Lysobacteraceae bacterium
GGCGTTTCCGCGCCAGAGAGCATGTAGGATTGTCGCCATGAGCAGACGTGGAGGCCAGGCACGCCGAGGCAGTCAGCCCCTTCCGGCATGGCTCTGGCTGCTGGCAGGCGTGGTGCTGGGACTGCTGCTGTCGGGGCTTGTGCTGTTCCGCGATTTCGGGCGCAACGATCAGCCGCGCCCCGATCCGGACGCTGCCGCGCCCATGGAACTCGACCCACCGGTGGCACAGGACGACCCGCGCGAGCGACGCCCACGCTACGACTTCTACACCATCCTGCCCGAACAGGAAGTGGTGGTGCCGCGCGAGGAGCTTGCGCGCCAGGCTACGCAGCCGTCCACCGCCGCCGAACCGGGATCCGGACAGCGTCTGCTGCTGCAGGCCGGCTCCTTCCGGGAGCCGCGCGATGCCGAGGCGCTGAAGGCGAGGCTCGCCCTGCTTGGCCACGTCGCCCAGGTCATCCCCGTCACCATCGATGGCAATACCTGGCACCGCGTGCGTCTTGGCCCCTACGACAATGCCCGCGCGGTCGAGGACGTGCGCCGCCAGCTCGCCGCCAACGGGGTCGAGTCCATCGCGCTGCGCGAGTCCGGCGGTTGAATGCGGTCCGCGTGCGCGTCCACAGGTTCCCGCTTTCCAGTCGCGAGACAGTGAAGATGCAATCCGCGCATGCCACCACCATCGTGTCACTGCGCCGCGGCGATGAGGTCGTCATCGGCGGCGACGGTCAGGTCACCCTTGGCAACACGGTGATGAAGTCCAATGCCCGCAAGGTGCGGCGCCTGGGCAAGGGCGACGTGCTGGCCGGCTTTGCCGGCGCTACTGCCGATGCCTTTACCCTGTTCGAACTGTTCGAGGCCAAGCTGGAGAAGCACGGCCAACTGGTGCGTGCCGCGGTCGAACTGGCCAAGGACTGGCGCACCGACCGTCGCCTGGGCCGGCTCGAAGCCCTGCTGGCCGTGGCCAATCGCGATGCATCGCTGATCATCAGCGGCAACGGCGACGTCATCGAACCCGAGGACGGTCTGATCGCCATTGGCTCCGGCGGCCCCTTCGCCCAGGCCGCGGCGCGCGCCCTGCTGGACAATACCGACCTGTCCGCCCGCGACATCGTGGAGAAGGCGCTTGGTATCGCTGCGGACATTTGTATCTATACGAATCGGAGTGTGACCATCGAGGCATTGTGACGCGAGCGCCTAGGGCCTAGGCCCTGAAACCCAGAACCAAACCGCTCCCGACCATCGCAGTCCTCACAAACACCCAACACCCACCGAACGCTGGCCCCCCAATGTCCTCCATGACCCCCCGCGAGATCGTCCAGGAACTGGATCGTTACATCATCGGCCAGGATGCTGCCAAACGCGCCGTGGCGATCGCGCTGCGCAACCGCTGGCGCCGCATGCAGCTGCCTCAGGCGCTGCGCAACGAGGTGACGCCGAAGAACATCCTCATGATCGGCCCGACCGGTGTCGGCAAGACCGAGATTGCACGCCGCCTGGCGTCGCTCGCCAACGCGCCATTCGTCAAGGTGGAAGCGACCCGCTTCACCGAAGTCGGCTACGTCGGCAAGGATGTCGAGCAGATCGTGCGCGACCTGGTCGAGGTGTCGATGAAGATGACCCGCGAGCAGGCCAAGGCCAAGGTGCAGTCGAGCGCCGAGGACCGCGGCGAAGACCGCCTGCTCGATGTCCTGATGCCCAAGCGTCGAGGACCCGGATACCCCATCGAGATCGGCGACAGCGACGGCGAATCCGATACCCGGCAGAAGCTGCGCAAGCAGCTTCGCGAGGGTCAGCTCGACGAGCGCGAGATCGAAGTCGAACTGGCGCAGTCGGCGGGCGTCGAGATCATGGCGCCGCCCGGCATGGAGGAGATGACGCAGCAGCTCAAGGGCCTGTTCCAGAACCTTGGCGGGCAGAAGTCGCAGCGCCGCACGCTGAAGGTCAAGGACGCACTGCCGCTGCTGGTCGAGGAGGAGGCAGGCAAGCTGGTCAACGAAGAGGAGATCCGAGTCGAGGCGCTGGCCAATGCCGAGCAGAACGGCATCGTCTTCATCGACGAGATTGACAAGGTGGCCAAGCGCAGCGAGTTCGCCGGCGCCGACGTCAGTCGCGAGGGCGTGCAGCGCGACCTGCTGCCCCTGGTGGAAGGCTCCACCGTCAACACCCGGCATGGCCCGATCAAGACCGACCATGTGCTGTTCATAGCCTCCGGTGCCTTCCACCTGGCGAAACCTTCCGACCTGATCCCCGAATTGCAGGGCCGCTTTCCGATCCGTGTCGAGCTGGCCGCGCTCAGCGCCGACGATTTCCGCCGCATCCTGCGCGAACCCGAGTATTCCCTGACCCGCCAGTACCAGGCCCTGCTGATGACCGAGGGCGTGCAGCTCGACTTCGCCGACGACGGCATCGATCGGCTGGCCGAACTGGCCTTCCATATCAACGAGCGCCAGGAGAACATCGGCGCCCGCCGCCTGCACACCGTGCTGGAACGCCTGCTCGAACGCATCTCCTACGAAGCCCCGGACCGCGCCGGACAGAAATACCGGATCGACGCCGGCTACGTCGACGAGCACCTGCAGGCGCTGGCGAAGGACGAGGATTTGAGTCGGTACATACTTTGAGGGCTTAGGGCTTAGGGCTTAGGGAGAAGCCGAATCTGGCGCCTTTCAGCGCATTGGCGTGCCGAGTGCGCCCAGGGGAAGCCGCAATGCTCCGAACTGGCGAGAGCTCTAGGCCCTAGGCCCTAGGCCCTAGGCCCTAAGCCCTAAGCCCTAAGCCCTAAGCCCTAGACCCTAATTCAAGCCTCAACCCTGAGAAACCCTGCATCGTCCCCCGAACCGCCACCAGCCATGCCTCGCCCCACCGCCATCCGCCTGAAGCGCGCCGAGCGCGTGCTGGAAGTCGATTTCGATTCCGGCGAGTGCTTTCGGTTTTCCTGCGAGTTTCTGCGGGTGCATTCGCCGTCGGCGGAAGTGCAGGGACACGGGCCGGATCAGCGCGTGCTGCAGGTGGGCAAGGAGCAGGTGGCGATCAGTGCAGTGGAACAGGTCGGCAACTATGCCGTGCTGCTGCGCTTCGACGACGGCCACGACACCGGCATCTTCTCGTGGAGCTACCTGCTCGATCTCGGCCGCCGTCAATCCGAGCTGTGGCAGGCCTACCTGGATGCCGTGGCTGCGGCGGGGCGCAGCCGTACCGAAACTTGAAGCGACTTGGCTTCGCCGTCGCGGTACGCGCGCCCTGTCCGCCTCCGATGCGGCGGGATCGTTGCGTGGTTGGCGAAATGGGTCATGCGCAGTGGTCGACAGCTATTGAGATGGCACGTGGCCGTAGCAGCAGCGCCTTGAGAAGCGTGGGCTAGAAATCCACCATCGACCCAACCGGCACCAGATAGGTACCACAGTGACGTTCGAAACCGCTGAGCAGCGGCGTAACCCGCTGGGTCATGATCGATGAGGGCACCTCGTAGGCCGGGTCTTCGGGCTGGATGTTGAAGATCCGCGCACGCTGGCATAGCGGCGGCGGAAACTCCACGCGCACGCTGCCCCAGCGACGCAGGGTCACCAGTTCGGGGTTGTCGGTCGAAGCGAAACGCCCGCCCGTGGCCTCGTACAGTTCCACGTTCGGCGCGCCGTTCAGAAACGCCAGCGGCCCTTCGCCGATCAGGAACATGGGCTCGCCGGAACCATCGGGACGGTAGGTGTACCAAGTCATCACCAGGCGTCGATCGAGCCATTCGCCGGCCACCTCGAAGCTGAAACCCTCGCCCTGTCGGGCCGGGTCGTAGTAGGTGCCGCTGAAGGCGCCGTGCATGCCGGAGGTGATGCGGATGCGGAGGATGGGTTCGCGTGCGCGGGTGAAGTCGGTCAGCACCGGGTCGTAGTAGACGTGGCGTGGGCGATTCTGGTCGGGGTCGGACCAGTCGTAGATGGTGTTTTCGCCTCCGAGGATCCGGACCGGAACAGAGTGCGGGTTGCCGACGGAACCGTTGAAGCCCGGGTGGCGACGGATCGGTTCGTGCGTGCGTTCTCCGACGTCCACGAAATCGAGGTGCGGATATCGATCCAGGCAGGCCAGGTTGGCTTCGTCGTTGGCGCGCGTTCCGGCGTCCATGATCTGCTCGCTGTAGATGTCGAACACGATGGGACCCAGGAAGCGACCCTCGTCGTCGAAGACCTCGATGGCACGTGAATCCTCGTTGGCGATGAACGCATCGTCAGAGGGGCAAATCTTGATGAAGTAGCTGAAATAGCGATTACTGAAGCGGTCAAACATCGGCATGAGGCCGTCCCAGATCGCGTTCGACCACTGGATGGAACCTCGTGCCGAAAGGTCTGGCGGCATGATGTAAGCGCTACGCACATCTTGATCCTGAGCAATGATCGCCTCCTGCAAGGGACCGAAGTAGCCTTCATTGGCGAAGGTTCTCAAGGCTTCACTGGCCTGTTCGCCCTCCCGATAGGCTTGGAACGTACCGTCGTGCATAGCGTATGCGACGACGGCACCGAAACTGTCCGTCCGATCCTGCTCGTTCCTCGGCCGCAGATCCTCCACTTCCACGATGACCCACACCATGGCGTCTTCCTGCGCCGACGCAGGGACGTGCATGGGCGCCAGCAAACTGATTGAGGCCAAACAAACTTGCGCGCATCGGATCACGGACATGTCGGCACCTCGTCAAATGCAATAGCCAAATGGATCGGCCGGGACGGTTCAGTGGTCGACACCTTCCGAGCGGCCGCGGCCACTCGCTGGGGCTAGAAATCCACCGCCGACCCGATCGGTACCAGGAAGGTGCCACAGAGGCGCTCCAGGCCGCTGAGCAGCGGCGTCAGCCGCTGCGCCTCGATCTCCGGGGGCACCTCGTAAGCCGGATCCTCCGGCTCGATGTTGAAGACCCGCACACGCTGGCACAGCGGAGGCGGAAACTCCACGCGCACGCTGCCCCAACGACGCACGGTCACCAGTTCGGGGTTGTCGGTCGAAGCGAAACGCCCACCGGTGGCCTCGAACAGTTCCACGTTCGGCGCTCCGTTCAGTAGCGCCAGCGGACCCTCGCCGATCAGGAACATGGGCTCACCGGAGCCATCCGGGCGGTAGGTGTACCAGGTCATCACCAGGCGGCGATCGAGCCATGGCCCGGTCACTTCGAAGGTGAAGCCCTCGCCCTGGCGTGCCTGGTCGTAATAGGTGCCGCTGAAGGCGCCGTGCATGCCGGAGGTGATACGGATGCGGACGATGGGTTCGCGGGCGCGGGTGAAGTCGGTCAGAACCGGGTCGTAAAAGACATGACGAGGGCGATTCTGGTCGGGATCGCTCGGCTCGAAGAAGGTATTTTCACCACCCAGGATGCGAACCGGTGTACCTCCCGGATTGCCGACGGAACCGTTGAAGCCCGGATGGCGGCCGATCGGCTCGTGAGTCTGCTCTCCCTGGTCCACAAGGAGATTGTTCGGATAGCGGTCCAGGCAGGGTACGTCGGACTCATGATTGGCCCGCGTCCCGGCGTCCATGATCTGATCGCTGTAGATGTCGAACACAATGGGGCCGAGGAAGCGCCCTGACGTTTCCCCGGGTTTCATAGCTTGATCTCCAGACGTTTCCGCAATGCGG